>DASQKE010000080.1:0-3254 GCA_035630675.1 Allosphingosinicella sp.
ATCGGCTTCTGAAAGATGCCGAAGCTCTGCCTCGCGCCGATGCCGATCGTCAGGATCACGGCGCCGCAGATGACGGGCACCCAGAAGCTGCGCTCGGCGGCCGGGTGCGCCGAAGTGGTCTCCATGAACGATCGATCCTCGCCAGCGGCCGGTGCGGCGCCCGAGCGCGGCAATATAGGACGCCGGACGCGCCGCGGGGGTGTGCCGCTCGCGGGACTGCTATCACAAATACGCAAGCGGCGTGACGCCGGATGACAGCGCCGCCTGGCGGGGGCACAAAGGGACATGCCTGACGAGCCGCACAAAGCTGCCGCCAACCGAGCCGCTTGGCGCGTCGCCATCGCCGGCGGCGGCGTCGCGGGGCTGTCGCTGGCGCTGGCGCTGAAGCAGGCGCTCGGTTCCGCGCTCGAGGTGGCGGTGTACGATCCGGCGCTCGCCCGCGATCCCGGCGGCGACAGGCGCGCCTATGCGATCGCCGCCGGCGCCCGGCGGATGCTCGCGGCGCTCAGCGTCTGGGGGACGATCGAGGGCGGGGCGCAACCGATCCTCGACATGGTGATCACCGACAGCCGGGTCTCGGATCCGGTGCGGCCGGTGTTCCTGACGTTCGACGGCGAGGTCGAGCCCGGCGAGCCCTTCGCCCACATGGTCGAGAGCGGCGCGCTCGCGGCGGCGCTGATCGAGGCCTGCCGTGCGGCGGCCGTCGACCTGCACCCCGCCGCGGCCGGAGGCTACGAGGTCGAGGAGGAGGCGGTGTCGCTGCGGCTCGCCGGCGGCGGCAGCGCGCACGCCCATCTCCTGGTCGCTGCCGACGGCGCGCGCTCGCGGCTGCGCGAGGAGGCCGGCGTCGGCTGGGTCGGCTGGTCGTACCCGCAATCGGCGATCGTCGCGACGATCGCCCATGAGCGCGACCACGAGGGCCGCGCCTTCGAGCACTTCCTGCCGGCGGGGCCGTTCGCGATCCTGCCGCTCGCGCCCGGCGGGCCGCTCGGCCACCGCTCCTCGATCGTCTGGACTGAAGACGCCGGGAGCGTGCCGCACCTCCTCGGGCTCGATCCCGAGGACCAGAAGGATGAGATCGAGCGCCGCTTCGGGCTGCGACTCGGGCGCATCGCGCTCGAGACGCCGCCGCAGGCGCACCCGCTGGCTTTCGGCATCGCGCGCCGCTTTGCCGCCCCGCGCCTGGCACTCCTCGGCGACGCCGCGCACGTCATCCACCCGATCGCCGGCCAGGGCCTCAACCTCGGCCTCAAGGACGCGGCAGCGCTCGCCGAGAGCGTCGTCGACGCGGTGCGGCTCGGGCTCGATCCCGGCGGCGACGCGGTGCTCGCGACCTACGAGCGCGCCCGCCGCTTCGACACCTTCGCGATGGGCCTCGTCACCGACGGGCTGAACCGGCTGTTCTCGAACGACCTCCTGCCGGTCCGCCTCCTGCGCGACCTCGGCCTCGGCTTGGTGGACCGCATGCCGGCGCTGAAGCGCTTTTTCATCCGCGAAGCCGCGGGGCTTGCCGGCGAGGGCCCGCGGCTGATGCGGGGGGAGGCGCTGTGACGGCTCAGCCCTTGGCCTTCGCCCGCTCAATCCCCTCCTCGATCAGGCGCTTCGCGTCCTCAGGCCCGCCCCAGCGCACGACCTTGACCCATTTGCCGGGCTCGAGATCCTTGTAGTGCTCGAAGAAGTGCTGGATCTGGCGGACGGTGATATCGGGCAGGTCGGTGTAGCTCTGGATGCGCTCGTAGCGCGCCGTGAGCTTGCGCGACGGCACGGCGACGATCTTCTCATCCTCCCCGGCCTCGTCCTCCATCAACAGAACGCCAACCGGGCGCACGCTCATCACGGCGCCCGGCACGATCGCGCGCGTGTTCGCGACGAGCACGTCGCAGGGATCGCCGTCGCCCGACAGCGTATGCGGGATGAAGCCGTAGTTCCCGGGGTAGCGCATCGCCGTGTAGAGGAAGCGGTCGACGACGAGGGTGCCGGCGGCCTTGTCCATCTCGTACTTGATCGGCTCGCCGCCGATCGGCACCTCGATCACGACGTTGACGTCGTGCGGCGGGTCCTTGCCGATCGGAATGGCGTCGATGCGCATGGCGGTCTCCCCGGGACGCGCCTGTCTAGGAGCCGGCAGGGGCGCGGACAAGCCGCCGCAAGCCCTCACCCGCTCGCTTCGTGAGTCGGCCTCTCCCGCGGGCGGGAGAGGCGATCTAGCGGAAGAGGTAGGCGACCTTCGCCAGGCACGATCCGGCGACGCGGTCGGTCGTCTCGGCGACGACCTTGCCGCCGAGGCGCTCGTAGAAGCCGCGGGCGCGCTCGTTCTCGGACAGCGACCACACCGCGATGCGCTTGATGCCGCGGTCGATCATGTCGTTGCGGACGCATTTGAACAGCCGCGTGCCGAAGCCGACGCCCTGGTACTCGGGCGCGAGGTAGAGCTCGTCGATCTCGCCGTCGGCCGGCAGCGAGCGGTCGCGGCAGCGGCCGTAGGAGACGTAGCCGGCGACCGTCTCGCCGACGTCGAGCACCACGAGCGGGCGGCCGCGTCCGACCGTCGAGAGCCACCAGCGCGGCCCGCGCCGCGCCATCATGCGCTCGAGGGCGATCGCCGGAATGATGCCCTGATAGGCCTCCCGCCAGGCGCTGTCGAAAACGCCCGACAGCGCGGCGGCGTCCTCGGTGCGCGCCCGGCGGATGCTGATGGTCAGTTCTTTCATGGCGATCGGACCTGTCGAGGCCTGCGGTGCAAGACCGCCCGCAGGGTCGGGAAGCGTCGCTGCCGAAGCGAAATCTGCGCCAAGGTTACGCGATGGGAAAGCGCGTCCGCGGTGCCGGTCCGCACCCGCCTGTGAAGCGTTGTGGAAAGGCCACAATCGCGCCCCGGGCGGCCTCGTTGCTCCCGAGGCGCATCGCTGCTAAGGGCGCGCTCTCCGCTCATCCGGCCTGACCGATTCCGTGCTCGACTCCGGCTGTCGTTTAAGATTGATGAAGAGTGCTTAACCGTTTCTTAAAGCCGGAACTCCGCTACGCGCGGCGGATGGCCCGGATCGCGCGCTGGGATCGGCCGGTCGGCGGCGGCGCCGGGCGTTTTCGGGCCTGGGCCCATATGGTGCTCGTCGACCACGGCGCCTTCCGGCTGTTGTATCTCAACCGGCACCAGGTCTCGCCGAACCTGTGGCGCTCGGCGCAGCCGGCGCCGCATCAGCTCGCCTGGTTCGCCGAGCGCGGGGTGCGCACAGTCATCAACCTGCGCGGCGGGC
>DASQKE010000081.1:0-3573 GCA_035630675.1 Allosphingosinicella sp.
CTCGCGCTGAGGCCCGAGCAGCGCTTCGGCAGCGACGAGATGTGGGACAAGGCCGAGCAGGACCTGCGCGACGCCGTCCAGCTCGCCGGCCGGGCCGGCTCCGAATATGGCTGGGAGGAGCTGCCGGGCGAGGGCGCCTTCTACGCGCCCAAGCTCGAATTCCATCTCACCGACGCGATCGGCCGGACCTGGCAAGTCGGCACGATCCAGACCGATACCGTGCTGCCCGAGCGGCTCGATGCCGCCTACATCGGCGAGGATGGCGAGAAGCACCGCCCGGTGATGCTCCACCGCGCCATCCTCGGCTCGTTCGAGCGCTTCATCGGCATCTTGATCGAGCACCATGCCGGGCGCTTCCCGCTGTGGCTGGCGCCGGTCCAGGCGGTGGTCGCGACCATCGTCTCCGACGTCGACGAATATGCGCGCGAGGTGATGCGCGCGCTCGAGGCGGCGGGCCTGCGGGTGGAGGCGGACCTCAGGAACGAGAAGATCAACTACAAGGTCCGCGAGCACAGCCTGAAAAAGGTCCCCAACCTCCTCGTCCTGGGCAAGCGCGAGGCGGAAGAGCGCACGGTCGCCCTGCGCCCTCTCGGCACCGACGCGCGGCAGGAAGTGCTGGCGCTCGATGCGCTGGTCGAGCGACTGCGGGCACAGGCGCTGGCGCCTGATCTGCGAGGCTGAGCATAGGCACGGCGCACTGCGGCCCGCCCTTCGACAAGCTCAGGGCTAGCGGGCTTGTCCGGCCTCGTCCGCCAGTGGATTCCCCGCACCCGCCAGGGCTGAGCCTGTCGAAGCCCGGATCGACAATGCCGCGTCCTCGCGGCCACATGCGGGGCGGAAAAGTCGCGGCGGTTGCGCGCGCTCCTTTCATTCCGCTCGCCAAGCGACTAACTCTCAACGGTTCCGAAGCTTCGATGGAGAAATCGCTATACGTCCGCCCATGATCCGGCGCCCTCAGGCGCCGCCGCTGAACGGCCCTCGCTTCAACGAATTCATCTCCGTGCCCAAAGTGCGCGTGATCGATGAGAATGGCGAGAATCTCGGAGTTCTGCTCACCGCCGAAGCGATCGAACAGGCCGCCGCCGTCGGCCTCGACCTCGTCGAAGTCTCGCCCAGCGCCGATCCGCCGGTCTGCAAGTTCCTCGACGTCGGCAAGTTCAAGTACGAGGCGCAGAAAAAGGCCAATCTCGCCCGCAAGACCCAGAGGACGCAGGAGATCAAGGAGATCAAGATGCGTCCCAACATCGACGATCACGATTACGACGTGAAGATGCGGAAGGTCCGCGACTTCATCGGCGAGGGCGACAAGGTCAAGGTGACGTTGCGCTTCCGCGGTCGCGAGCTGGCCCATGGCGAGCTCGGCATGCGCCTCCTGCAGCGCGTCCAGGCCGACGTCGTCGAGATTTCGAAGGTCGAGCAGCATCCGCGCATGGAAGGCCGTCAGATGCTGATGGTCCTCTCGCCCAAGTAACGACCGGCCGCGGCCTGCGCGGTCGTGGATCATTTGGCCAGCATTCCGTAACGGAACGCCCCGCATCGAACGAAGATGCGGGTTGCGTTTCGCAACTGAAGAGTTGCGGAAATGCAATGATCTCTCGCCGAGCGCGGAAATCCGCCCTTTTCCGCTGGCGAGCAGGGGCGGTTTTGGCTAGCTCTCTTCCAAACAAATCAATGGGGAGGGTTAAGATGTCGAAATCCTACTGGCTGCTGTCCGCCGGCCTGTTTGCCATGGCGACGCCCGCTTACGCCCAGCCCGATCCGGACCAGTCCGCGACGACCGACAGCCCCACCGAGCAGGGCGCCGTCCAGGAATCCGACGAGAATACCGGCGGCGCGCCGGTCATCGTCGTCACCGCCCAGGGCCGCCGGCAGATCCTCCAGGACGTGCCGCTCGCCGTCTCCGCCGTGTCCGGCCAGGCACTCGAAAATTCGGGCGCCAACGACATCCGCCAGCTGAACCAGCTCGCGCCGTCGCTGCTCGTCTCCTCGACCGGTACCGAGGCCAACGCCTCGCCGCGTATCCGCGGCATCGGCACCGTCGGTGACAATCCCGGCCTCGAAAGCTCGGTCGCCGTGTTCATCGACGGCGTCTACCGTTCGCGCGCCGGCGTCGGCATGAACGAGCTCGGCGAGATCGAGCGCATCGAGGTGCTGCGCGGCCCGCAGGGCACCTTGTTCGGCCGCAACGCCTCGGCGGGCCTGATCCACATCCTCAGCCGCCGCCCGGAGTTCGAGTTTGGCGGCAATGTCGAGCTCAGCTACGGCAATTACGACTATATGCGCGGCCAGCTCGGCCTCACCGGCCCGATCGGCGAGGGCGTCGCCTTCCGCATCGACGCGGTCGCCGTCCGCCGCGACGGCTTTTACGACGTCATCAACGCCGCCGGCGGCACCGAGGATCGGGTCAACGATCGCGACCGCATCTTCACGCGCGGCCAGCTGCTGTTCGAGCCTAACGACGATCTCTCGATCCGCCTGATCGGCGACTATACGACCCGCGACGAGAGCTGCTGCGGCGCCGTTTACGTCTCGACGCTCGAAACGTTCGACCCGACGCCGGGCCAGCCCGGCGACTTCTCGGTCGCCGCCTCCAACCGGATCGTGGACGTCATGACCAGCCTGGGCGGCGTGTTTCCGCCGAGGCCGTTCGATCGCGAAATCGCGATCACGCCCGGCCGCACCTATCGCGGCGACACGCGCGACTGGGGCGTCTCGGGCCAGATCGACTATGATTTCGGCGGGGCTCGTCTGACCTCGATCACCGCCTATCGCGACTACAAGTCGGAACAGCCGGGCGACGTCGATTACAATAATCTCGACATCCTGTATCGTGAGGATGACGGCAACGCCTTCCGGTCGTTCGAGACGCTGACCCAGGAAGTTCGCCTCCAGGGCTCGACCTTCGGGGGCGTCCTCGACTGGCTGGTCGGCGGCTATTTCTCCAGCGAGGATCTGCACGTCCGGGACAATCTGCGCTTTGGCGCCCAGTACGGCACCTTCGCGTCGTGCCGCTTCATCACATTGATCTCGCCCGTGGCGGCGTTGCGCAACCCGGGCAATCCGGGCTGTCTCAGCGCTGCGGCGACCGCGCCGGGCCAGCCGTTCAGCGCCACCGGCGCTCTCGGCGGCGCCGGCCCGCTGCTCGCGGCCGGGCTCCAGCGGCTCAGCACCGTGAACAATCTCGGCGACAACAATGCCAATTATTTCCAGGACAGCCGCAACTGGGCGATCTTCACCCACAATATCTTCAACATCACCGACGAGCTCAGCCTGACGCTCGGCCTGCGCTACACCAGCGAGAGCAAGGATTTCCGGGCGACCTTCAACAACAGCAACACGGTGTGCCCGGTCCAGCAGGCCTTCTTCTCGAACTTCCTGACCGGCGGCCTGACCCCGCTGCCCGGCAGCGGCGCCACTCCGGGCGCCCCCGCGACCAGCGCGCAGGCGCTTGCCCAGGGGATCGTCAACCTTACCTGCCAGGGCAACAGCTCGAGCAGCCTCAACTCGCTCAACCTCAGCGACGATCGCGACGAGGACGAATGGACCGGCACGGCAGTCCTGTCATACCGGCCG
>DASQKE010000082.1:0-2214 GCA_035630675.1 Allosphingosinicella sp.
AGCTGCCGTGCGCGTAGCCGCGCTGGTACAGCGATTGCCCGTGCATCACGAGCGCTTCGCGCAACTGCGTTTCGGTCACGGCAGCATCCCCAGAGCCTTGGCAAAGAAATCGCGGCTGCCGAAGTTACCCGACTTGAGCGCGAGCAGGTAGGGCTCGCCGCCGACCGCCGCGGTCCACGGCACGCCGGGATCGATTTCCGGACCGATGGCGAGCGCGCGCACGCCGAGCGCGTCGACCACCGCGCCGGAGGTCTCGCCCCCGGCAACCACGAACTTGCGCACGCCCTTCGCCCGCAGGCCGCGGGCGATCTCGCGAAATGCCTGCTCGATGGCTTCGCCGCGCCCGGCCACGATCGCTTCCGGCGGGGCGGAGGCATAGATGAGTGCAGGCGATGGCGGGCGCCGCGCGGCCCACTCGACCGCCGCCACCGGATCAAGATGCATGGGATCGAGCTTTAGCGCGGCCGAGCCCCACGCTTCGATCTGCGCCAAGGTCGCCTGCGAGCAGCTACCGGCCAGGATCACGGCGGGGCCGGAGAGCCTGGGCAGCGCTGTTGACGAAGAGCGCTTCACGCCGAGCGCACGCGCGAGTCCCATGGCGAGCCCGGCACCGCCGGTCGTGAGTTTCAGCTCGCGGCACGCTTCGCCGGCGGCGATGAGGTGCTCGTCGCGGGTTGCATCCAGCACCGCGTAGCCTTCTGCACCCGAAAGTTTTTTCTTGACCTCGACCGCGCCGGCCTCCATAACGTCGACCGGGACAAGAAAGACTGAACGCCATGTCTGCGCGCCGAGCACGCGCACCAGGTTCGAGTCGCGCATGGGAGTGAGCGGATGATCGCGCATGCCGGATTCGGCGAGCGGCACATCCCCGACGAAGAGGTTGCCCTTGTAGACGGTGCGACCATTCCTTGGATAGGCGGGGGTGGCGACGGTGAAGGGCTCGCCAAGCGCATCGAGGAGCGCGTCAGCCACCGGGCCGATGTTGCCGCGGGCGGTCGAGTCGAAGGTCGAGCAGTACTTGAAGTAAATGCGCTGCGCGCCGCGCCGGCGCAGCCATTTAAGGCTGGCGAGCGACCAAGCAACCGCTTCGGCCGCCGGGTTGGTGCGCGATTTCAGCGCGACGACGACCGCATCTGCTGCCGGGATCTCGAGCGCCGGTTCCGGAACGCCGTTGACCTGGATGACCGATAGCCCCTCGCGCGCGAGCGTGACGCCGAGGTCGGTCGCGCCCGTGAGGTCGTCGGCGATGCAGCCTAGGAGCATCGCGCCCTGAGCACGCTCAATCGAACTTCAGTCGCGCGTCGCGGATCACCCGCGCCCACTTGGCGAGCTCGTCCGCGTATTCCGCCTGCAGCGATTCCGCCGTGCCGCCGACCACTTCGATTCCCTGCGACGCCATGCGCGCGCGGAAGTCTTCCATCTGCAGCACCGCGTTGATCTCGCGGTTGAGCAGCGCGATCAGGTCTTTCGGCGTGGTCGCGGGCGCGTACAACGCGTAGTCGGTCTGCGAAACCACGCCGGGGACGCCGGCCTCGGCCATCGTCGGCAGCTCGGGCATCAGCGCGGAGCGCTTCGGCGCCGCCACTGCCAGCGCGCGTACGCGCCCGGCTTTCAAGTGCGGCAGATACGCCGGCGCGCTGTCGAGCGCCACGTCGATGCGGCCGTCGAGCAGGTCGGGGAGGATCTGCGTGGTGCCCTTGTAGGGGACGTGCGTGAGATCGACCCCGGCCGCCTGCTTGAACATCTCGCCGGTCAGGTGGATGAGCGCACCGTAGCCCGATGAAGCGAAGTTGAGCTTGCCGGGCGTCGCTTTCGCCATGGCGACGAAGTCCATCACCGACTGCGCCTTCGACCCCGCCGGCACGACGAAGATGATGGTGCCGTAGCCGATGCGCGAAACGGCGGCGAAGTCGCGCCCGAAGTCGTAGGTGCGCTTCGGGATCGTGTACTGCAGGATCGCCTGGCCGCCGATCGGTCCGATGAGCAGCGTGTAGCCGTCGGGCGCGCTCTTCGCGACCGCGTCGTTGCCGATCGCCCCGCCGGCGCCTGGCCGGTTCTCGACCACGACCGGCTGCCCGAGGCGGGGCGACAGCCGTTCGCCCAGCGCGCGCGCGACGCTGTCCATGCCCCCGCCGGGCGGGTACCCGGCGACGAACTTGATCGTGCGCGAAGGATATTGCTGTGCCGTTGCCGAAAATCCCGCAAGGCACAGGA
>DASQKE010000083.1:0-5758 GCA_035630675.1 Allosphingosinicella sp.
AGCAGCCCCGCCAGCCGCCCCTGGATCTGGACCTGGTCGGGCCGGTAGCGCTGCGGGTCGTAGCGGCGGTTGGCCGGGTCGAGGCGGATCATCTGGCCTTCGCGGCGGAAGGTCTTGAGCGTCGCTTCCTCGTCGTTGATCAAGGCCACGACGATCTCGCCGTCGCGGGCCGTCTCCTGGCGGCGGATCAACGCGAAGTCGCCGTCCAATATGCCCTCGTCGACCATCGAATCGCCGGCGACCTCGAGCGCGAAATGCTCGCCCGGGCCGAGCAGGGCGGCGGGGACGGGGAGGGTGTCGGTGCCCTGCAGCGCCTCGATCGGCGTGCCGGCGGCGATCCGGCCGTGCAGGGGGATGTCAATAACGTCGTCATTCGCGGCCCGGGGCGGCGTCACGCCGGCGCCGTCGCCGGAGCGAACGCGCTCGCTGTGCTTCCGATCGGCGGACGATAACGAGTCACGAGCCTTTCCTCATACTCCACCCCCACCCCATCCCTCCCCCATCAAGGGGGAGGGAGCTTGGCCGCGTCCTTCACATGCGCTTCTGCCGTTCCTCGCCGAGCGAGGAGACCGATATCGGCCGGCCCCTCAATACCGCCGCAGCAGCCCCGCGAGTCGCCCTTGCACCTCGACCTGATCGGGGCGGTAGCGCTGGGGGTCGTAGCGGCGGTTGGCGGGGTCGAGGCGAATCATCGAGCCTTCGCGGCGGAAGGTCTTGAGCGTCGCTTCCTCCTTGTCGACCAAAGCGACGACGATCTCGCCGTCGCGGGCAGTGTCGGTCTTCCTGATCAAAGCGAAATCGCCGTCGAGAATCCCTTCGTCGACCATCGAATCGCCGGCGACCTGAAGCGCATAATGCTCGCCCGGGCCGAGCAAGGCGGCGGGGACGGGGAGGGTGTCGGTGCCTTGCAGCGCCTCGATCGGCGTGCCGGCGGCGATCCTGCCGTGGAGCGGGAGCTCGATCACGTCGTTCGAATTGGCGGCGGCGGGCGTCGCGGCCTGGGCGCCCGCGGGTCGGGTGTCGGGCATCCTCGTGACCTCGAGCGCCCGGGCCCGGTTGGGCAGGCGATGGATGAAGCCGCGCTCCTCGAGCGCCGAGATCAGCCTGTGGACGCCGCTCTTCGACTTCAAGTCGAGCGCGTCCTTCATCTCCTCGAACGAGGGCGAGACGCCGTCCTCGCCGAGCCGCTTGTCGATATAGATCAGGAGCTCATGTTGCTTACGCGTCAGCATGTTCAAGTCCCCCTAGGAACGTTAGGTGAACGCGTAGGCAACGCCGCGGAACATGTCAAGCGCCGTCGTGGTGCCGGAACAGATCGGCGTTGATCAGGGTCCAGATGGCCGCCGTTGCAGCGCCCGAAACCGCGAACAAAGCTGCGATCCCGAGCGGCATGGCATGGAGGCTCCCGCCGGCGGCCAGCATCGGCAGCAGGAGCGGGCCGCCCGCGAATCCGCCCAGCGCGACGAGGCCGGCCAGGCTCGGGCCGAAGCCGAGCTTAAGTCGTGCGACGAGGTATCCGGCCGGGACTCCGAACAGGAGCAGACCGAAACCGATGACCACGAGCAGGACGCACCCGACGATCGCGGCCGCCAAGAGCAGGCCCTCGGGAGGGAGTCGGCTCGCGCGCTCGTGCAGCGGCACCGAATAGAGCAGGGTCGCGCCCCAGGCGAGCAGCAGGATCGCCTCGACCAGCACGGCGGACGCCAGCGTCGGCAGCACCAGCCGGCGGACCAGCCAAATGACCGGCGCGGGGAAGGCGGTCGAGGGCGCGGCTGCGTCGATCATCGTGTCGTCCTAGGTTGCGCCGGCAAACGCTCTTGTAAAGCCCGCGGATTGCGCCGCTGCCCGGCGGCTGTCATCCTGCACGACAAGAGTGGAGAGCGTCGCGCATCACAAAGTCGTTCAGTTCGTCTCGGCGCTTGCCCTCGCCGGCTGCGTCGCCGCCGGCAACGCCGATATCGTCGCGCCGCCGCCGCAGGCCGACCTGACGCCCGAGCAGATCGTCGCCGCGCGCCAGTCCGCCTTCCATCTCTCCGGCGCGGCGATGGGCAATATGAAGGCGGCGATCGACCAGGGACGCGACGTCGCCGGCCAGACCTATGCCGCGCGCGGCGTCGCCCGCTGGGCGCGGACGCTGCCGACCATGTTCCCCGACAGCGCGCGCGGCGTCACGCCGACCCGGGCGCGGCCCGAAATCTTCGCCAACCGCGCCGATTTCGAAGCCAAGGCGGCCGCTTATGCCGCCGCCGCGACTCGCCTCGCCGAAACCGCCCAGAGCAACGACCGCGCCGCCTTCGCCGCCCAGTTCGACGTCACAAGGCAGACCTGCGCCGCCTGCCACGATCTCTATCAGGTGCCGCAGACGCCAGCCCGCTGACGCTCAGCCGCACAGCGCCAGGAAGTTGGCGAGCAAAAAGTAGCCCTGCTCGCTGGCGACGCTTTCGGGGTGGAACTGGACGCCGTGGATCGGCAGCTCTTTGTGCCTCAGGCCCTGGACGGTGGCGTCGTCGGCGGTCGCGTTGACCGCGAGGCAGGCGGGCACGCTGTCCGGAGCCAGCGCCAGCGAATGATAGCGGGTCGCGGTGAACGGGGAGGGGAGGCCGGCGAAGACGCCGCTCCCGTCATGGCCGACGGCGCAGGTCTTGCCGTGCATGACCCGCGCTGCTCGCTCGATCCGGCCGCCGAAATACTGCCCGACCGCCTGATGGCCGAGGCAGACGCCGAGCAGCGGCCGCTTCGCCGCGGCGCAGGCGCCGACCAGCTCCAGCGAGATGCCGGCCTCGTCCGGCGTGCCCGGTCCGGGCGAGATCAGGATGCCGTCCGAGCCCAGGTCCAGCGCCTCGGCCACGGGCATCGCATCGCTGCGCTCGACCCGCACCTCGGCGCCGAGCTCGCGCAGATAATGGACGAGATTCCAGGTGAAGCTGTCATAATTGTCGAGGACCAGGATGTGCGGCAGCCGCGCACCCACGCCCCTTTTATTCCGCCGCTGCCGAACCGGCCAGGAGGCGCTGGCGGGTGGCGGCGATCGCCTGGTCGTCGCGGGTGACTTCGGTCCCCTGCTGGGCGGCGCGGGCGAACTGCTCGGTATATTCGGAGCCCGCCTGGCCGCCGAACTCCTGGCGCGCGGCCTGGATCAGGCGGCAGCCTTCGTTTGCCTGTTGCTGCTGCTGGTTCTGGCCCTGCGGGCAGCTCGCCTGCCCGGCGGTGCGCTGCTCGAGGTGGACGACGAACCAACCGGCGCCGTTCGGCGCCTGGAGCAGGCGTGCGCGACCCTGGGGGATGGCGAACAGCATGGCGAGAGGCGGCGGTACCTGCTGGCCGCGCTGCGCGATCTCGATCCGCCGCGCATTGACCGGCTGCGGCGCCGGCAGCCGCACGCCGGCTTCGGCGAAGGCGCGGGCGGAAGGGGCACCCGAATTGATCCGGTCGACGATCCGCGCCGCGATCTGGCGGGCGCGATCGTTGGCGCGCTGGCGGACCACGTCGGCGCGGACCCGGTCGGCGATCTGCTGGAGCGGCGGTACGGCGGCGGGCAGCACCCGCGCGACCGAGACGAAAGCGAGGCGCTGGTTCGGCGTGATCGTCTCGACCACCGGAACCGGATCCTCGGGGTCGATCTCGAACGCGCCGCGCAGCAAGGGCTGCAGGTCCGCCGGGGCCTGCCACTGGGCGCCGGGCGCCTGGCCCGCGGCGGTGACCGGCGGCGTCTCGACCATCGCCAGCCGCTCCTGCCGGACGATCTCCTCGAAGCTTGCGCCGTCCTGCGTGCGCTCCTCGATCCGGGTGACCAGCTCGGCGAGCGCATCCTCGCGCTTGCGCTGCTCAAGCGCGGTCACGATCTCGGAGCGGACGGCCTCGAGCGACCGCCCACTGGCGCGCGTGATTCCGACGACCCGGACGACATACCAGCGGCCGTCGGCGGACATCGGTCCGACCACGCCGTTCTGCGCCGCCGAGAAGACGGCCTGGGCCAGCTGGGGCGAGCTGACGCGGCCATAGCCCTCGCTCGTCTCGCGCTCGAGCGCGATCAGATTCTGCCCGGCCGCCTGCTCGAAGTTGGCGCCGCCCCTGACCCTTTCGGCGAAGGAGCGGGCCTCTGCCTGGTTGGGGAGCACCACCTGCTGCAGCGCCCGCGTCTCCGCGCCGGCATAGCGGGCCCCATTCTGACGATAATAGGCCTGGATCTCGGCATCGGTGGGCGTTGCCTGCGCCGCCACCTGCTCGCTCCCGATCAAGGCGTAGCGCAGCACGCGCCGTTCGGGGATCGTGTAGCGCGTCCGGTTCTGCTGGTAGAAGGCCGCGACCTCCTGCGGGCTCGGGGCGATGCCCTGGCTCACCGCCTCGATCGGGACGACGCCGATCGTCCCGCGCCGCCGCTCCAGCATCAGGGAGGCATATTGGACCGCGACCGATTCCGGCATGCGCGCGGCGAGCCCGATCGGCGTCTGGAGCTGGCGCTGCATCAGGAAGTTGCCGATCTCGTCCCTGAGCTGCTGCTCGCTCATATTCTGGCGCTGCAACACCGAGCGGTAGGTATTCTCGTCGAACTGGCCGGTGAAGCTGCGAAACTCGGGGAGATTGGCGATCACCCGGTCGATCATCCGATCGGAAACGACGAGGCCGTTGGCCCGTCCGAAGGCGGCGAGAGCGCGCGCGACCACCATCTGGTTGAGGATGCCGTCATAGGCGCCGGCGGTGATGAACTGGCCAATGTCGAGCTCGGGATTCTGCTGGCGCGCGGCCTCGAGCTGGCGGCGGATCAGCCGCTCGAGCTCGGCCGCCTGGACCTCCTCGCCGGCCACCTCGACCAGGGTCTCGTCGCCGCTCGAGCCGCCGGTCGGCAGTCCGCCGACGCCGCCGGTGCCGAAGCCGGTGATCACGATCGCGGCGACCGCGACGCCGAGGAAGCCCAGCATCAGCCATGAGCTGAGCTTGCTGCGGAAGGTACGGAGCATCGATGTCACCACGAAAAGAGGAGGGGAGGGCGCCCGGGCCCGTCGGCGGCGGACCATAGGAAAGGCGCCCCGGCCCTGCAAGCGTAGTGGGATGGGTTTGGGGTTTGGTCTTGGGTTTTGGGGATTGGCGCGCTCCCCCCGAGTCCCTAATCCCCAACCCCCAACCCCCAACCCCCAGGAACCGCCATGCACGTCCGCCGCAAGCTGATCGTCGGCAATTGGAAGATGAACGGCAGCCTTGCCGGCCTGGCCGAGCTGGCGGCGATCGCCGGGGCGGCGCGGGGCGGGGCCGGCGTCGACGTCGCGATCTGCCCGCCTTTCACCCTGATCGCGCCCGCGGTCGCCCGCTCCGGCCGGCTCGCGATCGGCGCGCAGGACTGCCACTGGGCGCCGGACGGTGCGCACACCGGCGCCATCTCGGCGGCGATGCTCAAGGAAGCCGGCGCGAAGCTGGTCATTCTCGGCCATTCGGAGCGCCGCGCCGAGGCGGCCGAAACCGATTCTCTCGTCCGCGACAAGGCCGAAACGGCGCTCGCCGCCGGCCTCCAGGCGATCGTCTGCGTCGGCGAGAGCGAAGCCGAGCGGACCGCCGGCCAGGCCGAGCAACGGGTCGCCGCCCAGCTCTCCGGCTCGCTGCCCGATCCGGACGGCCCCGAACGCGCCCGCGGCGAGCTCGTCCTTGCCTACGAGCCGATCTGGGCGATCGGCACCGGCAAGGTCGCGAGCGCCGGCGACGTCGGGGCGATGCACGCCGTCATCCGCCGCGCGCTGGTCGAGCGCTTCGGCGACGCCGGCGGCCG
>DASQKE010000084.1:0-7352 GCA_035630675.1 Allosphingosinicella sp.
GGACGGCACCGTCACCGCCGGCAACGCCTCGGGCCTGAACGACGGCGCCGCCGCGCTCGTCGTCATGAGCCGCGAGGAAGCCGAGCGCCGCGGCGCCACGATCCTCGCCCGCATCGCAAGCTGGGCCTCGGCCGGAGTCGACCCGTCGATCATGGGCATCGGCCCGGTCCCCGCGACGCGGCGCGCGCTCGAGAAGGCCGGGTGGGCGATCGCCGATCTCGATTTGATCGAGGCCAACGAAGCCTTCGCCGCCCAGGCGCTGTCGGTGGGCAAGGAGCTCGGCTGGGACGCGGACAAGGTCAACGTCAATGGCGGCGCGATCGCGATCGGCCATCCGATCGGCGCCTCGGGCGCGCGGGTGCTGACCACCCTCCTTCACGAGATGCGCCGCCGCGACGCCAAAAAGGGCCTCGCGACCCTGTGCATCGGCGGCGGCATGGGTATCGCGCTCTGCGTCGAGCGCGATTGAGCCCATGACCCGCGCCGGCCCCTTCGAGGCGCTGACCCGCATCGGCTTCGCCGCCCGCGGGCTCGTCTACGGCCTGATCGGCTGGCTGGCGCTGCGCAGCGGCCGCACCGAGGATGCCGGCGGCATTTTCGATTATCTCGACAGCGGCGGCGGCACGATGCTGCTCGCCGCCATGGCGCTGGGTTTTCTGTTCTACGCGGCCTGGCGCCTGCTCGACGCCTGGATCGATCCGGAGGGCCGCGGCTCGGACGCCAAGGGCATCGGCGTCCGGCTCGCCGGTGCCGGCTCGGGGTTCATCCACCTCGGCTTCGCGGGCGCCGCCGCGCTCCACGTCGTCGGATCGAGCGGCAGCGGCGGCGGACGCAGCTCCGGCGAGGAGGGCGCACGGACGGCGCTCAGCCTCCCTGGGGGTACCGCCATCCTCTACGCCGTCGCGGCGGTGCTGATCGCCGTCGGCGTCGCTCAGCTGGTCAAGGCCTGGAAGCTCAAATTCATGCGCCACCTGAATGTGGGCGGCCCGGCCCACCGCTGGGTCTGCTGGCTCGGGCGCCTCGGCTACGCCGCGCGCGGCGCCATCTTCCTGGTGATGGCGCTCCTCTTCTACCGCGCCGCCCGCGACCATAGCGCCCGCGAGGCCGGCGGGCTGGCCGAGGCTCTGCAGTCGATGCCCCAGACGCTGCAGACGGCGGTCGCGTTCGGCCTCATCCTGTTCGGCCTCTTCAGCCTCGCCGAAGCCCGTTACCGCCGGATCGACCGCCGGCTCGCCGATGCCGTGCCCGGCTAACGCGCTCGCGAAGATTCGACCGCGGTCACGCCGTCGTAGAGCGTCACCGTCGCAACGTCGGACCAGATCGTCCCGGCGAGCCGGCGCAATGCCGCCCGATCGATCCCGGTCACAAGGGCGGCCCTCGGCCTCGCCAAAAAGGCGTCGAGACGTCGCGTCCAGTCTTGCAAGGATCCTTGCTGCTCGGGTGTCGGAGGCTGGTCCAGCAAGGGATTCACGAGGCGCCCGAGCGCCGTCGGGTCCCGCCGGTAGGTTTCGGCGACGTCGCTGCGGGTGAAGTCCGTCAGCAGCCGGGAAATTGCGTCGCGCTGCTCGACCGATACCGGGAGCGCCGCCAGCAGGTGCTCGCGTCGGATGCGCAGGAGCCCGTGCAGCACGGCGAGGTTTGTCAGCTCCCTCCGCCATCGATACAGACGGGTGCAAAAGTCGCGTGCGCGCTCCAGCGCAGCGAGCGGCGGGCCTGCAATCGCGTCGACGCTGGCCCTTCCTTCGATCATGGTCGCGATCGCTTCGCGCTCGGAGGCACTCACCACGTCGTAAACGCAATCCACCGGTAACCTAGCGAGGATATGAGGCGGGCTCGCGGGCTGTGCTGCAGCCAAGGTCACGGCGATCGAAAGTGCGAGCATCGAATGCGAGCCTGAGATCCGCGCGCGCCGGTGTCAACGGCGGAGCTGCTCAGAGTGTCGCGTCTTCCGCCGCCGCTTCCACCGCCGTTTCCCCCGCGACGGGCCGGCCGGTCCAGCTCTCGCCGTCGAACGTGTAGCGGGCGTGGCTGCCGCCGCTGAAGCGCGCGCCGTCCCAGGCGATCACCTGCAGGTCGATCTCGTTGTTGCGGTGCGCCTCGATCCAGTTGAAGCTCTGCAGCTCGTCGTTCCTCAGCCGCACCGAGGTCGCGGTGCCGGCCTGGATGACGAGTGCGCCGCCGGCATTCTGGACCATCTTGCGCGCGGCTTCGGCATAGGTGCGGTGGAAATGGCCGGCGAGGGCGACGTGGACGCCCGCCGCGCAGACCGCCTTCACCGCGTCGCGGTGGCGGCCGACCGCCTCGGTGAGCTCGCCGCCCTCGCCGATCGGCATGGCGAAGAGCGGGTGGTGAGTGACCAGGATCCGGGTCTTCTCCGGCGCGACGTCGGCGAACCGCTCGCGAATGACCTCCATCTGCTCGCGATTGATGCGGCCGTCCTTGATGGTGAGCGAGCGCGCCGTGTTGATGCCGAGCACGGCGAGCTTCTCATTCTCGAACCAGGGGCACAGATCGTTGGAAATGTAGCGCTTGTAGCGGCGCAGTGGGGCGGCGAACCGGCGTGCGATGTCGTAGAGCGGCACATCGTGATTGCCCGGCACGGCGAGCACGGAAAAGCCGTCTGCGCGCAGCTTGTTGAGCCAGGCCGACGCCAATTGGAACTGCTCGACCCGGGCGCGCTGGGTGAAGTCGCCGCTGATCACTACCAGGTCCGGCCGGTTCCGGAGCAGCCATGCCTCGGCCGCGGCGACGATCTTCTCGTCATGGGCGCCGAAATGGACGTCGGAGAGGTGCGCGATGGTGGCCATGGCGGGTGAACGAGCCGGCGGCGGCGGGGTTTCAGGCCCAAGCCCGTTCGAAGCGGGGGCCGAGCGTCGTCAGCAGCTCATACTGGCTGAGGCCGGACTGGGCGGAGGCGGTCGGGAGGTCGTAGTCGAGATCCATCCAGTCGCCCTCCTTCGCATCCGGCGCGGCGTCGACGCGGACGGCCGCGAGGTCCATCGAGACGCGGCCGACCACCGGCAGCCACGCGCCGCCCGCCGCCCGCGCCCGGCCGCTGCCGGAGAAGCCGCGCAGATAGCCGTCCGCATAGCCGATGTTGAGGATCGCGAGCTCGCAGGCCGCCTCGGCGATGAAGGTCGCATTGTAGCCGACGCCCTCGCCCGCTTCCACGCGCCGACGCTGCACGATCTGGGCCTGGACGCGGACGACCTGGCGGATATTGCCCTCGGCCTCGGCGCGCGGAATGCCGCCATAGAGGGCGAGGCCCGGCCGCGTGAGGTCGAACGCGTAATCTGGGCCAAGGCAGATGCCGGCGCTGTTGGCGAGGCTGAGGCGCTGGGCGTCGATATCGGCGGCGAGCGCGACGAAGGCGGCGCGCTGGCGCTGGTTGGCGGGCACGTCCTCGTCGGCGCAGGCGAGATGGCTCATCAAGGTGCGGATCTCGAGGCCGTCGAGGGCGCCGTTGGCGACGTCCTGCGCCGACAGCCCCAGGCGGTTGATGCCGGTGTCCAGCATGACATCGCAGGGGCCCCTGCCCCGCCAGCGCCAGACCTGCTCGGCCGAATTGAGCACCGGCCGGGCCCAGCGCGGAACCTCGGCATCGTCGCGCGCGACGCCGTGGAGAACTGCGAGCGAAAGCCCCTCGTCCCAGGACGCCAGCGCTTCGGCCTCCGCCCAGGTCGCGACGAAGAAATCGCGGCACCCTGCTTCGGCAAGGCGGCGGACCACCTCGCGCGCGCCGAGCCCGTAGCCGTCGGCCTTGACCGCTGCCCCGCAGGCGGCCGCGCCGCCTTGCGCCTTCAGCCAATGCCAGTTCGCGACCAGCGCCTCGCCGTCGAGCTTCAGGCGGAGAGGGGTGTGAGCCATGGCCACGCGCCCTAGGGTCCGTGCTCGATACCCGCAATGGCCGTATTTGGTACGAGCCCTAATCGAGTGCCGCGAGCGCCTGTTCCCAATTGCGCCCGTCGAACGCCCGTACCTCGATCTCGAGGCCGGACGTGTCGTCGAGCGCGTTGAAGTTCAGGCTCCATGCCTCGGGGTGGGAGCGCGGCTGGTAGAAGCTCTTGATTCCGCAGGTTCCGCAGAAAAGGTGATTGGCCGCTCCCGTGCCGAAGCGATAGCTGACAAGCGCGTCATCGCCCGAGAGCAGGCGGAAGTCGCCGTGCGGCACGATCAGGTGGCGAAAGCCGGTCGCCGCGCAGATCGAGCAATTGCAGTCGAGCCGTTCGACCCGCCGCGGAACTTCCGCTTCGAAGCGGACCTTCTTGCAATGACAGCCGCCTTCGATCTTCATGGCGCGCCTATGCAACATTGCTTCCCGCCCGTCATCCGATCCGACACGCGCCTGCTCCTCCTCGGCAGCCTCCCCGGCGCGATGTCGCTTGCCGAGAGCCGATATTATGCCAATCCGCGCAACCAGTTTTGGCGAATCGTGGGCGCCGTGATCGGACGCGACCTCGCCGCGCTTCCTTATGAGGACCGCCTCAAGGCGCTGCTCGAGGAGGGGATCGGCCTGTGGGACACGGTCGCCGCCGCCACTCGCGAAGGCAGCCTCGATTTGGCGATCCGGCTTCACGAGGCGAGCGACCTCCAAGGCCTCGCCGAAACGCTTCCCGAGCTTCGCGCGGTCGGCTTCAACGGCGGCAAGGCGGCCGCCATCGGCCGCCCGCAACTAGCCGCACGCCCGGATCTGGCGCTGGTCGATCTGCCCTCGAGCAGCCCAGCCTTCACGCTTCCCTTCGAGGCGAAGCTCGAACGGTGGATGGCGCTGAAGCCCCATGTCGGATGAACCCGGCGGTTCAGCGCCCCCGTGCGGCGCGGACCATCGCCGGCGTGACGTCAGCCGGATAGCAGATCGGCGCGTAGCCGCCGGGCCGGCTGTACGCGCTGCGCGCACCGCAGCGGCGCCCGGCGCGGTCCGTGTTATACGGGCACGGGCAGCTGCCCGGATAGCTTGCGATCGACTCGCGAATGATGCGCTGCCTGAGCTGCGCGTCGGTCTGCGCCCAGGCGTGGCCGCCGAGCGCGAGCGTTGTCGACATCAGGACGATCGCGGCCGCGCGGCCGCCCGTCGCCAGGTTCATGATCTTCCCCCCTTGGTCGGCGGCGGGCACCGGCCCGTCGCGGGGGAAAGGCTAGGAAGCGATTTCCGCGGCTCTTATCGAGACTTCGTCCGTTTCGGTGCGGGAGCGGAGGGCGATTGCGGCGGCCGGAAAGGAATGGCGGACATTCCAGTCACTTGGCACGAGGGCCGAATGGTCCGTTTCGGACAAGGTTGCGACCGATGCGGCGCACCGCTTGCGCGCGCGTCCGCGCTCGCCTGAGGCGCCAGGATGTCGACCGAATTCCTCCAGAGGCTCCAGCCGCTCCGCAGCCTGCCGCTCATCGTTCAGTACGGCGCAACGGCCCTGATCTGCCTCGCCTTCTTCGGCCTTCGCTATATGCTCGGCGGGCTCGAGCTCGAGCTCGGTCGGACGCCCTGGTTCATCCTGTTCATTCCCGCAATACTGCTCGCGGCCTTCCTGTTCGGCCGCGGCTCGGGCTATTTCGCGGTGGCGCTCAGTGCCGTGCTCGGCCTTTATTTCATCCTCGACCCGCGCCGCCCGCTCGACACCGTCGGCAGGAGCGACTGGGTCACGATCGCTACTTTCGGCGTCGTCGGGTCGATCGCCGCGGCGATCGTTGAGATGCTGCGCGGCCATGTCGGCACCTTGCTCGAACGCAACGCGGCTCTCGCCCGCGCGGTCAGCGACCTCGATGCCAAGTCAGCGACCCTCGAAGCCTCGGACGGGCAGAAGGAGCTTTTGCTCCACGACTTCAACCACAGGATCAAGAACCAGCTCCAGGTCGTCGCCGGCTACATGATGCTCGGCCAGCGCGACGTCGGCGACGAGCGCGCTTCCGAAGTGCTGGGGAGCGCCGCGAACCGCCTCAAGGTGCTCGCCCGCGTCTACGACCGGCTGCAGCTGCGCCGCGAGACCAGTATCGTCGGCGCGCGCGGCTTCATCGAGGAGATGGTCAACGACCTCCAGCCCGGGCTGATCGGCATGCGCCCGATGGTCCTGCGCGCCGAAGCGGAGGACGCCGAATTGAGCTCGGGACGGGCGGTGACGATCGGACTGATGATCAACGAGCTGGTGACCAATGCGGTGCGGTTCGCCTTCGCCGATGAGGAGGCGGGCAACATCCTCGTCCTGTTCAGGCGCTGCGAGGCGGGGTTCTGCCTCGAGGTGATCGACGACGGCAAGGGCTTCAGGAGCGAGGCGCGAAGCGGCTCGGTCGGCCAGCGTATGCTGCGCGCACTCGTCGCGCAGCTTGAAGGCACGATCGAATGGGCCGGCCCGCCCGGCACAAGGGTCAGCGTCGCCTTCCCCGAGGAAAACCGGCCGCAACGTCAGGACCACCCGGTCGGGGCCGCCGGCGCGGAACAGGAGATCAGACCGCGATGGGCTCGACGCTGACGCGGCGGCCGACGAGGAAGGCGTCGGCGGTCAGCCGGAGCGGCGCGACGTCGACCAGCGACCGGCGCTCGTCGAGCAGCTCGGCGAAGCGCTCGTAGATCCGCGGATATTCGGCGCGCGGCGCTTCGAGCGGCTCGCGCCCCTCGATCTCGAGCCGGGCGCCGCCGCCGACCAGCCGCAGCGACAGCCCGTCCTCGGTCTCGACCTGGATCGTCCAGACCTCGTCCTCAACCTCGCGCCAGTCGAAGCCGGCCGAGAGATCGGCGCCGGGAGAGGCCGGGCTCGAAAAGCGGATCGCTGCGGCGATCGGCATGTCGAGATTGCCCGGCACCGACAGTTCGGCCTCGCGCACGAACAGCGGCCCGGGGAAGATCTTCGACGCGATCGAAAGCGCGTTGATGCCGGGATCGAAGACGCCGAAGCCGCCCGCCTCCCAGATCCACTGCTGGCCGGGATGCCATTTCCTGACGCTCTCGCGCCAGTCGATCCGCATCCGCGCGACGCGCCGGCCTGCCAGCGCTTCCGCCGCCGCGTCGACCGCCGGATTGTATTGCGAATGCCAGGTGGTGAAGAGCGTGGCCAGGCGCCCTTCCGCTTCCAGACGCAGATCCTCGATCTCGCTAAGCGTCGTCGCCGGCGGCTTTTCGAGCAGCACATGGAGCCCTCGCGCCAGGCATAAGCGGGCGATGTCGGTGCGCACCGACGGCGGCGTGCACAAAGCGACCGCGTCGATGTCGCGCACCGCCTCGAACATCTCCGGATGCCGCCGAAAGCCGGGGACCGTGCCGCCGGTGGGCGCCTTCGAGCCGACATTGGCGGCCAGCTCGAAGCGCGGATTGCCGGCGATCGCGGGGACATGCTCGTCCTCCGCGATCTTGCCGTAACCGATGA
>DASQKE010000085.1:0-3499 GCA_035630675.1 Allosphingosinicella sp.
CGCCTGGGAGGAAGAGCGCACAGTCGCGATTGCGACCGCTGCCCTTGGGGTCCTTGTTCGGGACCGCGGCCGCTCCGATCTCGCCGCCGCCGGTATCGACCCGGCGCTGATCGACGCCTGGTTCGGCCGGCTGGACGAGGAGTCGAGGGCGCAATCGAGACGGCAGGGCATGTCGCTCCAGCCGCTGTTCGCGGCTCTCGTCGCGGACGGCGTGAGCGCCCGTCTTATCGAAAGCCAGGCCGGCACGATGGTCGTCTATGTCACGACTTTGGTCGGTCTCGAGCGGCTCGGGCGCGGGCTCCCGTTGAACTGACCGGCGAAGTTGCCCCACTTGCCAGCCACGGCCCCATGAGGCTAGGGCTCTGGGCAAAGACGAACAGGAGGAAAGTGAACATGAGCGAGACCGCTGATCGGGTGAAGAAAATCGTCGTCGAGCATCTCGGCGTCGAAGCCGAAAAGGTGACCGAGGAAGCGAGCTTCATCGACGATCTCGGCGCCGACAGCCTCGACATCGTCGAGCTCGTCATGGCGTTCGAGGAAGAATTCGGAGTCGAGATTCCGGACGACGCCGCCGAGAAGATCGCCACCGTCAAGGACGCCATCGACTATATCGAGAACAACAAGGCCTGAGGCACCGGCCCGATGCCGGCCGTGCGATGATCGAGCCGGTTTTCCCAACAGCGGCTCCCCGTCCTCGGCCGGGGGGCCGTTTGCCTGTCTGATCCAAGGAGTTTTCCAATGCGCCGTGTCGTCGTCACAGGTCTGGGCATGGTGTCGCCGCTCGGCGGCGACGTCGAGACGAGCTGGAAGAACATCCTCGCCTCGAAGAGCGGCGCCGGGCCGATTACCAGGTTCGACGCCAGCGATCAGAAATGCAGGATCGCGTGCGAAGTGAAGCCGGCCGATCACGAATATGGCTTCGATCCCGACAAGCGCGTCGACCACAAGACGCAGCGACAGGTCGATCTCTTCATCGTCTACGGCCTGGATGCGGCTGGGCAGGCGATCGAGGACGCCGGTCTGTCCGATATGGACGAGGCCACGCGCCTGCGCGCCGGTTGCTCGATAGGCTCGGGCATCGGCGGCTTGCCGGGGATCGAAAGCGAGAGCCTGGTGCTGGCCGAGAAAGGGCCGGGCCGGGTGTCGCCGCACTTCGTGCATGGCCGCCTCATCAATCTCATTTCGGGCCAGGTCTCGATCAAATACGGGCTGATGGGCCCGAACCATGCGGTTGTGACCGCCTGCTCGACCGGCGCGCACTCGATCGGCGATGCGGCGCGGATGATCCGCGACGACGATGCCGATATCATGTTGGCGGGTGGCGCCGAAGCGACCATCTGTCCGATCGGCATCGCCGGCTTCGCCCAGGCCCGTGCGCTGAATTCGAGCTTCAACGAGCGGCCGGAACAGGCGAGCCGGCCCTATGACAAGGACCGCGACGGCTTCGTCATGGGCGAAGGCGCGGGGGTGGTCGTGCTCGAGGAATATGAGCACGCCAAGGCGCGCGGTGCGAAAATCTACGCCGAAGTGGTCGGTTACGGCCTGTCCGGCGACGCCTATCACGTGACCGCTCCGCATCCGGAAGGATCCGGCGCGTACCGCGCGATGGAAATGGCCCTGAAGAAGGCGGGCATGACCCCGGCCGACATCGATTATATCAACGCGCACGGCACCTCGACCATGGCCGACACGATCGAGCTGGGCGCGGTCCGCAGGCTGTTCGGCAATGCCATCGGCAAGGTGTCGATGAGCTCCACCAAATCGGCGATCGGTCACTTGCTGGGCGGCGCGGGGGCGGTCGAGGCGATCTTCTGCATCCTGGCGATCCGCGACCAGATCGTGCCGCCCACTCTGAACCTCGACAATCCGGGCGAGGGCACGGAGGGCGTGGACCTCGTGCCCCACACCGCCAAGCAGCGCGAAGTGAAAGCGGTGCTCAACAACAGCTTCGGCTTCGGCGGGACCAACGCCAGCCTGGTGATGAAGGCGATTTGAGCCGCCGGCGATGAAGAGACTCCTCCTGGCCGCCGCCATCGTCGGCGCGCTGCTCCTCGGCTGGGCCTATTGGTCGTTATGGGCGGGGGCGGGGCCTTCGAACGAGGCGAAGACCGTGATCGTCGAGCAAGGCGCCAGCGTCGGCACGGTCGCCGAGCAGCTGTCGCGCGACGGCCTGATCCGCGGGAGTGCCACCACGTTCCGCCGCCTCGCGCGCGTCCTCGGCTCGTCCGCACCGGTGCAGGCCGGGGAGTTCGAAATTCCGGCGGGGGCGAGCGCAGCCTCGATCCTCGGAATCCTTCAGCACGGCCGGCCGGTCCAGCGCCTGGTGACGGTCCCCGAGGGCATGCCGTCGGTTCTGGTCCACGAGCGCCTGATGGCGGCGCCGCACCTGACCGGCGCGGTCGCCGTGCCCGAAGAAGGGTCGGTGCTTCCCAACAGCTATGCCTATCGGCGCGGAGAGGCGCGGAAGGCGGTGCTGGAGCGCATGCAGCGGGCGATGCGCGACGAGCTGGCGCGGCTCTGGACCCGGCGCAGGCCGAATGCAGTGGTCTCGACGCCGCGTGAGGCGGTGATCCTCGCCTCGATCGTCGAGAAGGAGACCGGCAAGGCAGCCGAGCGGCGGATGATCGCCGGCGTCTATTCGAACCGCGTGCGCCGGGGCATGAAGCTCGATGCCGATCCGACCATCATCTATCCGATCACCCAGGGCCGTCCGCTCGGCCGGCCGATCCGCCGCTCGGAGATCGACGCCGTCAACGGCTACAACACCTACACCCGGGTCGGCCTGCCGGTCGGGCCGATCGCCAATCCCGGGCGCGAGTCGATCGCCGCCGTGCTCGATCCGGCGCCAACCGAAGCGCTCTATTTCGTCGCCGACGGCAGCGGCGGCCACGTTTTCTCGAACACGCTCGAAGAGCATGTCCGCAACCACCAGCGCTGGCGCCGGATCAGGGCGCAGCGCCAGCAGCAGCGCTAGACTGGAATCGGGCTCAGCCTGCGCGCGGTGAGGGCGGCGCCGTCGTGGCGGGCGGCGGCGAGCGGCTCGATCGCAACCACCTTCGTTTCCAGGCCGACATGGATGACGAGCTCGTTGCTGACCGCGAGCGCGACGTGATTTCCCGAAAAGACGAGGTCGCCGCGCTGCAGCCGGTCCCCCTCCGGTACGGCCTCGCCCAGCGCCTGCTGCTGCTCGCACTCGCGCGGCAGCGGCAGGCCGCACAGGCCGAAAGCGAGCTGGGCCAGCCCCGAGCAGTCGATGCCGCGGAAGCTGCGTCCGCCGGGCCGGTACGGCGCCCCCAGCAGCCGCTCGGCCACCGCCACCGAATCTTCCTCGAACTCGCCGATCCGGCGCAGGTGGCAGAGCGGCACGCAGCCGATCTCGGTCGCGAGGCAGGGCCCGCGCTCGATGCCGTGGAGCCGCGCGCCCATCGGCAGGCGGCAGAGGATCGGCGAGTGGATATCGTCGTCCGGGTGGATCGGCGCCGAGGCCTCGCAGACGATA
>DASQKE010000086.1:0-2968 GCA_035630675.1 Allosphingosinicella sp.
AGCTGAGAGGGAGCTTCGGACCGCCGCGCGGCGGGGGAGCAACTTTGACCTCACCTCGACGCCATGCGCCCCACGCCTCGCCGAAACTTTGCAGGGCTTGCTTCGGATCGTCGGCTTCGCCGGCGATGTGCCAATGCGCGGGCGGCTTCATACCATCCGGAAGGAGCGTGCGGCCGACCCCACTGGCGACACTGTAGCGCGACAATCTGTGTGATCTGAGCGCGACAATCTGGGTGAGAGTCGAGGTCGTCGCGGCGAGGGTGAGCATTGCGGCGGGGGGCGCCGCGAGCAAGGGCTTTCGCATCCTGATTGTCGCGGAGCGTCAGTCAGCGGGAGCGTTGATTGTCGGGCTCGGGGGCCGGCCAGGCCTCTTGCGGCGCTCGACGGCGGTTCGGCGTCGGTAGCTCTCGACGTTGAGCTCGAGGATCGTAGCGTGGTGGACGAGCCGGTCGACGGCGGCCAGCGTCATGGCGGGATCGGGGAAGATCCGGTTCCACTCGCCGAAGGGTTGGTTGGCTGTGATCAGGATGGAGCGGCGCTCGTAGCGGGCGCTGATCAGCTCGAAGAGCACGCTGGTCTCGGCCTGGTCCTTGGTGACGTAGGCGAGGTCGTCGAGGATCAGCAAGTGGTACTTGTCGAGCTTGGCGATCGCGGCTTCCAGGGCGAGCTCACGCCGGGCCACCTGGAGCCGTTGGACGAGATCGGTGGTGCGGGCGAAGTGCACGCGCCAGCCGTTCTCGATCAGGCCGAGACCGATGGCGGCGGCGAGATGGGACTTTCCGCCGCCGGGCGGTCCGAAGACGAGCAGGTTGTCGCCCTTCTCGAGCCAGCTGTCGCCGGCGACGAGCGCCATGACCTGGGCCTTGGAGATCATCGGCACGGCGTCGAAGTCGAAGGCGTCGAGGGTCTTGCCGGGCGGCAGGCGCGCCTCGGCGAGATGGCGCTCGATGCGGCGGCGGGCGCGCTCGGCGATCTCGTGCTCGGCCAGCGCGGCGAGGAAGCGGGCGGCAGGCCAGCCCTCCTTGTCGGCGCGCTCGGCGAAGCGGGGCCAGATGTGCTTGATCGCCGGCAGGCGCAGATCGCTCAGCAGGAGTGCGAGGCGGGCATCATCGACGGGATCGGTCGCGGTCATGCCGAGGCCTCCTCGACCGGCGCGGCGGCGGTGAGCGCGTCGTAGGCGCTGAGCGGGGTCAGGGCGACGGTGACCTCCGGCAGCGCGCCGGACCGCGGCGCGAAGCGGGCGCGCAGCTCGGCGAGGTCGGGCATGACGCCGGCGCCGAGCTGCGCGTCGATGTCGGCGGCGAGATCGGCCTCGCAGCCGCGCTCGTGGGCGAGCGCCAGCGCCCCGACGACGAGACGGCAGGCCGCCTTCTCCGGCAGCGCCGCCATGGCGGCGTCATAGAGGTGGCGATAGGCGTCGCGGGGGAAGAGCTGGTCGCGGTAGACGAGGCCGGGGAGCGCCATGGGCTTGGCCCTGAGCGTATGAATGACGTGCCGGTAGTCGACGACATGGGCACGGCGGCGGTCGCCGTAGCCGCGGCCGCGCGGCAGCGTCATGAGATGCGTGCCGCCGAGGAAGACCTCGAGCCGGTCGTCGTGGAGGCGCACGCGCAGACGGTGACCGATCAGGCGCGAGGGCACGGTGTAGAAGACGCGCCGAAGCATGAAGCCACCGGAGGAGGTGACCGTGACCATGGCCTGCTCGCCGTCCTCGGCCCGCCGGCTCGGCAGTGGCCGCAGCACGGCGCGCTCGGCATCGATGCGCTTGCGGTTGCGGGCGTTGCGACGGCCGACCAGTTCGTCGACGAAGCGACGGTAGTCGGCGACCGTGTCGAAGTCGCGCGAGCCGCGCAGGAGCAGCGCGTCCTCGACAGCGCGCTTGAGATGGCCGTGGGCGGCCTCGATCGTGCCGTTCTCGTGGGCGAGGCCGCGGTTGTTGCGGCTGGCGGCCATGCCGTAGTGGGAGCAGAGGGCAGCATATCGGACGGTCCAGTCGTCCTCGACCTCGACGGCCAGGTTGCGGAACGCGGCCGACAGGCTGTCGCTGCGATGCTCGCGCGGCGCGCCGCCGAGCCCCCAGAGCGCGTCCTGCAGCCCGACGGTCAGCGCCACGAAGCTCTCGCCGCCGAGCACGACATGGGCGTGTTCGAAGCCGCTGAACGCCAGGCGGAAGTGATAGAGCCGGTGCGGCAGCGGGGCTCCCGCCACCGTGAGACCCAGGTCGGCCATGTCAGTGAAGTCGGAGAGGCCCAGCCGGCCGGGCTCATGGGTCTGGCGGAAGATCACCTCCCGCTCCGGCCCGTGCAGCGCCCGCCACTGGCGGATGCGCCGCTCGAGCGTCCGCCGCACCCCGGCGCCCAACTCGGGATGCCGGCGCATCAGCTCCTCGAAGACGGCGACGGGCCTCAGGCCCGGGCTCGCCTCGAGCATGGGGACGACTTCGGTGTCGAAGACGACCGCCAGGGGATCGGGCCGCCGCCGCTCGCGCGGCGTGCGCTTATCGGAGGGCAGGCGTGGGTCCTGAGCAATGCGGTAGCCGGTGGCGGCGCTGAACCCGGCGCGGGCGGCGGCGACAGGGATCGGGTCGGTCGCTCGGTGCTTCATGAAGAGCCTCATCTGGTGATCGGTCACGTGGCGGCCGGGCACGAGCGCTCCTCCGAAGCAGAGAAAACACCCGCTTAGCCCTGACCGGCCGCGATCACCCCGCCGCACCCGACCCCTGCGGCCGGAGCGCAGCGCCGCCGGGGGCGAACCTCCGGTCGGGCTACGCCCTCCCTGCGGTCCGCCCCCGGCGCCACGCTCTCATCCAGATTGTCGCGCCTCTCTCATCCTAATCGTCGCGCTCCACGAAGACAGCGCTCGCCCCTGCACTCAATGATTTTCTCGCCGTCGCGACTTGTCCCGCATCACGGCTCGCGCCATCCTCCCGAAGGCGCGAGCGCGCGTGTGGGCTTCGGCCAGTGTCTCC
>DASQKE010000087.1:0-2622 GCA_035630675.1 Allosphingosinicella sp.
GGTCGGCATCGCCACCAACGTCTGCGTCGAATCGACTTTGCGCGACGGCTTCTTCCTCGAATATTTCGGGATCATGCTCGAGGACGCGACCCACCAGGCCGGGCCGGACTATCTGCAGAAAGCCAGCGTCTACAATGTCGAAACCTTCTTCGGCTGGGTCTCCACCGTCGCCGATTTCTGCGGGGCGTTCGGGCAGATCGCAGAGGAGGGGGCGTGAGAGTGGGTGCACCCGACACCGCTAGCCCTGAGCCTGTCGAAGGGCGGATCGCAGCGCCCGTGACCCCGGGCTTCGACAGGCTCAGCCCTAGCGGTTAATGGGGAGGCGCGATCAGCTCAGGAGACCAGTAAATGCCGTTCGAACCGATCAACCCGCCCGAATTCCCGACCCCGATCGCGCCTTATTCGGCCGGGACGCGCGCCGGAGACACCGTCTACGTGTCCGGCACGCTCGCGCTCGGGCCGGGCGGGACGATCCTCTATCCGGACGACGCCGCCGCCCAGACCCGCCACGTGCTGGAGACGATCCGGATCACCCTCGAAGCGGCCGGCGCGACGATGGCGGACGTCGCGTTCAACCACATCTTCGTCACCGACTGGGCCCATTATCCGGCGATGAACGCGGTCTATGCGGAATATTTCCCGGGCGCGAAGCCGGCGCGCTACTGCATCCAGTGCGGGCTGGTGAAGCCGGGCCTCGTCGTCGAGATCGCCAGCGTCGCGCATCTCGGCTGATGCCGCACGCGGCCGGCCTCTGGTACGACTGGCACGGGCCCGAGGACGGCGAGGTCCTGATCCTCTCGCCCGGCCTCGGCGGCTCTGCGGATTATTGGGCGCCGAACCTGGCGGCGTTCGCCGCGCATCATCGCGTCCTCCTCTACGATCATCGCGGGACCGGGCGCAGCGACCGTTCGCTGCCCGAGCAAGTCAGCGTCGACGACTTCGCAAACGACATTCTGGCGCTGATGGATGCGCTCGGGATCGAGGCGGCGACCCTGATCGGGCACGCGGCGGGCGGAATCGCCGGCCTCGCGCTCGCGCTGAAGGCGCCCGAGCGGCTCCCTCGCCTCGTCCTCGTCAATTGCTGGGCCGCGCCGGACCCGCACTTCCTGCGCTGCTTCGAAGCGCGGCTGGCCCTGCTCGATGGTAAAGGGCCGGAATCCTATCTGCGGGCGCAGCCGATCTTCCTCTATCCGGCCGACTGGAGCTCCGTGCATCATGCCGAGCTCGACGCCGAACTGCCCGCACAGCTCGAGCACTTCCAGGGCGCCGGGGCGTTGAGGAAGCGGGTCGCCGCACTCGCCGGCTTCGACATTTCGGGCCGCCTCGCGGAGATCGCGACGCCGGTGCTCGTCGTCGCGGCGCGGGACGACATGCTGGTCCCGTCGCGCGCCGGCGAGGCGCTGGCCGACGCCTTGCCCAATTCCGGCCTCGCAATGCCGGCCTTCGGGGGGCACGCCTGCAACGTCACCTATCCCGACGAATTCAATGATTTTATCCTCGCCTGGCTCAGGGGCGAGCTTCCCTAGGAGAAGATGATGGAAATCGGCATTTTCACGCCCATCGGCAACAATGGCTGGCTGATCTCGGAGAATTCGCCGCAATATATGCCGAGCTTCGATCTCAACAAGGAGATCGCGATCCGCGCCGAGAAATACGGCGTCGATTTCCTGCTCTCGATGATCAAGCTCAGGGGCTTCGGCGGCAAGACCGAATTCTGGGAATATAATCTGGAGAGCTTCACTTTGATGGCCGGCCTCGCCGCGGTCACCGAGAAGATCAAGATTTACGCGACCTGCCCGACCCTCGTCATCCCGCCCGCCTTCTGCGCGCGGATGTGCAACACGATCGATTCGATCAGCCATGGCCGCTTCGGCCTCAATCTGATCACCGGCTGGCAGCGCCCCGAATATTCGCAAATGGGCCTGTGGCCCGGCGACGACCATTTCCGCGACCGCTACACCATGCTCGGCGAATATGCCCAGATCCTGCGCGAATTGTGGGCGACCGGAGTCTCGGACTTCAAGGGCGAATATTATCAGATGGAGGATTGTCGGGTGCGGCCGCTGCCGGAGGGCGAGATGAAGATCATCTGCGCCGGCTCGTCGGACGAGGGCCTCGCTTTCTCGGCCAAATATGCGGATTACGCCTTCTGCCTCGGCAAGGGCGTCAACACGCCCACCGCCTTCGCGTCGAACAATGAGCGGCTGATGGCGGCGACCGCCAAGACCGGCCGCGACGTCCGCATTTACGCGCTCTTCATGGTGATCGCCGCCGAGACCGACGAGGAGGCGATGGAGAAGTGGATCCACTATCGCGAGGGCGTCGACGAGGAGGCGGTCGCCTGGCTCGGCGCCCAGGGCGCCGCCGATAAGACCTCGACCACCACCAACGTCCGCCAGCTCGCCGACAAGGAGAGCGCGGTGAACCTCAACATGGGCACGCTGGTCGGCTCCTACGAAAGCATCGCCCGGATGCTCGACGAGGTCGCGACCGTGCCCAACACGGGCGGCGTGCTGCTGACCTTCGACGACTTCCTCGCCGGCACCGACGCGTTCGGAACGCGCATCCAGCCGCTGATGGGGTGCAGAGCCGGCGCGCAGGGTTAGTCGCGACCGAGGATGC
>DASQKE010000088.1:0-2528 GCA_035630675.1 Allosphingosinicella sp.
GATCCCGACGGGGGTCTCGCCGTCTGGCGGTTACGGCCGGCCGGCACCGGAATGGCTCCCTTCTTCCGAGGGATCCGCCTGGTGCCCGGCCGCCACGTCACTGACCGCCAGATGAGGCTGTACATGCAGTTCCGCCGGACAGAACCGGTCCCGATCGCCGCCGCCAAGGCCGGGTTCAGCACCGCGACCGCCTACCGGATCGAGCAGGATCCGCGGCCGCCGTCGCAGAAACCCACCCCGCGGGGGCGGCGTCGCCCGGACCCGCTGGCCGCTGTCTGGGAGAGCGAGATCCTCCCGCTGCTGCAGGCCGCCCCGGGGCTGCGGCCTATCGCCCTCTTCGAGGAGATCCTGCGGCGCCATCCCGATCTCGGCCTCGGCATCCGCCGCACCCTGGAGCGCCGGATCCGGTCCTGGCGGGCGCTGCACGGCCCCGAGCAGGAGGTCGTCTTCCGCCAGGTCCACGAACCCGGGCGGCTCGGCCTGTCGGACTTCACCGACATGGGCGAACTCGCCGTCTCGGTGGCCGGCGAGGCGCTCGAGCACCGGCTCTACCATTTCCGGCTGGCCTATTCGGGCTTCGAGCACGCCCATGTGGTGCTCGGCGGCGAGAGCTACGTCGCCCTCGCCGAGGGGCTGCAGAACGCCCTTTGGGCGCTCGGCGGCGCGCCGCGCGAGCATCGCAGCGACAGCCTCTCCGCCGCCTTCCGCAACCTCGACCGCGACGCGACGGAGGACCTGACCCGGCGCTACGACGCGCTCTGCGCGCACTACGGCATGGCACCGAGCCGCAACAACCCCGGCCTCGCCCACGAGAACGGCGCCATCGAGAGCGCGCATGGGCACCTCAAGAAAGCGATCGACGACGCCCTGCTGCTGCGCGGCTCGCGCGACTTCGCCGACCTGGCCGCCTGGCGCCGCTTCGTCGACGAGGTGGTCGGGCGGCGCAATGCCCGCGCGGCGCCGCGCATCGGGATCGAGCGGGCCGCGCTGCAAGACCTGCCGCGGCGACGCACCGCCGACCACGAGGATGCCATCGTCACCGTGACCTCCTCCGGCGGCTTCGTCCTGCGCAAAGTGTTCTACAGCGTCCCGTCGCGCCTGATCGGCCACCGCCTGCGTGTCCGGCTCTTCGACGACCGGCTCGAGGTCACCCTCGGCGGCTCCCTCCAGATGACGCTGCTCCGCGGCCGCCCGCGCCCCGATGGCCGGCACGGCCATGTCGTCGACTACCGGCACCTGATCCATTCCCTCCGGCGCAAGCCGATGGCGCTCATCGGTCTCGTCTACCGCGACCGGATCTTTCCCCGCCCCGCCTACGCCCGCGCCTTCGAGGCGATGCTGGCCGGCCTCCCAGGCCGTCTCGCCTGCCGGACCATGGTGGACCTCCTGGCGCTCGCCCATGACCGCGCTTGCGAGGCCGAACTGGCCGGCGTGCTCGACGCGCTGCTCGACGCCGGCCGCCTGCCCGACATCGCCGAGCTGCGCGCGCGCTTCGTGCCGGACGCCGCGGCCATGCCCGGCGTCACCGTCGCCCAGCCGCCGCTCGGCGCCTACGAGGAACTCGCCACCGTGCACCGCGGAGACGCCGCATGAGCCGCGCCGATCCGATCGACGCCGGCCGGCTGACGCTCGCCCTCAACGACCTCAGGCTGCCCGCCATCAAGCTGGTCTGGCCCGACCTCGCCGCCCGCGCCGACAAGGAGGGCTGGCCCGCCGCGCGCTTCCTCGCGGCGCTGGCCGAGCACGAGATCGCCGAACGCGCCAACCGCCGCATCCAGCGCCATCTCGAGGAGGCCCGCCTGCCGCCCGGCAAGACGCTCGACAACTTCGACTTCGAGGCCGTCCCCATGGTCAGCAAGGCGCAGATCATGGCGCTCGCCGCCGGCGATACTTGGCTCGAGAAGGGAGCCAACCTGCTGGCCTTCGGCCCGCCAGGCGCCGGGAAGTCGCATCTCGCGGCCGCCCTCGGCCTTGCCCTGGTCGAGAACGGCTGGCGCGTGCTGTTCGCCCGCACCACGGACCTGGTGCAGAAGTTGCAGACCGCGCGGCGCGACCTGCAGCTCGAGGCCGCCATCGCCAAGCTCGACAAGTACCATCTGCTGATCCTCGACGACATCGCCTACGTCACCAAGGACCAGGCCGAAACCAGCGTGATCTTCGAGCTCATCGCCGCGCGCTACGAACGGCGGTCACTCATGATCACCGCCAACCAGCCCTTCGGCGAATGGGGCCGGATCTTCCCCGACCAGGCCATGACGCTCGCCGCCGTCGACCGCTTGGTCCACCACGCCACCATCTTCGAGATGAACGTCGAAAGCTACCGAAGGCGCGCCGCCGTCGAGCGCAAACGAGGACCGGGCCGACCGCCGACGCGCGCGACAATCAACACCCCAGCCTGATTGTCGCGCAGCACCGGAAACCGCTTGCCTCGGTGTCGCGCCACGACAATCATCCATCCGCCGCGACCCATGACTCTCATCCTGATTGTCGCGCCGCTCGCATCCAAGTTGTCGCGCTATACGCCGGCA
>DASQKE010000089.1:0-3423 GCA_035630675.1 Allosphingosinicella sp.
ACGCAGCCGGCCGAGCCAGCCGCTGCTGCGCTGGTCCGGAACCAGGACGAAGTCGTCGCCGCCTTCGAAATGCGCGGTCGTCGCGCCGAGCGTCCCGCCGAGGACTTCGCGGCGGCCGCCTTCCAGCTCGACGCGGAAGAATGAGTCGGCCGGATCGACGCCGCCGAGATCGTAGCCCAGGGTGACGGTGCCGCTCGCCGCCATTTCGTCGCTCGTCCGCTCGTCGACGATCAGGTCGAAGCCGGCGCCGCCGCCGGTCTCGCTGTAACCGCCTTCCTTGAGCGAATAATAATCCAAAGCCGCCAGAGGCCGCACGGTCAGCCGACCGGTGCGCAGCTCATACGAGACGCCGGCACCGGCGGACCAGAGCGTGCCGTTCCAGCCGCCGCGGGTCTCTCGCGCCACCGTGGTGCCGGTAAAGTTCCGGACCGAATCGAAATCGATCCGGGCGCCCGAGGCGCGGGCAAAGGCGTGGATGCCGTTCCATTCGCCGCGCCAGTAACCGGCCAGCTCGAACTGCTTGGCATTCACCTCGTTCGAGTTGCTGCCGTTGGCGTCGGCGCCGAGCAGATAGGACAGGGTCAATCCGAAGGCGCCGAGATCGCCGGCGCCGAACTCGGCGCCGCCGGTCGCGCCCCAGCCGCTGACGTCATAGGCCGCGGTGTCGACAAGGTCGGTGCTGGTGCCCCAGGCCACCTGCTGGAGGAAGAAGCCCCACCCGCCCATGTCGACCATCGGCGGGTTCGGGTCGGTCAGGAAGCGAGCAGTGGCCCGCGAAGACATGGTGACCGTCTCGAAGGCGCCGCCGGCATGGTCGGGAAGCATCTCCTGCATGATCGAGCGGAAATCGTCGGCGGCGGTCACGCCGAGGAAGACGCCCTCGATGCCCGCATCTTCGGACAGAGCGGCATAGATGGCGTCATAGGCGCTGCTCTCCGAACGGTTGAGGCCGAGCTCGCTCGCTGACTTGCGCCGGATGTTGAGCGAAATCTCGCCCGCCGCATCGCTGGCGGTCAGCGTCCCGGAATAGAGGAAAGGCAGCGCTGCCGACTGCAGGCCGAGATTCGCGCCCCCGGTGAGCGTGCCGGCGCTGACGACCAGGTGGTCGCCGACGGCGCTCGCCGTGTCGGTGACATTGACGATGAGCTTCGAGCCCGCGGCGAAGCTGGCCGCCCCGGCGACATCGTAAAGCGTGTTCGTGCCGGCGGCAGAGTCGATGTTGACCCGGATGGCCCCCTGGCCGGCGACGGCCAGCGAGGACAAGGCAACGGTCCCGGTATTGGTGAGGTCGAGCGTGCCGCCATTGACGGAAACGGCCAGGCCGCTGCTGCCGGCAAGGGTTCCGGTGAGCCTCGAAGTCCCGGTGAGGGCGAGCGTGTCGGCGCCTCCGCCGAAGTCGACCGTTCCGGTGTAGACCGTGCTGCCGGCAAGGTTGAGCCGGTCGGCGCCGGTGCCGAACCGGGTCGTGCCGGTTACCGAGCCGGCGGTGACGTCGAGCAGATCGTCGCCCGAGCCGAACAGGATGCTTCCGGAAATCTGGCTCGCCGGCCGCCCCGTTGCCGCCGCGGTCTGGCGGACGACGGTGCCGGTCGAATTGGCGCGAAGGTCGATCGCGGCGGCGCTTTCGGGCGCCGTCTGGGCCGAGGTCGCGACGATGGAACCGCTGTTCTCGACGAGGGTCAGGCCTCCGCTCAGGTCGACGATCGCACCGGAACTTCCCTGAGTGCCGCCGGCGACCGCGGTGATCTGGCCACTGTTGGTGATCGTCCCGACGCCGGCGCCTTGCTCGACAAGGATCGCGCGCACGACAGCCGGATTGGTGTTGGAGCCGCCGGCAGCGGCGATCTGGCCGCTGTTGACGATTGCCGGAACCGTCGCGCCGCTGCCGACGCGGATCGCCGTCGCGCCGGCATTGCTGGCCTGGGCGCCGATCAGGCCGCTGACGGTGAGACCGCCGGCGACATTGACGTTGCCGCCCAGCCCGCCAATGACCAGGCCGTTGCCGGTGACCCCGCTGTAGACGCCGTTGCCGCTGATCTCGCCCTTGACCACGACGCCGTGGCCGGCCGCATTGCCGGCGACCGCACCGATCGCGACGTCGCCGGTGGCGGAGCCGATCTGGACAGCCGGCGCGGCGCCAAAGGCGCGGACCGTCGCGACGGTCTCGTCGGCATCCTTGATACCGTCATCGTCCTCGTCGTCGTCGGTGGTGGAATTGTTTGCGGGAGGCGCGTCGAACAGGATGCCGCCGGCGACGTCGCCCGAGACGCGCAGCGCCGGACCGCCCTGGAGCAGATCGTCGGCGTCGAGCTTCGAGGCGTCGGCCGGCGCGGTGGTCGAACGATAGCCGGTCGCGAGGATCGTGCCCTGGACGGTGAGCGCGCCGCCGATATCGCCGTCGAGCGCGACGCCGACGCTGTTGGCGCCGCGCGCCGAGATGGTGCCGGACAGGCCGAAACTGCCGGTGACGTTACCGGCGCGGATGCCCTGGGAATCGTTGCCGAGGACGTCGATCTTGCCGCTGCTGGTCAGCGCGCCGGCGAGATTGCTGTCGAGCCGGATACCGGCGCTGTCATTGCCCTCGACGGTGATTTCGCCGCTGTTGACGATATTGCCGGTGAAGGTGCCGCCGCTGCCGACGCGAATGCCGTAGCGGCGGGCGCCCTGGGCGAAAGTGCCGTCGAGGTCACCGTCGGTGTCGGTGTCGGTCGCGGTGAAATTTTCGTCGAGGATGATCTTGCCGCTGTTGGAGATCGTTCCTGAGGTGCCGGCATTGGCCAGGATTCCGGTCGAATCATTGGCGCCGGTGATCTGGATCGTCCCCTGATTGTTGACGCTGTCGTTGCTGTCGATCGTGACCGCCGTGCCGGCGGCCGGCTTGACCGAGCCCGTGGTCGAGATGCGGAGGTCGTCATTGGCTGTGGAGGTCAGGAGGGGCGCCGTGCGGGCATCGTTGACCACGGTTTCCGCATGGAGCGGAAGCGCGAAGGCGCAAAGGGCGACAGGCGTCAGGCACGTGGCGGCGAGCAGATTGCGCATGGAATGATGACCTCATGATCGAGCGGACGGCGCGCCCCGGCGCCGCCTCAGGGTTGTCTTCGGACCCTCGCGGGTCCCTGTTTCGATTGCGGCCCGCCTCCGGCGCCAGGCGCCGGCAAGGGTCCGCTACCCCCAATCGGGGCGGATGGCAGAGCCCGGTGCGGAAGGAAAATATCCCTGGCGAATAAGTGTTATTCGGCGGCCTCGAGCGCAGGTTCGCCGATGTCGCCGGCGAATGCGGACGTCCCGCCGCCATGGCGCGCCAGCAGGTCCACCAGCCAGTGAATGGCAGGGTCGCGATGCGCGCGATTGTGCCACAGCGCCCATTGCTCGAACCGGCCGAGCTCGGTCGGCGCCCGGGCCGTGGCCAGTCGCGGATCGAAG
>DASQKE010000090.1:0-4692 GCA_035630675.1 Allosphingosinicella sp.
CTGTCCGAAAGTCGGAGAACCAGTCGATACGCTTTCGTAAACTCCACGTAAACCGAATTTAGAACCGTTTTAGCAACGATCTCCGTTAACTAACGTTTCGGGCCGCCACTCGATGGAACTTTTTCGTGAATGCGCTGTCCGGAATCAGGAGGCGGAGCGGGCGGCGGTGCACTGACGCCTTACCCTAGAAAAAAACCAGACTATTCAAATGGATGCCAGTCAGGTGCGCTGCTGCAAAGTGGCGCCCCGCGCGGCCTGGAGGCACTGCGGCGGGAGGAGCTGGCCCCCAAGCCTGCGGTGAATACGGTGTTGCGTTTCGGACACGCTCAAACGGCCGCGAACGGCCCAGTCCCGCTTTGGGACGCATGCCGACACCCTTCAAAGTGACCGTGGCGCGAATCGCGCGGGCGATTCGCGAATCGCGATTCGCGGGTGGTTCAGCCGCCGCGCAGCGACGGATCGTCGCGGTAGCGGCTCTCGATGAAGCGGTGCTCGATCTCGAAGCTGGTCGCGCGGCAGCCGTCGATCTCGCCGCACAGCCGGTTCATCTCCTCGGCGACGGCATCCAGGCCCTCGGCGAGGCGGCGGCTATTCTCCGAGCGCGGGTCGCGCGCCTCGGGCGGGAGCGCGAGATAGGCATCGACCAGCCTCGGCAAATGCCCGCCGACCAGGCGCCGCACCTCGCCATGGAGCGGGGAGGCGGCGGGGATGTCGGCGAGCGCGGGCTGAAGGTGGCGGAGCCGGCCAAGGATGAGGTCGGCGGCGGGCAGGGCCGCGCGCGGCAGCTCGTCGCACCGGTCGAGCAGCCAGGTCTCGCATTTTTCGGCGAGCGTCGGCAGCGGGATCTGCGCCACCGCTTCGGGGGTCGGCGCCGGCGGCGCTCGCCCGGCGCGGGTGGGAAACATCATGCTGATCGCCGCCGCCAGGAAAATCACCGGCAGCGCGACGAGCCAGGTGAAGAAGCCGATCCCGCTGCCGAAGGCGGTGGCGAGGATAAGGCCGAGCACCAGCAGCACGAAGATCAGGCCGGCGCGCCTCACCCGCCTGAAAGCCTCCGCCGCGCCGCGCTTGAGCTTGCGCGTGCTCGCCTCGCGCGCCGCGCGCGAGCCGAGCTGGCGCATCAGGAAATCCTCGGTGTCGCCGAGCGCGCGCTCGAGCTCGCGCATCTCAATTGCTCTCGAACCCGGCCGGATCCTTGTAGCGGCTCTCGATGAATCGGCCCTGGGTCTCGAATGCGTCGCGGTCCTGGCGTGCGAGGCGCGATCCGATATCGTCGAGCGCCTCGTTCGCCGCCTTGAGGCCGGAGGCGAGCCGCTCGTCGACGGTCATGCCCTCGCCGTCGCGCTCGTGGCGATAGGGGGCGGGGACGCGTTCGTAGCGCTCGATCAGCTCGGGCAGATGCTTGCCCATCAGCCGCCGCGCATCCTGGGCGAGCGGATCGAGCGCGTCGATCGAGGACAGGCGCGATTCGAGCAGAGGCAGCTGCTTCGTGATCGCATCGGCCTGGAGTGCGGCGGGCGAGGGCAGAGCGGGGCGCTCGGCGACGAGCAGGCTCTCGAGCTGCTGGACGACTGCCTTGGTCGGCATCTGCTCGTTATATTCGGCTCGCTTGGCCTCCCGCGCCGGCCAGACCGCGAAGGCGACGAGGATGGCGAGGATCGCGAGGCTGACGAGGAACAGGCCGCCAAAGCCGATCGGTCCGACGATCAGCCCGAACGCGAGGGTGGCGACGATCAGGGCCGCGATCGCCATGCCCATCGTCGCGACGCGCCGCCCGACCGCGGCGGCGCTTCGTGTGTAGTGCCGGCGGCGGGCGCCGACCGCCTCGGCGGTGCGGCCGTCGTAGCGCGCCACCGTTTCGTCGAAGCGGGCGATCGCCTCGTCGACGCTGCGGGGGTGGCGCGCCATCTCAGCCCTCCAGGGCGGTCAAGGGCGACTGCTCGCCCGCGAGCCGGTTCTGCTCGACGCCCTCGGCGCGGGCGATATAGCCGCGCGACTTCTCGACCTCGCTCGAAAGCGTGTCGACGGTCTGCTTCATGCTGCCCAGCGCCTCGAGCTTGAATTTGTCGATCATGTCCATCGTGTCGTAGATGTTCTGGAAGGCGCGCTGCAGCGTCTCGAGCGGGATCGTCGCCGAAGCCGCCTGCTTGTGGATCTCGCCGGACTGGTTCTTGAGCATCGATCCGGTCGATTCGATGACGTTGGCGGTGGTGGTGTTGAGCGCGGTGATCTGCTCGAGCACCAAGCGCTGATTGGTGAGCGCCGAGGCGACGGTGACCGCGGTCCTGAGCGCCGAGACGGTGGTGGTCGAGGCGCGGTCCACGCCCTTCACCAGCTCGACATTGTTCTTCTTGACGAGATCGAGCGCGAGATAGCCCTGCACGGTGACCGCCATCTGGGTGAGCAGATCGGTGGTGCGCTGGCGGGTGTAGAAGAGCGCCGTTTCGCGGAGCGCCTTGGCCTTGGCGGGCTCGGTCGCGTCGAGTCCGTTCGCGGTCTCCTCGAGGCGCGCGTCCAGCGCCTTGGAGATGTGGATCATCTGCTCCAATTTGCCCATCGTCTTCCACATGTTGGCGCGCTCGACGTCGATCGCGGCATTGTCCTTCAGCAGCTCGTCCTTGCCCGAGGCGAGGCTGGAGAGGATTTGCGAGATGTGGGTCTGCGCCGACTGGTATTTGTGGAAATAATTGCGGAGCTTGTTGCCCCAGGGGATGATGCCGAACAGGCGCCTGGTGCCGGTGATCTTGCCGTTGCGCGCGGGATCGAGGTCCTCGACGGTGCGGCGCAGCTCGGAAAGGTCGGCGCCAATGCCGTTGTCGGCGTTGATCGCCTTGACCGGCCGGTCGAGGAAGCGGTTCGAATGGCCGGCGGCCTCCGCGATCTCCTTGCGGCCCATCGAGGTCAGCTGATCGACCTTCTTGCCGAATTCGGGCGAGTTCGAATCGAGCGCGACCAGCTCGGAGACGAAGCTGTCGACCTTCTGCTCGAGCTCGGTCTTTTCCTCGGCCTTGAGCGGGACCAGGCCCGCGGCCTGCGCCGGCTGGACGATGGCGAGCGGCTTCGGCGCCTCCAGCGTCATCGTCGGCTGGGTTTGCGTCTCGGTCTCTGTCTGCGTCGCCATGGCCCCGCGATCCTTCCGTTTCCAGTGAATTGGGTGGTTAGCCCGGACGGCGCAAGAGCGAAAGTGTATTATCGAGCTACATCAGCGGTGGGCGCCTGGATACAGTGCCGCCAAAAGGGGCCTGGGCACGCGCGATACTCCGACTGGCCCGATTTGCGCCGCCGGCCGGAACGGCGGATGCCCCGGTCTGTTGGACGCCCCGGGCATGTGGACAACCCGCGTGAAGTAAGGAGCACCACGATGCGTAAATTGATTCTTCTGGCCAGTGCGGCCGCGATTGCGGCAGCCCTGCCGGCCATCGCCCAGGCGAAGCCGGGGAACGGCCATTCCGCCCATTCGTCCAGCGAGGCCCGCAGCAACGGGCACGCCCGCACCGATGCCCGGGCCAATGCCCGTGCGAGAGCGCGGACTGGTGCCGCAGTCGACCGGCGAGTCGACTCGGACCGGGATGGCATTCCCGACTATCGCGATCGGACCGACAACCGCCGCGGCAACCGCTATGGCGGTGCCGCCTGTCCGCCGGGCCTCGCCAACCGCAGCCCGGCCTGCGTCCCGCCCGGCCAGGCGCGACGCGCATTCCGTCAGGGACAATATGTGCCGAGGACCTATCGCGACTATGTCGGGTACCAGGATCTGCTCGGCCGTCTTCCCGAGTCGTACCGCGATGACATTCCGGCCGGCGACTATCGCTATATCTACCGCGACGATCAGGTCTATGTCGTCGACGCGAGAACGCGGCTCGTGAGCAGCATCATCAACATCCTGCGCTGATCGCGAAACGCCACACACGAAAAAAGGGGCGGCCCGGCCGGGCCGCCCCTGATCGCTTTGCCGTGACGAAGCCTACTTGCGGTCGGTCGGCTGTCCGCCGTGGCCGCGCTCGTTCTGGCTGTTCTTGTCGCCTGGGCCGCTATTGCCCGGGCCGCCGCCGTAATTCGGCTTGTTGGCGCCGCCGCTGACGTGGGCCAGCTCTTTGCTCTTGAGATTGCGCATGGTCACTCTCCTGGGTCGAACTGTGTCAGCGAGCCGGCTTGCCGGTCGTCTTGTAGGTGAACGTCTCCGTGTTCGGATTCTTGAGAACGCTCTTGTTGACGACGCCGCCCGGGTTCGTGGTGACGGTGGTGAGATGGGGGTTGGCACCGCCCGCGACGGCGGCGAGTTCGCTGGTTTCGAGATTGCGCATGGGGACACTCCTGTTCGCTCCGCCGGAATAGGCGTGTGCGCGATCAGGAAGTGGTCAGAGAGCCAGATAGTCAATGGCGGTTTTTCGCTCGTCCCACAGTGAAACATAGGTAGCGAACCCGTTACGTGCGTAAGGAACGGCACCGCCTGAGGAGCGCCGCGGCTTTGGCCAACATCGGCGCCGCCGCCGCGGAGCGTCGCGTACGACGAGCTCTTCGCCATTTCTCGTCATTCCGGGTTCGATCCGGCATCCACCTTCTTTCCTCCTCGGCGGATTCGGCAAGGCAGGGGGACCCCCGATCGAGTCGGGAGCGTTACACTTTACCGCCCCAAGCGCAAGGTGTAGCCTGTGGGACATGGTAGCTAACTTCTCGTTTTCCTCAGCGGAC
>DASQKE010000091.1:0-3226 GCA_035630675.1 Allosphingosinicella sp.
ACATTGAAGGTCCTGGTGACCGGCGGAACCGGCTATCTCGGACGCGCCATCGTCCGCTCGCTGATCGACCGCGGCCATGAGCCGATCGTGCTGGCGAGGCGCGCCGGCCAGAATGTCCCCTGCCCGGCCATCGAGGGGGACGTTCGCGATCACCGCGCGATGCGTGACGCCGTCCGGGGCGTCGACGGCGTCGTCCATGCGGCGGCGGTGGTGAGCATGTGGCAGCAGGATGCCGCCGACTTCGATCGCATCAATGTGGGCGGCCTCGAGACGCTGCTCGACGTGTGCGCCATCGAGAAGACCAGCCGCATTGTCGTCACGTCTTCGTTCCTGGCCCTGCCACCGGCTGGCGCAACACGCCCGCTCGAGGCGAACGGGTATCAGCGTTCGAAGGTGCGGGCGCGCGAAGTGGCGCGGGCGGCCGCCGCGCGCGGCTTGCCCGTCGTCACCATCGTGCCGGGCGTTGTCTATGGGCCGGGCCCGGATTCGGAGGGAAACCTCGTCGGCCGCCTGTTTCGCGATCATCTCGCCGGCCGCCTGCCGGGAGTCATCGGGGCCGATCGCCTCTGGTCGTTCTCGTATGTCGGCGACGTTGCCGAGGCTCACGTGCGGGCGCTCGAGAGCGGCGAGCCGGGCGAGGAGTACATCGCCGGCGGCGAGAACCTCCCGCAGATGCGCGCGTTCGAACTGCTCCGGGCGGCGCGCGGCACGCCGCTGCCCCGTCGCATCCCCGGACCCCTCGCGCAACTGGTCGCGGCATGGGAGGAGAAGATCGCGGCCCGGACGCGGCCCCCCCGCGTGACCCGGGGGACGGTACGGATACTTTTACGCGATTGGCCGCTGGACAATGCTCGTAGCATCCAAAAACTCAGCTATCGCATCACCCCGTTCGATCAGGGTATAAACCGCCTGTTAGCGGGGACGGGATGACCTCGTCTGTTTGGAGCCATTTTTGCTTCTGCCCCGGCGACCCTGCGAAGGTGCAACACGGAAAAATCGCCATGTCCGCGTTGCCCAAGGTTCCTGCCCTGAACCCCTGTCCATTCTGCGGCGTCCTCGCCGACGTTCCTCACGAGACCCAGGAGGGCTGCATCGCTGCCTTGAATACCGAGATCACCCAAATGCGCGGGCTTCTGGCCACCCTCAAGCCGGCCGCCGTGGCCCGGACGGCAGACGATCAGGACGAGGCGCTGCCGGCGGCGATTCGCCTCGCGCTCGACTGAGTCCAGCCGCCTCGACAGGCGAGGCGGCGTCCGGATCGCTGCCACCCTGCGGCCGCCAGGCCCCCGCGCCGACAATCGTCCCCGCGCCCCCTTCCACGGCTAACCTCGAACCGCAACCCCCGTCTAAGCAATCGGATGCCGCAAACGGACGCCGCCGCCGTCGCGCTGGCTCGCGACGGAGATAGCGAAGCTTTTCGCGCTCTGGTTGAGCGCCACAGCCGCGCTGTCTTTCGGCTGGCGCACCGGATGACCGGCAACCCGTCGGACGCGGAGGACGTGGTGCAGGACACGTTTCTGAAGGCCTACAAACAACTGAGCCGGTTCGAATCGCGCGCCAACTTCGGCACATGGCTGCATCGCATCGCCGTGAACTGCTCGATCGACCTCATTCGCTCGCGCCCGCACCGGGAAGCCGCGCACGATGCCGCCGACCTCGAGCAGTTCGGCGCCGGCGAGGCCGCCGACACGGGACGTCCCTCCCCCGAGCGGCTGATGCTCAGCGCCGAGGTGCAGGCGCGGATCACCGACGCGATGTCGGCGCTCAGCCAGATGGAACGAGCGGCCTTCGTGCTGCGGCACTTCGAGGGGCAATCGATCGACGAAATCAGCCGGGCGCTGGGCCTGAAGACGAACGCCACCAAGCACAGCATCTTTCGCGCGGTGAAAAAAATGCGCCATGCGCTCGAGCCGCTGGTCGCGGCCCCGGATCTCTCGGACATCGGCGCGGACGCGACCGACCGCCCCGTTTCGACAACGTAGGCAACCATGGCCACGCCACATCTCACTGAAGACGAACTGATTCTTCACTACTACGGCGAGACGGCGCCGGCGCTGGAGCAGCGCGCCGCCGCGCACCTCGAGGCTTGCGGACCGTGCCGCGGCGAGTACGTGCGGCTGCAGCACGTGCTCGGAGTCATCGACGAGAGCGCCGTGGCGGTGGAGCCGCCGCCGTCGTTCGAGCGCACGGTGTGGGCGCGGCTCGAACCGAACCTTCGCCCGGCGCGGCGCAGCTGGATGTCCTGGCTGATGTCGCCGGCGCCGCTCGGCCTCGCCGCGGCCGTGGTCGTCCTGGTCGTCGGCGCATTCTTCGCCGGCCGGGCGCTCGCGCCGGCTCCTTCGCCAACCGACGCGGCAACCGCAGCCGCCGTGGAACAGTTCCGCGAGCGCATTCTTCTCTCCGACCTCGGCGAGCATCTCGATCGCTCGCAGATGGCCCTCGTGGAGCTGGTCAGCGTCGACGAGGACGCGACCCGCGACATCTCGGGCGAACGCTCGCGCGCCGAGCAGCTGGTGGCCGACAGCCGGCTCTATCGGCAGACCGCGGAATTGACCGGCGACGTGGTGCTCAGCGAGCTGCTCGACGAAATCGAGCGGGTGCTGACGGAGGTCGCGGCCAGTCCGCAGTCGGGATCGTCGCGCGATCTCGCCGACGTGCGGCGCCGCATCGAATCGCGCGACCTGCTCTTCAAGGTCCGCATCGTCTCGTCGGAAATTCGTGAACGGCAGAGGGCTACGAATCAGCGGCAAGCGGGGCCCCGCTCCTGACCGCTGACGGGTAACCACCGTCTATCCATCATCGGCGGACATTCCGCCTTTCGGACGCGCAGCCGCGAATGCGGGCGCGCAGGGAATCGACTGACATGAATCACACATCCGTTCTTGCACTCGCAGCATTCCTGGTGGCGGCGCCGCTCGCGGCGCAGCCGAAGGGAGAGGGCCCGGCCGGTCCAGGGCCGATTAAGACTGGCCCGATTGACGCAGGCCCAATCGGCCCCGGCCCCAAGGGAATCGGCCCGATGGAAATCGGACCGATGAAGATCGGTCCCCTGCCGGATCTCGCCGAGCTCGACCGCGTCCTCCAGCTGGCGAAGCCGGCGATCCTCGATGCGGTCGCCGAAGCTCCGATGCTGGCGGCGCGGGCCAAGATGATCGTCGACAGCCTGGCGTTCGACTTCGGCCAGGACAAGGCTGACCGTGAGGCCGAGCGGCGCGATCGAGAGGCG
>DASQKE010000092.1:0-6837 GCA_035630675.1 Allosphingosinicella sp.
GATAGGCCGCGGTCACGTCCTCGCGGGTGATCGCGCGCAGCGAGGCTTCGGTGCCCGCCGAAGGATGGCCGTAGGCGCCGCTCCCGAACACGGCCCGCATCGCCACCAGCCGGGCGAGCGCGCCGGGATCGCGGGTGGTGACGGTGAAGGCGTCGATCGCCTGCGCGCGCTGGCGATCGAGCTCCTCGGCGGCGAAGACCGGATTGCGGGCGACGTCGGCGACCAAAGCCAGGGCCTGGTCGATATTGGCCGAGCGGACGGTGATCCCGACCGACGATCCCTCCCACTCGGCACCGCTGCCGAGCGAGGAGCCGAGCGCTTCGGCGGCGCGGTCGATCTCGGTCGCGGAGCGGGTGGCGGTGCCTTCGGTCAGCAGCATGGCGGCGAGGCTCGCGCGCCCGGCGCGGCCCTCGGGGTCCTCCGCCGAGCCGCCGGGCGCGACCAGCGAGGCGCTGACCAGCGGCAGCTCGCGGCTGGTGACGGTGACGATGGTGAGGCCGTTGGCGAGCCGTTGCGTGACCGGCTCCGGAAGGGGCGGCAGCACGGCCGGGCCGGGCATCGGTGCCGCGACCCGCTCCGCCTCGGGCGCGAGGCTGACGACGCGCACGCCCGGCGGAGTCTCGAGCGGCCGGGTCGCGACCGTCTCGGCAAGCGCGATCCGGTCGCCGGCGCCGGGGGACGGGCGCATCTCTTCGGGAAGATAGTTGATCGCGGCGCTGCGCTCGTCGCGCAGCCAGCGGCGGGCGACGCGCTGAATGTCGGCCGGAGTGACCGCGGCGAGCTCGGCGATGCGCCGGTCGGCGGCGGCGGCATCGCCGTGGACGAGGACCGCGTTGGCGATCGCCGAAGCGCGGCCGTCGACCGTCTCGCGCTCGCGCAAGGCGTTGGTCAGGAGCTCGTTCCTGGCTTCCTCGAGCTCGTCGGCGGAGACGGCCGTATCGCGGAAACGGGCGATCTCGCGCCGCAGCGCGGCCAGCCCGGCTTCGGGCGACTGGCCTTCGGAGAGGATCGCGTAGACGACGAGATTGCCCTGGCCGCTGCGCATGTCGGGGAAGGAGGAGGCCTGGCTGGCGAGGCGCTGCTCGTAGACGACCGAGCGGTGCAGGCGCGAGCTCTCGCCGGTGGAGAGGATGCCGTCCAGCATCTCGATCGCGGCGGCATCGTCGTCGGTGACCGGCGGCAGCGGATAGCTGATCAGCACCGCGGGGAGCGGCGTGTTGGGCTCGTAGACGGTGTAGGCCGCGCCCTCGGTCCGCTCGGGCTCCGCAGCGGTGACCCGCGGGATCGCGCGGTCCGGGCGGGCGATCGGCCCAAAATAGCGGTCGATCCACGCGTCGAGCCGCGCCTCGTCGAAATTGCCGGAGACGACCAGCACGGCATTGTCGGGCCGGTAATAGGTCGCGTGGAACGCGCGCACGTCCTCGACAGTCGCCGCGTCGAGATCGGCGATGCTGCCCGCAACCGGGCGCGCATAAGGGTGAACGCGGTAGGAGATTGCGGGATAATAGACGCCGATCAGCCGGCCATAGGGCGCGGCGTCGATTCGCGAGCGCAGCTCCTCCTTCACCACATCGCGCTCGGAGGCGAAGAAGCCGGGCTCGATCACCAGCGAGCTCATCCGCTCCGCCTCGGCCCAGAGCAGCCGCTCGAGATGGTTGGCGGGGACGATCTCGTAATAGCCGGTGACGTCGTCGGAGGTGAAGGCGTTGTTCTCGCCGCCGACATCCTCGGTGAGACGGTCGAGCGTCTCCGCCGGCATGTTGCGCGTCGCCTTGAACATGAGATGCTCGAACAGATGCGCGAAGCCGGAGCGGCCGCGCGGATCGTCGCGCCCACCGACGCCGTACCAGACCTGCACCGAGACGTTGGGGCTGGTCTCGTCGCGCAGCGCATAGACGCGAAGGCCGTTGGGAAGCGTGCGACTCGTGTAGCGGATCGGCGGGACGCCGAGGCCGGGGGCGGGGGCGGCTGCGTCCTGCGCCCGTGGTGCCGGAGCCGAGGCGAGAGGCTGCGGGGCTTGGGCGCAGGCCGCCGCGCCGAGGGCCAGCAAAGCCGCCGTCCAGTTCCGAACCCGCATCCACTTTCTCCCGCTCGTCGGGACCAGCCTTCGCCGAGCCGGCGGGGCAAGGTCAAGCGCCGCGGATTTTTGCCTCTGGCGCGACATCATGGCTAGGGTTAGCAATGGCAGGGGAGTCGCGGCGGGGGCCGTTCGCACTCGGACATCGACTGTGGGGGTGACATGAAGTTCCGCTTTTTCCGCGTGGCGACGATCGCCGCATTCGTCGTCGCGGCCTCGGCCGGCTCCGCCCAGCTCGGCGGCATCGGCGGCCTCGGCGACAAGCTCAAGCGCAAGGTCGGCATCGACAATGTGCTCCAAGGCCGCCCGCCGATCACCACCAGCCTCGAGGATGCGCGCTGGGGCGACGCGACCAAGGACGGCTTCACGCCGCGCGAGGCCACGCGCTCGTTGATGACGCTGCAGCGCACGCCCAATGGCGGCTTCGTGCTCCAGCCCGGTTTTTACGCCCTGCAGAGCCAGTCCTACTGCCTCAAGGCCGGCACCCACGGCCCCGGCGGCGGCGACGGCTATCTCTACGCGCCGCCCAAGGGCCCAGCCGAGGACGCGGTGATGACGATCGTCCGCAATTCGGTGAACCGGCCGGAAATCCCCCAGTCGCGGATCCAGCAATTGCTCTGGGCGATCATCGCCCGCGCCAGGTTCGAGGATCTGACCGGCGAGCTCAAGGCGACCGCGAGCCAGCTGCTGACTCCGCGCCAGCTCGCGTCGCTCAACAGAAGCGCGCTCGACGTGCTCCGCGGCAACGCCTTGACCGACGCGCTCGGCGGCGTTCCCGGGCCGCTCCGCCAGGTCGCCCAGGCCGAGGCGCAGCTGCGCCAGATGCTGACCACGCCGGGCGCGAGCTTCGCCGAGATGGAGCGGATCGCAGTGCTCTCGGGCGCGGCCCCGCGCGGCGAAGGCAGCCGCGACATTCCGTCCGGGCGCTGGAGCCTGCACCCCGACGGCTATTACGTCCGCTACCTCCCATCGGGCTACAGCTCGACCCGGGTCGAGATCTGGGTGCCGCAGGGCAGCCCGGCGGTCGGCAAGGAATATGATCCGGCGACCCACATCGCCGTCCCCGGCAACACCGCCCGCCAGCGCCTGATCCAGTCCGGCCGGGCGCAGCAGGGGCATTGAGCGAGGCACGTCGTCCCCGCGCAGGCCGGGATGACGATCTTGCTCAGCCCGCCAGCGTCTCCGCTCTCTCCGCGAGCTCGAGCCAGCGGTGCTCGGCGGCATCGCGTTCGGCGCGGGCCCGCTCGATGGCCGCGGTCAGAGCTGCAAAGCGCGCGGGGTCACGGGCGTAGAGGTCCGGGTCGTGGAGCGCAGCTTCGTCGCGGGCGATCTCAGCCTCGATTGCCTCGATGCGACCGGGGAGCAGGTCGTAGTCGCGCTGGTCCTTGTAGGTGAGCTTGGCCGGCTTGCGTTCGTCCCGAGCCCTTCGGCTGTCCGCCTGCGGCGGCCGCTCAGGATGAACTTCGTCGAGAGGCGCTGGCACTGCGTCTGAGCGTGCGCCCCTCGCCTTCGCTCGGGACGAACGAGTGTCGGCGCCCGGTGCTCGCCTCTTCTCCCAATCCTCATAGCCGCCGGCGACGATGTCGACCTTGCCGGAGCCGTCGAGACCCAAGGTGATCGTCACCGTGCGGTCGAGAAAGTCGCGATCGTGGCTGACGATGAGGACTGTGCCGTCATAATCGGCGATCACTTCCTGCAGGAGGTCGAGCGTCTCGAGGTCGAGGTCGTTGGTCGGCTCGTCGAGCACCAGCAGGTTCGAGCGCCGCGCGAACTCGCGCGCGAGCAGCAGCCGCGAGCGCTCCCCGCCCGACAGCGTGCCGATCCTGGCGTCGATCAAAGCGGGCTCGAACAGGAAGTCCTTCAAATAACCGACGACGTGCTTCCTGACGCCGCGGACGTCGATCCAGTCGCTGCCGTCGGCGAGGACCTGGCGGACGTCCTTGTCGGGATCGAGCAGCTTCCTCTGCTGGTCGATGACCACGCCGGCGAGCGTCTGCGCCCGCTTCACCCGGCCCTCGTCCGGCTCGAGCTCGCCGGTCAGGAGCCTGAGCAGGGTCGTCTTGCCGGTGCCGTTGGCGCCGACGATGCCGATCCGGTCGCCGCGCTGCACCTTGAGCGAGAAGTCGCGGATGATCGCGCGCTCGCCAAACCGCTTCGTCACTCCCTCGGCGTCGATCACCGTCTTGGTCTTCACGTCGTCGCTGGCGAGGCCGAGCTTCGCCGTCCCGGCCGGGCCGAGCATCGCCGCCCGTTGCACGCGCATCTCGTGGAGCTTGGTCAGGCGCCCCTGGTTGCGCCGTCGCCGCGCGGTCACCCCGCGCAGCAGCCAATGCTCCTCGATCTTGAGCTTGGCGTCGAGACGCTCGGCATTGCGCGCTTCCTCCTCGAAGACCCGCTCGGTCCAGGCCTCGAAGCCGCCGAAGCCGATCTCGGCGCGGCGCAAGCTGCCGCGCTCGAGCCATAGCGAAGAGCGGGTCAGGCGCTTCAAAAAGGTGCGGTCGTGGCTGATCGCGATGAAGGCGCCGCCGTAGCGGCCGAGCCAGTCCTCGAGCCACTGGATCGCGCCGAGATCGAGATGGTTGGTCGGCTCGTCGAGCAGAAGCACGTCGGGCTCTTGCGCCAACGCGCGGGCGATCGCGGCACGGCGCCGCTCGCCGCCGCTCGCCGTCGCCGCCGGCCGGTCGAGATCCACGCCGATCTGGCTCGCGATCGCGTCGACCTCGTGCGCCGCCGGGGCGTCCGGCGCGGCGAGGGCGAAGTCGCGCAGCGTCGCGAAGCGCTCGACGGGCGGGTCCTGCTCGAGCAGCACGACCTTGGTGCCCGGCCGAATCGTCCGCCGCCCCTCGTCCGTGTCGATCGTCCCGGCGAGGCATTTGAGCAAGGTTGTCTTGCCGGCGCCGTTGCGCCCGATCAGCGCCAGCCGGTCGCGCGCGCCGACGAACAGGTCGATGCCGCGAAACAGCCAGCCCGAGCCCTGGATCAGCCCGAGATTTTCATAAGCGAGAACGGGTGCGGCCATGGCGGCCAGATAGGAAAGGATCGCGCCCGCGTCACCCGCTGGCTTGCGGCGGGCGTTTCCGGCATCCTCGCTTCATGTGGAGGACGATCCTGCTCTACGCGCTGGCGCTCGGCCTCGGCGTGCTCGCGCTTCAGTGGCTGGAATATCGCTACGTCGCCCGCGCTTTCTCGGGCGAGATCTACGTCGCCTTGATCGGGGCGGCCTTCATCTCGCTCGGGATCTGGGTCGGGCGGGGGCTGACGCCGGCGCCGCCGCGTACCGAATTCCGCCGCAACGCGGAGGCGATTCGCTCGCTCGGCCTCTCCCCGCGCGAATGCGAGGTGCTGGAGCTGCTCGCCTCCGGCCAGTCCAACAAGGAAATGGCGCGCACGCTCTCGATCTCGCCGAACACGGTCAAGACCCACATCGCGCGCGTCTATGAAAAGCTGGAGGTCGAGCGCCGCGTCCAGGCCATCGAAAAAGCGCGCTGGCTGGCCCTGATCCCCTGACCCGGACGGCGGATCAGGCGCAAATCACCCTTCCGGGCGATAGCATGCGGCCGCCGATCCTGTATTCCCGACCGACGCAACAAGCGGGAGGAAGCAGGATGAAATATGCTCTGGTCTATGGCGGCATCGCCGGCGCGATCGCCATTTCGGTGCTCGGCGCCAGCCTCGCCTTCGATCTGCCGAACCACAACCATTCCATGGTGTTCGGCTATCTGGTCATGCTGACCGCCTTGTCGCTGATCTTCGTCGGCGTGAAGCGCTACCGCGACGTCGAGTGCGGCGGGGTCATCCGCTTCGGCCGCGCTTTCGGCGTGGGGCTCGGCATGGCCGCCGTCGCCGGCATCATCTACGTCGTCGGCTGGGAGATTTACGAAAACGCCACGGGCTGGCGCTTCATGCCCGAATATACCGGTTCGATCCTCGACGGGATGCGCGCGAAGGGCGCCAGCCCGGCCGCGATCGCCGCCAGCGAGGCCGAGATGCGCGGCTTCGCCGAAATGTACGCCAATCCCCTGATGCGGATTCCGATGATCTTCATCGAAATCTTCCCGGTCGGCCTGGTCGTCTCGCTGGTCTCGGCCGCGATCCTCCGGAACCCGCGAGTCCTCCCCGCGACGCACCGGGCAACCGCCGCCTGAGCACGAAAGGCGGCTTGCAACAGCGGCCGCGCGCGCCGAGAGGGAGCGGATGCGCGCGGCCGACCGTCCGATCGATCCTTTGTTCCTCGAACGCTGGTCGCCGCGCGCCTTCGATGGCTCGGATATCCCCGACGAGGACCTCGCGACGATCTTCGAGGCGGCGCGCTGGGCGCCGTCGGCGTTCAATTCGCAGCCCTGGCGCTTCCTCTACGCGAAGAACGGCGATGCCGACTGGGCGCGCTTCCTCGGCCTGCTCATTCCCTGGAACCAGGCCTGGGCGCGGAGCGCCTCGGTGCTGGTCTACATCCTTTCGGACAGTCTCCCCTTCACCGACAAGGCGACCGGCGAGCCCGCGCCCTCCCACACCCACAGCTACGATGCCGGCGCCGCCTGGGTCAGCCTGGCGCTGCAGGCGACGCGGCTCGGCTATCAGGCGCATGGCATGTCCGGGGTCGAGTTCGAACGCGTGAGCGCGGAGCTCGGCATCCCCGCGCGCTACCGCGTCGAGGCGGCCGCCGTGATCGGCCGCATCGGCGACCCGGCGACTCTTCCCGAGAAGTTGCGCGCGCGCGAAGTGCCGAGCAGCCGCAATCCAACCGGCGATTTCGTGTTCCG
>DASQKE010000093.1:0-3414 GCA_035630675.1 Allosphingosinicella sp.
CTCCAGACCAAGTCCGACCGGCGCGGCGCGGTCCGCGAGACGGCGCCTCCCGAATGGCTGTGGCGCGACGCGCCGGCGGAGCCGCGCCCGCCGCGCCCGCTCGCGCCCTCGGCCGCGCCCGACGACGATGCGCCCGATCCGCCGCCCGGCCCGGACGCGCGGGCGGCGGCGCAGCGCGGCAAGCTGCTCCACGCTCTGTTCGAGCGCCTCCCGGAGGTGCCTGAGGACGAGCGGCGGGCGGTGGCCGATCGCTGGCTCGATCGCTCGGCCGGCATCGCGGACGCGTCGCTGCGCGGCGGCCTCATCGACGACGCCTGCCGGGTCATTTCCCACCCGGACTTCGCCGATTTGTTCGGGCCGGGGGCGCTGGCGGAGGCGCCGATCGCCGCCGTTGTCGCGGGCGGTCATGTCGTCTCGGGCACGGTCGACCGGCTGCTGGTCACCGACGAGCGCATCGTCGTCGCCGATTTCAAGACCGGGCGCAGCGTCCCCGCCGATCCGTCCGACATCCCGGTCCCGCATCTGCGCCAGATGGCCTTTTATGTCGCGGCTTTGCGCATCATCTTCCCGGAGCGCGCGGTGGAGGCCGCCTTGCTCTACACGTCCGGGCCGCGGCTCCATTGGCTCCCCGAGGAACTGCTCGCGCCGTTCGCTCCGGCCGCAGCCCTGGCTTGAGCAAGGCGGCCCGGCTCCCTACATCGCGGCCAAGGTTCAGGAGATTTGAAATATGGCTATCAAGACCGTCACCGACGACAATTTCGGCCAGGAAGTGCTCGCCGCCGAGGGGCCGGTGCTCGTCGACTTCTGGGCCGAATGGTGCGGGCCCTGCCGGATGATCGCGCCGGCGCTCGAGGAGCTTTCGGACGAGCTCGGCGCGCGAGTGACCATCGCCAAGCTCAACATCGACGACGATCCGGCAACTCCCGCCCGCTACGGGGTGCGCGGCATCCCGACCATGATCCTGTTCAAGAACGGCGAGCCCGCCGCCACCAAGATCGGCGCCGCGCCCAAGAGCCAGCTCCAGTCCTGGCTCGAGGACGCGCTCTAGCAAATTCCTCCCCGTCGCAGATGGGGAGGGGACCGGCCGCAGGCAAATGGAGGGGCAAAAGAGCCGGCGTATGAACGACGAGGGCGAGCAGATGGTGAGCGCGGTCCCGCGCGTGTCGATCATCATGGCCACCTGGAACTGGAGCGAGGTGCTGTCTTTCTCGATCGGCAGCGCGCTGCTCCAGACCTTTGCCGATTTCGAGCTGCTCGTGGTCGGCGACGGCTGCACCGACAATAGCGGGCAGATCGTCGCAGGCATTGGCGATTCGCGCGTGCGGTGGATCGATTTGCCCGAGAATAGCGGACACCAATCGGTGCCGAACAACGAGGGCCTGCGCCAGGCGCGGGGCGAGCTCGTCGCCTATCTGGGCCACGACGATTTGTGGCTGCCGCACCACTTGGCCTGCCTCGTCCAGGCGATCGACGAAGGAGCCGACCTTGCGCACGGCATCGTCCGCGTCGTCACGCCCGGATCGGCCGATGACGGCTGCTTCATCTGGCCGGATTATACGCCGGGGGACTATCTTCCTCCCACCTCCGTCCTCCACCGGCGTGCGCTCGCCGCGGCGGCCGGCGGGTGGCCGGACTATCGCACGCTCACCTGCGATCCGGAGGCCGAGCTGTGGCGACGCTTTCACGAAGCGGGAGCAAGGATAGGCTTCGTGCCGCGACTGACCGCGGTCAAGCTCCCGGCCGCGAACCGGCGGAACGTCTACCTTGAGCGCCCCTGCCACGAGCAGGCGGCGTGGCTGGAGCGGATCCGTTCCACCGATGTCGAGACGGAAGAGCTCGCCTCGATCCTCGTCGCCACCCATGAACGGGCGAAGCCGAAGCCATATGGCGCGCTGCTCCGCGAGGTGGCGTCGCGCGGTGCGGCCGGGCTGCTCGCCCGCCTGCACCGGAAACGGGCGCCGGGACCGGGCGAAGCGTTGGACCGTCGGCGTCTCTACAAGGGGCTGGACAGGCGGGGCGGCGGCGTCGAAGGGGTGCCCGAGCCGGAAGCGGGCGCCGGTACGGGAGCAAGCGAATGATCGAAGGCGCGCTCAAGGACGGACCTCTGAACACGGCGAATTGGCAGATATTGCGGGAGCCGATCGCGGGCGTCCACGTGCGCGAGGTGCTCCACGTGCCGCGGGACCACGGCATAATCACGGAAATCTATCGGCCGGAGTGGGACCCCTCCGGGCTTTCGGTGGTCCACGCCTATCAGTCCCGCCTGTTCCCGGGCGCGATCGGCGCCTGGAGCTGCCATGCCGTCAATATCGACCGCCTGTTCGTCAACCAGAGCCTCGTGAAAGTCGTGCTCTACGACGGGCGCGAGGACAGCCCGACCCATGGCCGCATCAACGAGCTCCACATCGGCGATCCGCGCCCGACCTTCGTCGTCCTGCCGCCAGGCGTGTGGCACGGGCTGCAGAACCTGGCCCCGATCGATGCGCTCGTGATCAACTTTCCCTCGAACGCCTACGATTACGAGGACCCGGACCATTATCGCCTGCCGCTCGACACCGATGCCATTCCCTATCGATGGGGTGGATTGGCAGGGGCTCGGCTGCGCGCGGACGCCAAATCCACGGACCGGTGAGCAGCCGCCTTCCGGGTCGCGAATGTCCGCAACGGGTCGAAAGCGGACATGTGCCGCTCCCGCAACCCAATGGCGCAAGTGCAACGAAAGACGAAGCGCCCGTGAGGGTCCGCCGTTCAGCTCCTGGCTGCTCTGCGGCCGAACTCAGGCGCCGGCGCCGGATCGGCGACGCCCGTGTCCGTGACACCGACCGATGGAGCAGGCGCCGGTGCCGGCTGCCTGGTCTCGGTGGTGGTGACGACGCTGCTGATATCATCGTCTTCGCGGGCAACGATGATCGTCTCTTGGCCGTTGGTGCCCTGCAGGCGCAGGATGCGCCGGTTCTGAACGCTGCGCCATCCGACCGCCACGATGACCAGAAAGACGCCGAATCCGAGGATGATGGCCAGGAAACTTGATGCTGAGTCGGTCATCTGGACTTACCCTGGTAATTTCATAGGCCGGCCCATTAGAACTTGAAAAGTTAACAAGCTCGTACGCGGAATGAGGGAGGCGCCATTCGGGACGGGATCCTCCCGCAAGCAGCAAGGTCCGGGGGAGAGGTTCAAGGCATGCGCCCGCTGAAACTGCTGCTCGCCACTCTCTGCTAATTGGGGACAGTATACATTTTTCAGTGCGAAGGGCGGCGGCCAAGACATTCAAAAATGTATATTGTCCCCATTCTTTCCTCGGCTACGGGCAAGCCGATCGGCCTAGTCCGTCACCAGATCAGGGTCGCGCCATGATGAGCGGCGCGCCCGTTGCCGAAGCAGTCCGGTGTCTCGCCTTGCTGCTCGCAGGTT
>DASQKE010000094.1:0-3444 GCA_035630675.1 Allosphingosinicella sp.
GCAGCCGGGATCTTCGAGCGCATGTAGTGGCGGCGACAGGCGGGGCTGGAGACTTGGGGCTCGGGGCTCGGAAGCCGGCGGTAGTCAGTGGCAACTGGCCGTTGAATTTGCACCGCTGGCTCTGGCGACCACCGGCCTTCCGAGCCCTAAGTCCCGAGCCCCGAGTCCCGAGTCTCCAGCCCGGCTGCCACCGCCACTACATGCGCTCGAAGATCCCGGCTGCGCCCATGCCGCCGCCGACGCACATTGAAACCAGGCCGTATCGCGCTTTCCGCCGCTGCATTTCGTAGAGGATCGTCGCGGTGAGCTTGGCGCCCGTGCAGCCGAGCGGATGGCCGAGGGCAATCGCGCCGCCGTTCACGTTCAGGCGATCGGGATCGATGGGCAGCTCGCGCAGGCAGGCCAGCACCTGCGCGGCGAAAGCCTCGTTCAGCTCGACGAGATCCATGTCGTCGAGCGTGAGCCCGGCGATTTTCAGCGCCTTGCGGATCGCCGGCACCGGACCGATGCCGAAACGTTCCGGCTCGACGCCGGCCGTCGCATACGCGACGACGCGGGCCATGGGTGCGAGCTGGAGCTCGCGGGCGCGGGCGCCGTCCATCACCAGCACGGCCGCGGCACCGTCGCTCATCTGGCTGGAATTGCCCGCCGTCACAGTGCCCTTCACGTGAAAGGCCGGCTTCAGCTTGCCGAGTGCATCGATGGACGTGTCGCGCCGCGGCCCCTCGTCTGTTGCGAGCGCGACCGCTGGTCCCGTGACGATTTCGCCGGCAAATCGTCCACCGTCGATCGCCGCGACAGCGCGCTGATGGCTGCGCAGCGCGAACGCGTCCTGTTCCTCGCGGCTGATCGCGTGCTCGCGTGCGTGGTTCTCGGCCACCAGGCCGGTCGTCAGATACACATCCGGATAACTGTCGACCAGCGTCGGGTTGGGCGAGGGCTTGTGCCCGCCCATCGGCACCAGGCTCATCGACTCCGTCCCGCCGGCAACGATGGCGCTGGCGAACCCGGCCATGATCCGTTCGGCGGCGAAGGCGATCGACTGCAGGCCGGAGGAACAGAAGCGGTTGATCGTGACCGCCGAAGCGCTCACCGGCACGCCCGCGCGCAGGCTGGCAATCCGCGCGACGTTCAACCCCTGTTCGGCCTCCGGCATCGCGCACCCGATGATGACGTCCTCGACCTCCCCGCGATCGAAGCCGGGTGCCCGGCCGAGTGCCGCGTCGATGACGACCGCGGCCATGTCGTCCGGGCGCGTGTAGCGCAGGCTGCCCGCCGGCGCCTTGCCGATGGCGGTCCGGGCCGCCGAGACGATGACTGCTTCTCTCATGGCTGTGGGCCGTCTGCAAAGTCACCCAGCAGGTCTTCGAGGGCTTCGCCGGCCTCCTGAGTTTTTCCGTCGAACAGATGATCCGCCGCGTCGATGACGACGAGCTCCTTGGGCTCCTCGAGCCGGCCGTAGAACTTCCACATCGCCTCGAGCGGGCAGACCTCGTCTGCCTCTCCCTGCAGGAAGAACTTCGGCTTCGTGCTCGCGAGCGTGTTGGGAAACGAGTAGTCCATCCCCGACACCGAGGTCGCGACAGGCGGCGCGATACCAATCAGAGCCGCGACCCGGTCATCGACGGCGCCCGTTTCCAGGGCGATCCACGCGCCGAACGAGAAGCCGGCGGACCACAAGGGAAGGCCGGGATGGCGCCGCGCCAAATAATCCATCGCCGCCCGGAAATCGTCGGCCTCTCCCTCACCGTTGGCAAACGTCCCCGCGCTGCGGCCGACGCCGCGGAAGTTGAAGCGGAGCACGGCGCAGCCGACCCGCGTCAGCGCCTTGGCCCCCTGATACACCACTTTCGTGTGCATCGTCCCGCCATGCTGCGGGTGCGGGTGGGCGAAGACGGCGATGGCGCGCGGCGACGCCGGCGGCTCGTCGAGAATCGCTTCGAGCCGCCCGCCGGGACCTTCGAGATCAGTGATGGTGGGCATGGGCGAAGTCACTCACCAGCCCGGCGAACATCGAGGGCCGGGTCAGGATGGCCATGTGTCCCGTGTGGGGCAGGACGCGATAGTCGGCGCGCGGAATCAACTTGGCGTACTTGCGCGTCGAACCTACCGGCACGACGCGGTCGAGCGGTTCCTCGCCGCTGACGACGAGGGTCGGCGACGAAACGCGCCGGCAGTCGTCGTCGAAATCGATGCCGGCCGTGCAATGTACTCTCGCTGCCATCAGCGATGGAATCATCGGCGCCGCCAGGCAGCGCAGCCCCTGGCGCGCGAGGAACGCCAGCCGGGACCCGACGTGGGGCAGCGCCGCGCTCACCTCCGGCCAGACCCGGAGCGGTGACGTCGCCAGGAACGCGGGCGTTGACCACCAGGGCCGGGAGATCCAGTCCGCCTGCTGCTGGCTCGGGCGCCATCCGGGACCGGGAGCGGACGCGAGGATCAGCGCCGAGACGCGTTCGGGATGGCGCGCCGCGTATCTCAAGGCCACGAACCCTCCGAAGGACACGCCACAGATGACCGCCTGCTTCAGCCCGGCGCGTTCGAGCACGTCCTCGAGCTGCCGGGTGTAGTTCTCGAACCCGAGCTCGGGCTGCAGCGTGCTGCCCGAGCCGATGTCGCCGCTCAAGGTGTAGGAGATCGTCCGGCATGTCCGCGCGAGCTCGGTCAGCGCCGGCTTCGCCCATTCCCAACGCCCCTGGAGTCCCGGCACGACGACGACCGGTGGGCCGTGTCCTAGATCAAACATTCATTTTCCGTGGGACTTCGTCCCCCGGACCCCCTTACACGCTTCCGCCTCCGCGCGAAGCGCTACGGCGAGACCTCGCCGAAGCCTTGGCGCAGGCGGGCGCTCGCGGGGGCCCCACGCCCCGCTCCGCTCTCGTGGCTCGCTCGCTGCGCTCACTCGCTCTCCAATTGATCACAGGCTCCAAGACTAATTCCGTAGCGGTTTCCCGGTCTTCAGCGTGTGGGCGATCCGCTCCTGCGTTTTCCGCTCGCCGCACAGGCTGAGGAAGGCCTCGCGCTCCAGATCCAGCAGGTGCTGCTCGCTCACCGTGGCGGGTGCCGGGATATCCCCGCCTGCCAGGATCCAGGCGAGCTTGCGGCCGATCAGCGCATCGTGATCGCTGATCCGTCCCGCCCGCCACGCGAGGTGGACGCCGAGCTTCAGCGCGGCGAGCACGCTCGCACCGCCGACCGGAATCGTTCGCGGCTGCGGCGGCACGTAGCCTCCGACGAGCGACAGCGCCAGGGTCTTCGCGTCGGCGACGAGGCGCTCGCGATTCATCGTGATCGCGTCGCCCGCGCGCAGATAGCCGAGCCGTCTGGCGTCGGGGCCGCTCGTCGAGACGGTGCCGAAGCCAATCGTCTCGAAGACCCGCTGTACGAACGGCAGCACGTCGGCACCCGGCGGGATGGCGTCCATCGACCGCGCCAGCATCTCCT
>DASQKE010000095.1:0-11692 GCA_035630675.1 Allosphingosinicella sp.
GGCTGAGGCCCGCGGTGCGCACGATGCAGCCCATCGTCGAGGGCAGGCGCAGGTCCGCCATGATCTGCTTCAGGCGCTTCCTGTCGGCGCCGTTCGAGATCTTGCGGCTGATGCCGCCGCCGTGGCTGGTGTTCGGCATCAGCACGCAATAGCGGCCGGCCAGCGAGAGATAGGTGGTCAGAGCCGCGCCCTTGTTGCCGCGCTCTTCCTTGACCACCTGGACGAGCAGGACCTGGCGGCGCCGGATCACGTCCTGGATCTTGTAGCGGCGCCTCAGATTCTGGCGCTTCCGGCGAAGCACCTCGGCGGCGCTCTCCTCGCTCGCGCTCTCCGCATCCTCGGGGGCCGCGGGCGGGGCGTCGTCGTCGTGATGCTCGCCATCGCCGCCTTCTTCGAAGCCGGCCCCATCGAAACCGGCGGCGTCGAAGCCGTCGTCGCCGCGATCCTCGCCATAGTCGACGCTTCGGCGGGGCTCGTCCTCGTCGTCGTCATGGTCGTCGTAATGGCTGTCCTCGGCGGCGCGCAGGCGCGCTTCCTCGGCGGCGTGCTCGGCCTCCTCGCGGAGCAAGGCCTCGCGGTCCTCGCGCGGGATCTGGTAATAATCCGGGTGGATCTCGCTGAAGGCGAGGAAACCGTGGCGATTGCCGCCATAGTCGATGAACGCCGCCTGCAGCGACGGCTCGACCCGAGTCACCTTGGCAAGATAGATATTCCCCTTGAGCTGCCTGTGCTCGGCGGACTCGAAATCAAACTCTTCGATCCGGTTTCCCTGGATCACGGCCACGCGGGTCTCTTCCCGGTGGCGCGCGTCGATCAGCATGCGCATCGTCATCAATATCACTCCACACGCGCAGCGCGGCCGACAGGCTTGGGCCGGAGCGGCGGCGCGCGCGCTCGTATTCGGACGGCGGCGCGACGGCGACGCGCCGCGCGATGGTCCCGGTTGCAAAGAAAATGGGCGTCTTTGCTGCGAGCGGCAGGCCGGTTCCGAAAACCGGCCGCGACACCCCCGCGTCCACGCCGCAGCCCGTCAGGGCGCGAGTGTCGGTGGGGGGGAAATGCCTCATGCAGCGTCAACCTCGGTGGCCGGCGGACGCCGGCTTACTCGACGGGCCGCGCGCGGGGGTTTGTCGTCAAACCCGGGGCTCGGCCCGATGCCAAGACGCTAGCACCGGCGCAGGCAAGCAGCAACCGCCAAACCATTTTTCGCTTTGCGCCCGCGCTCCCGGGGCGGCACAGATGCGCGCGATGACCTATGTGCTGGCGCTGATCGCGAGCCTGATCGCCTGGGACGGCCTCTCGCGCGCCGGCAGGTCCGCGGATGCCCCGGGAGGCGTCACCATCGCGATCGAGGCCGAAGACGCAGCCCGCGGCGACCTGCCCCTCCCCCGCCCGACCGCGGCCCGTGCCGCCGGCGCGCCTTTGGTCGTCATCGACCCCGGCCACGGCGGCCGCGACCCCGGCGCGAGCTCGCCGCACGGCGGCCACCTCGAGAAGAACGTCACCCTCGCCCTTGCCCGCCGCATCCGCGATGCGCTCGCCGCCACCGGCCGGGTCCGCGTCGCCCTCACCCGCGACGACGACCGCTATCTGCTCCTCCAGGACCGCTACGAGATCGCCCGCCGGCTCGATGCGAACCTGTTCGTCTCGATCCACGCCGACGCCGCCCCGCACAATGACGGGGCCCGCGGCGCCACCATCTACACCCTCTCCGAAGTCGCGTCGGACCGCCACGCGGCCTTGCTCGCCCAGCGCGAAAACGACGCCGATCTGATCGGCGGCGTCCGCCTGAGCTCGGACCCCAACGTCAACGTCGTCCTCATCGACCTCGCCCAGCGCGAGAGCATGAACGTCTCCGCCGATTTCGCCCGGATCCTCTACCGCGAGGCCGCGCCGATCTTTCCGTTCCGCCCCGAATGGCACCGCTTCGCCAGCCTGGTCGTGCTCAAGGCGCCGGACATCCCCTCGATCCTGTTCGAGAGCGGCTATCTCACCAACGCCGTCGACGTCGCCTACATCCACTCGTCCGAGGGCCAGTCCCAGATCGCCGAAGGCATGCGCCGCGCCGTCGAAGCTCATTTCGCGAGGCGCGCGCTTGGGCGAAACAGCTGACGACTCGACATTGCGCCCCAGCTTGGCGATCCGCTAGAGCCTCGCCGCGATGAGCTCCGACAGCAATTCCGGCCGCCTCACCCTTCGCCGCGGCGGCGCCCGCTATTGGGATCGGTTCGCGGACGGCTGGGACCGGCTGCGGTCCAGCCGGGCCGGCGGCTGGGCGGGCGCCCTGTGGCGGGGCCTGCGCTCGGTGTGGCGGCGGCGCTGGGCGAAGGCGCTCGTCGTCCTGCTCGCCTCGCCCTTCGTCATCCTGCTCATCCTCTACCTGATCTTCGCGCCGGGCCTGCCCTCGGCCGACACCCTGCTCAGCTACGAGCCGCCGCTGCCCTCCTATGTCCGCGACATCGACGGCGATCCGGCCCACAGCTTCGCGCGCGAGCGCCGGGTCGAGCTTCAGTATGAGGAATTCCCGCCCCATCTGATCAACGCCTTCCTCGCCGCCGAGGACCGCACCTTCTTCCGCCACGGCGGCATCGACTATCCGGGCTTCGCCGGCGCGATCTTCGATTTCGCGCGCAAGGCGGGAAGCGGCGAGCGCGCCCGCGGCGGCTCGACCATCACCCAGCAGGTCGCCAAGAATCTCCTGCTCGGCGACGAATATTCGGTGACCCGCAAGATCCGCGAATTCTTCCTGGCGTGGCGGATCGAGTCGGTGCTGGAGAAGGAGCAGATCCTCGAGCTCTACCTCAACCAGATCTTCCTCGGTCGCAACGCCTACGGCGTCCAGGCGGCGGCGCGGGCCTATTTCGACAAGGACGTGGAGGAGCTGGCCATCCACGAGGCGGCATTTCTCGCCATCCTCCCGCAGGCCCCGAGCCAGTACAGCTCGGAGCGCCGCGCCGCCTTTGCGCTTCAGCGCCGCAATTGGGTGCTCTCGGAGATGGAGCGCAGCGCCTTCATCACTCCCGCGCAGCGCGCCGATGCCGCAGCTCGGCCGCTTGGGCTGATCCGCTCCGGCCAGGCGCGAAGCCTGCAGAATGTCGGCGGCTATTACATGGAGGAGGTCCGCCGCCAGCTCGTAGCCCGATACGGCCAGGAAGCCGAACGCGGCGCCAACGGCGTCTATTCCGGCGGCCTGTGGATCCGCAGCTCCTACGACCCGCGGATGCAGCGCGCGGCCGAGACCGCCTTGCGCGACGGCCTCGCCCGCTACGAGCGCGGCCGCGGCTGGCGCGACTCGGGCCTGACCATCGATATCGAGGGCGACTGGCGGTCCCGCCTCGCCCTCGCCGATTACGGCGTCGGCGATCCCGACTGGCGCTCGGCCGTCATCCTCTCGCGTGAGCCCGGCGCCGCGACGATCGGCTTCACCGACGGCTCGACCGGGACGCTGCCCGCCTCGCTCGCAGCGATGCCGCGCCGCGGCACGGGCACTCCGGCCTTCGCCGCGCTCCGCCCCGGCATGATCGTCGCGGTCGAACGGGAGGGCGCAGAGGCGGGCGACGGCACTGCCTGGGCGCTGCGCTCGATCCCGGAAGTCTCCGGCGGCTTCGTCGCCGAGCAGGTCGCGACCGGCCGCGTCCTCGCCATGCAGGGCGGCTGGGCGATGAGCGGCGGCCAGTCGTTCAACCGCGCGACCCAGGCGCAACGCCAGCCCGGCTCGACCTTCAAGCCCTTCGTCTACGCCGCCGCGCTCGACAACGGCATGACTCCGGCCTCGATCATCGTCGACGGCCCGTTCTGCGTCTGGCAGGGCGGCGCCCTCGGCCAGAAATGCTTCCGCAACTTCTCCGGCGGCTATGCGGGGCCCCAGACGATGCGCTGGGGGCTCGAGCAGTCGCGCAACCTGATGACGGTACGCGCCGCGAACCAGGTCGGCATGGACCAGGTCATCCGCCAGGCAGGCCGGGTGGGCCTGCGGCAGCCCAACGGCGAGCCTTATCCCAATTTTCTGGCGATCGCTCTCGGCGCGGGCGATACGACGGTCCTCGATATCACCAACGCCTTCGCCATCCTCGCCAATCACGGCCGCGAGCTCAGGCCCAGCCTGATCGACTACGTCCAGGACCGCAGGGGCCGCGTCATCCTGCGCGCCGACAATCGCTGCCGGCTGATGGAGAATTGCAACGCCGCCGACTGGGACGGGCGCCCGATGCCGCGGCCGCCGCTGAGGGCCCGGCAGGTGATGGATCCGATGACCGCCTTCCAGGTCGTCCACATGCTCACCGGCGTCGTCGAGCGCGGCACCGCGACAATCCTTCGCGACCTCGAACGGCCTCTGTTCGGCAAGACCGGCACCTCGACGGGGCCGGACAACGTCTGGTTCATCGGCGGCTCGGCCGACATCGTCGCCGGCGTCTATATGGGCTTCGATCGGCCGCGCTCGATGGGCGGTTACGCCCAGGGCGGCACGATCGCCGCGCCGATCTTCCGCCAGTTCGCCCGGGAAGCGTTCGAGGGCATGCCGGTCGTGCCCTTCCGCGCCCCGGCCGGGATCAGGATGGTCCGGGTCGATCGCCGCTCCGGCGAGCGCGTCTACGGGGTCTGGCCGCCGTCCGATCCGCGCGCCGGGGTGATCTGGGAGGCGTTCCGGCCCGAGAGCGAGCCGCGCCGGAACATCCGCCGCGACCAGGAAGCCGCCGCGGCCGAGGCGAAGGCGACGCGGCCGCGCCCGGTCCGCCGCAGGCCGGTTGCCCCGTCGGCACCGTCCGAGCCGGCGCCGCAGGAAAGCACCGATTCCTTGCAAAGCGAGGACGGCATCTACTAGGCCAGCTCCTCGCACCTAGTCGGAGTTCCTCATGCGCGCCGAGGCGCAAGCCCATGTCGACCAGATCGAAGCCGCGCTCGCGCTGCTGCGCCGCTTCCTCGACTGGGACCGCGCGCTGCGCCGGCTCGACGAGCTGAATGCGCGCGTCGAGGACCAGTCGCTCTGGGACGACCCGAAGGCCGCGCAGGACGTGATGCGCGAGCGCCGCCGGCTCGACGAGGCGATCGCGGCCACCCGCAAGATCGAGCAGGAGCTCGCCGACACGGTCGAGCTCGGCGAAATGGCCGAGGCCGAAGGCGACGAAGGCCTGGTCGACGACGCCGTCCGCTCGCTCGCCGAGCTCGCCGAGCGCGCCGAGGAGGACAAGGTCAAGGCGCTGCTGGCGGGCGAGGCCGACGCCAACGACACCTATATCGAGATCAATTCCGGCGCGGGCGGTACCGAGAGCAACGACTGGGCGGGCATGCTCCAGCGCATGTACAGCCGCTGGGCCGAGCGCCACGGCATGAAGGTCGAGCTGGTCGACCAGCATTCCGGCGAGCAGGCCGGCATCAAGTCGGCGACGCTCCTGGTGAAGGGCGAGAACGCCTACGGCTATGCCAAGACGGAGAGCGGCGTGCACCGCCTGGTGCGGATCAGCCCCTATGACAGCTCGGCGCGGCGCCACACCAGCTTCGCCTCGGTCTGGGTCTATCCCCTGATCGATGACAATATCGAGATCGAGATCAACGAGAGCGAGCTGCGCATCGACACCTACCGCGCGTCCGGCGCCGGCGGCCAGCATATCAACACCACCGATTCGGCGGTGCGGATCACCCATCTCCCCACCGGCATCGTCGTCCAGTGCCAGAACCAGCGCTCGCAGCACAAGAACAAGGCGGAGGCCTACAACCAGCTGCGGGCGAAGCTCTACGAAGCCGAGCTGCAGAAACGCGAGGCCGAGGCCAATTCCACCGCGGCGGGCAAGACCGACATCGGCTGGGGCCACCAGATCCGCTCCTACGTCCTCCAGCCCTACCAGCTGGTGAAGGACCTCAGGACGGGCATCACCTCGACGGCGCCGCTCGACGTCCTCGACGGCGCCCTCGACCGCTTCATGGCCGCCGCCTTGTCGCAGCGCGTCACCGGCGAGAAGGTCGAAGTCGAAGATGTGGACTAGGGCACAGCGAGACGCGGGCCGTACGGGCCTGAGCGGGGCTCGTAAGTCCGGTCGTCCCGAGCGCAGTCGAGGGGCGCTGCTCGGAATCAGTGCCAGCGCCCCTCGACTTTGCTCGGGACGAACGGGGTTTGCGCCACTTCCACTCCTTCCGCCCCTCGCGGCGCTGGCTCTCCTCGCCGCGTGCGGCGGCGGGGAGGAGCAGCAGAACAGCTTCCCCGAGCCGCAGCGCCCGGTCGCGCCGATCGAATCCTCCGGCTATCTCGAGGAGGACGCGCGCGACAGCGTCAGCGAGGCCGAGCGGGTGATGGAGCTCGCCGAGATCCGCGCCGGCATGTACGTCGCCGACATCGGCGCGGGCGAAGGCTATTATACGGTGCGCCTCTCGCCCTTGGTCGGCGAGCGCGGCCGAGTCCTCGCCCAGGACGTCGTTCCCGAGACCATCCACGAGCTCGCCCGCCGGGTCCATCGCGAACGGCTCGACAATGTCGCGCTGAAGCTCGGCCAGCCCAACAATCCTTTGCTCCCCGAAGCCTCGTTCGATCGGGTGCTGATGATCCACATGTATCACGAGATCCCGCGGCCCTCGGAGTTCCTCTGGAACCTGCGCGGCGCCTTCAAGCGCGGCGGCCGCGTCGTCGTCGTCGACGCCGACCGTCCGACCGGCCGCCACGGCACTCCGACCCGACTCCTGGTCTGCGAGTTCAACGCCGTCGGCTACGAGCTCACGCGCTTCGAGCGCCTCGACGCCGAATCCTATTTCGCCCAGTTCGAGCCGCGCGGCCCGCGCCCGGTGCCCCGGGAGATCCCCGGCTGCACCCTCTGAAGGGATTCGGGGACAGTTACTTTCATACACCGGAGCCTGCCGGCTGACTCAGCTGCGTGAAAGTAACTGTCCCCCTATCCTAGAGCAGCCCCAGCGCCCTCAAGCTGCATCTCTCCTCGCCGGCGAAGATGAGGTGGTCATGCAGCCGGATGCCGAGCCGCGAGGCCGTCTCGGCGAGCTCGCGGGTCGATTCGACGTCGTCCCAGCTCGGCTGCGCGTCGCCGCTGGGATGATTGTGGGCGAGAACGAGACCCCGCGAGCCCAGCTTCAACGCATCTTCGACGATCCTCCGCACCGGCAGGTCGATATGGTCGCGCGCGGTCGGCTCGATCACGACCAGCTCGATCAGCCGCCGCCCCTCGTCGAGATGCGCGACCGCCAGCGTCTCGCCCTCGCTGTCGGAGAAGCTGGGGCCGAACAGGTCGGCGGCATCCTGGGCGCTCGCGATGATCACCTTTCGCCATGTGCCACCTCCAGCGCCTTTGGCGGCGTGGCGACTGCTCGAAAATGAAGTTCATAATGGAGGAACCGGCGCCGCTTGGAATGCCGCCTTCACCCGGCTAATCGTTGGCCATGCAGCCCTATCACGAGCTCCTGCGGCGCATCCTCGAGGAGGGCGTTCCACAGCAGGACCGCACCGGAGTCGGCACCCTCTCGGTGTTCGGCCACCAGATGCGCTTCGACCTCGCCAGGGGCTTCCCGCTCCTCACCACCAAGAAGCTCCACGTCCGCTCGATCCTGATCGAATTGCTCTGGTTCCTGCGCGGCGACACCAACGTCGCGTACCTCAAGGAGAACAAGGTCGGCATCTGGGACGAATGGGCCGACGAGGCCGGCGATCTCGGGCCGGTCTACGGCAAGCAGTGGCGCGCCTGGGAGGCGCCCGACGGCCGCCGCATCGACCAGATCGCCAACCTGATCGCGCTGATCCGCGGCGATCCCGCCTCGCGCCGCCAGATCGTCTCCGCCTGGAACCCGGCCGACCTCCACCGCATGGCGCTCGCCCCCTGCCACTGCCTGTTCCAGACCCAGGTCGCCGCCGGCAAGCTCCACCTCCAGCTCTACCAGCGCAGCGCCGACGTCTTCCTGGGCGTGCCCTTCAACATCGCCAGCTACGCCTTGCTCACCCACATGCTCGCCCAGCAATGCGATCTCGAGCCCGGCACGTTCGTCTGGACCGGCGGCGACTGCCACCTCTACTCCAACCATCTCGACCAGGCCCGCCTCCAGCTCACCCGCGAGCCAAAGAAGCTGCCGACGCTGACGCTCAAGCGGAAGCCGCCCGCGATCGACCAATACGACTATGCGGATTTCGAAATCTCGGGCTACGAGGCCGACGCCCACATCCCCGCGCCGGTGGCGGTGTGAGCATCGTCACCCTTGTGGTCGCGATGGCGGAGAACGGCGTCATCGGCCGCGACGGCAAGCTGCCCTGGCACATTCCCGAAGACCTCAAGCGCTTCAAGGCGCTGACCATGGGTACGTCGATGGTGATGGGGCGCAAGACGTTCGACAGCCTCGGGCGGCTGCTTCCGGGCCGCCAGCACATCGTGCTGACACGGGATCCTCACTGGGCGGCCGAAGGCGTCGAAGTCGCGCAGGACGTTCCCCAGGCGCTCGCGCTCGCGCGAGAATCGCACATCTCGGTGATCGGCGGCGCCGAGGTCATCCGGCAGTTCGGCACCGTCGCGGATCGCCTTGAGCTGACCGAGGTCCACGCCGCGATCGAGGGGGACACGTTCCTCGAGCCGTTCGATCCGTTGCGATGGCGGGAGGTGGCGCGCGAGACCCATCCCGCCAGGTATGACCGCCCCGCCTTCAGCTTCGTGAGCCTGGCGCGCGTCTAGCGGACGTCGATGCAGAACTCGTCATCCCAGCGCAGGCCGGGATCTCAGGACGAGAGGGCACCTGCGCAAATGCGGCGCTCCATCCACTCCTGCGCCTTTCACCCCCTGCGATCCCGGCCTTCAGCCATCGGCTGAAGTCTACCCTGAGCGCCTGCCTTGCAGGCAGTCGAGGGGCCGGGATGACGGCGCTGGACGGCCAACCCCCAACCCCCCGGCCATTGTCGCCTCCCCGCGCCTCTCCTATAGCGCGGCCGCATGGAGCGGCTTGACGGCGGCTCGGCGGTTCCGGAGCGGCTTCGCGGGGGCATCGTCGCGCTCGGCAATTTCGATGGATTTCACAAGGGGCACCAAGCGGTGGTCGCCCGTGCGGTCCATCGCGCGCGCGCCGAGGGGCGGCCCGTGCTGGTCGCGACCTTCGATCCGCATCCGGTCCGCCATTTCAAGCCGGACCTCCCGCCCTTTCGCCTCACCAGCCTCGACCAGCGCGAGCGGCTGTTCGCCGCCGCCGGCGCCGATGCGATGATCGTGTTCCGCTTCGACGGCGAGCTCGCCTCGGTCATGGCGCCCGATTTCGTCACCGATTATCTGGCGAGCCGGATCGGCGCGGAGGGCGTCGTCACCGGGGAGGACTTCACCTTCGGCAAGGGCCGCGGCGGCGACGTCGACATGCTGATGGTCCTCGGCCGCGCCAACCAGATGTCGGTCGACGCGGTCGCGCCGGTGGTCGAGGACGGAGAGGCGGTGTCCTCGAGCCGCATCCGCGACGCGCTCCAGGCCGGCGACTGCGACGCCGCCGCGCGCCTGCTCACCCGACCGTTCGCGATCGAGGGCGTGGTCGAGCATGGCGACAAGAGGGGCCGCACGCTCGGCTACCCGACCGCCAACATCCCTCTCGCCAGCTATCTGCGCCCGCGCTTCGGAGTCTACGCCGTCCGCGGCCGCCTCGAGGATGGGCGCGTACTGGACGGCGCCGCCAATCTCGGCACGCGCCCGACCTTCGATCCGCCGAAGGAGCTGCTCGAGCCCTATTTCTTCGATTTCGACGGCGATCTTTACGGCCAGAATGTCGAGGTCGAGTTCGTCTCCTTCCTCCGCGACGAGGCGCGGTTCGACGACATCGAGGCGCTGAAGGCGCAGATGGCGGCCGATTGCGAGGGCGCCCGCCACCGCCTTGCCGCGCCGCAGCATGTCGCTTAAGCCCCCGCGCGACATGACCGACGAGCAAGACACGAAGCGGGATTGGCGCGACACGGTCTTCCTGCCGAAGACCGACTTCCCGATGAAGGCCGGCCTCGCCCAGAAGGAGCCGGTCATCCTCGCGCGCTGGGCGGAGACCGGCCTCTACCGCCAGCTGCGCGAAGCGCGCGCCGGGCGCACCCGCTACATCCTCCACGACGGCCCGCCTTACGCCAATGGCGACATCCACATGGGCCATGCGATGAACAAGATCCTGAAGGACATCGTCGTGCGCTCGGCGAGCCTGCGCGGCTTCGACGCGCCCTACGTTCCCGGCTGGGACTGCCACGGCCTCCCGATCGAATGGAAGATCGAGGAGCAATATCGCAAGAAGAAGCTCGACAAGGATGCGGTCCCGCCGCGCGAGTTCCGCGCCGAATGCCGGGCCTATGCCGAGCAATGGGTCGAGAAGCAGTCCGAGCAGTTCCAGCGCCTCGGCGTGATGGGCGAGTGGGACGATCCCTATCTCACCATGAAGTTCGAGGCCGAGGCCAAGATCGTCGAGGAGCTGCTCCAGTTCGCCGAGAGCGGCCAGCTCTATCGCGGCGCCAAGCCGGTGATGTGGTCCCCCGTCGAGAAGACGGCGCTCGCCGAAGCCGAGGTCGAATATGAGGACGTGACCTCGACCCAGATCGACGTCGCCTTCGAGATCGTCGAGAGCCCGATCGAGGAGCTGCGCGGCGCCCACGCCGTGATCTGGACTACGACCCCCTGGACGATCCCAGTCAACCAGGCGATCGCCTATGGGGGAGACGTCGAGTATCTCCTCGCTACAGTAAATGGTCGTGGCCCCTTCTTGACTGCCTTTTCGCTCGCAGAAGAATTGGGTCGGCGGATGGGAATTTCTTTTCAATTCGGGGAGGTGAAGTGGCGGGGCAAGGGCTCAGACCTCGCCGGAACCGTCGCGCGCCACCCGATGCACGGTCTCGGCGGCTTCTTCGCTAAGCCCCGCCCCTTCCTGCCCGCTGAGCATGTCACCACTGACGCCGGCACCGGGCTCGTCCATATGTCGCCGGACCATGGCGAGGAGGATTTCCTCGTCTGCAAGGCGGCGGGGATCGATCCGGTGTTCGCGGTCGACGATGCCGGCTTCTACCGCGCCGATTGGGAATGGCTCGGCGGCCAGGGCTCGGTGATCAACCAGAAGTTCAACGCGCCCGAAGGCCCGATCTGCACCGACCTGCGCGAGGCGGGCGCCCTTCTGTCGGCGAGCCAGGATTTCCGGCACAGCTACCCGCACTCATGGCGCTCCAAGGCCCGCATCATCTACCGCTGCACCCCCCAATGGTTCATTCCGATGGACCGGAACGCGGAGCAGCGCGCCTCGACGCAGTTTATCCTGAGCGACGCCGCAGGCGGCGTCGAAGGGCTTGGCACGAACGAGGTTGGTGGGGGTGAAGAGAATTCGTTCGTCCCGAGCGAAGTCGAGGGGCGCACCACCGATGCCAGTCCCACGCTCCGAGCCACCGCCCTCTCCGCCATCGAGGAAACCCGCTGGGTCCCCGCCCGCTCGAAGAACCGAATGCGCGCGATGGTCGAAGGGCGCCCCGACTGGGTGATCAGCCGCCAGCGCGCCTGGGGCGTGCCGATCGCGCTCTACGTCCATCGCAAGACCGGCGACTATCTCAAGGATCCGGCGGTCAACAGCCGCATCATCCGCGCCTTCCACGAAGGCGGTGCCGACGCCTGGTTCGGCGCCGACCACCAGCAGATGCTCGGCAACGGCTATTCGCTCGACGAATACGAGCCGGTCACGGACATCCTCGACGTCTGGTTCGATTCGGGCTCGACCCACAGCTACGTGG
>DASQKE010000096.1:0-5187 GCA_035630675.1 Allosphingosinicella sp.
GATCTCCAGTCGCTGCCGGTCAAGCCATTGCTGGCCAAGGCGACCCCGACCGCCGAGCATCTGCTGACTCCGCCGACCTATGCCCGACCGGAGCGCATCGACGAACTGGTCAAGCGCTCGGTGCCGCGCGAGCCCGACCGCTTCGATCTGCCCCCGCCCGACGGCGGCGTCGCGCCGGTGCTGCCCGAGACCGAAGAACCGTCGAGCTCCGAAAAGACCGGCGTGACAACCCCGCAATGACGGGCCGCATCCGCAAGGCGATTTTCCCGGTCGCGGGCCTCGGCACGCGCCTGCTGCCGGCGACCAAGGCCTTCCCCAAGGAGATGCTGACGATCGTCGACCGGCCGCTGATCCAATATGCGGTCGACGAGGCCCGTGAGGCCGGGATCGAGCAGATGATCTTCGTCACCGGCCGCGGCAAGGGCGCGCTCGAGGACCATTTCGACATTTCGTTCGAGCTCGAGGCGACCATGCGCGCGCGCGACAAGTCGCTCGAGCCGCTCGACATCACCCGTTTCCCGCCCGGCGCGATCGCCTCGGTCCGCCAGCAGGAGCCGCTCGGGCTCGGCCATGCCGTGTGGTGCGCGCGCGAGATCGTCGGCGACGAGCCGTTCGCCGTGCTGCTGCCCGACGACCTCATGGTCGGAGCGCCCGGCTGCCTTGCCCAGATGGTCGAAGCCTATGGCCGTGTCGGGGGCAACATCATCTGCGCCCAGGAGGTGCCGCGCGACCGCACCTCGAGCTACGGCATCATCACGCCCGGCGCCCGCGACGGCAGTCTGACGGAAGTCCGCGGCCTCGTCGAGAAGCCGAAGCCCGAGGAGGCGCCGTCGACGCTCGGCATCGTCGGCCGCTACATCCTCCAGCCGCAGATCATGGCCATCCTCGACAATCAGGAGAAAGGCGCGGGCGGGGAGATCCAGCTCACCGACGCGATCGCGCAGCTGATCGGCACCCAGCCCGTCCACGGCCTCACCTTCGAGGGCGAGCGCCACGATTGCGGCGACAAGACCGGCTTCGTCATCGCCAATCTCGCTTTGGCCCTGAAGCGCGACGACGTCGCCCCGGCGCTGCGCGCCTGGATCGCCGGGATCTGATGGAGGGCGGCCTTCTCGTCGAAGGCGGCGCGGTCCGCAGGCTCCCGCTGGAGAAGGCCGCCCAGTATGGCGGCGAGGGCTTCCTGTGGATGCATCTCGAAGGCCGGGACGAGGCGGACCTCGCTTTGGTGAAGGCACATCAGGAGATTCCAGACATCGCCGCGCAGGCGCTGGTCGCGACCGAGACGCGGCCCCGCTGCGACGCGTTCGAGGACGGTGCGATCGTCAACCTGCGCGGCCCCGGCGACGTCGCCCCGAGCGATTCGGACCGGCTGGTTTCGATCCGGATGTGGGTGCGGCGCGACGGCGTCACCTCGCTCAGCCGCCGCACGATGACCGCTACCGAGTCGGCGACCCGCCTGTTCGAAGCCGGCAGGATCCGCGATTCCGGCGACCTGGTCTCGGCCTTCGCGCGCGAGATCAGCCGCCAGCTCGATCCGCAGGTGTCGACGCTCGGCGACCGGCTCGACGCCTGCGAGAGCGAACTCGACGCCGGCAACCTCTATCGCCTGCGCACCGCGATCGCCGGGATCCGCTCGGAAGCGATCGCCTTCCGCCGCTTCGTCGCGCCCAATCGCGACGCCTTGGTCGAGCTTTCCGGGCTCGGCTTCGACTGGCTCGCCGACGACGACCGCCTCCACATCCGCGAGGCCGCCGACCGCTTCGCCCGCATGACCGAGGAGCTCGAAGCGGTGCGCGAGCGCGCGGCCCTTCTCCACGAGCAGCTCACCGACCTGCGCACCGAGCAGCTCGACCAGCGCTCGCTGCTGATCTCGATCGTCGCCTTCGTGTTCCTGCCCCTGACCTTTATCACCGGCCTGCTCGGCATGAACGTCGCCGGCATCCCCTACGCGGACGAGGCCTGGGCCTTCTGGGGCGTGGTCGGCGTCTGCATCCTTATCGGGCTCGCGGTCCTCGCCTTCTTCGCCCGCGAGCACTGGTTCCGCCGCTGAGTGGCGGGGGATTCCCTAGGCCTCCAGCTCGACGTCCCAATAGAGATAGTCGCGCCAGGTCTGGTGGAGGTAATTGGGCGGGAAGCGGCGGCCATGCTCCTGCAATTGCCAGCTGGTCGGCCGGATCGGGCGGCGGTTGAGGTGCATGCGCGCCTGCGGCGGCGTGCGACCGCCTTTCCTGAGGTTGCAGGGCGCGCAGGCGGTGGCGACATTCTCCCAGGTCGTCCGCCCGCCCTGGGCGCGCGGCACGACATGGTCGAAGGTGAGGTCGCGCGGGTCGCCGCAATATTGGCAGCAGAATTTGTCGCGCAGGAACAGGTTGAAGCGCGTGAAGGCCGGATATTCGCTCGGCCGCACATATTGGCGCAGCGCGATCACCGAAGGGAGGTGCATCGCGCGGGTCGGGCTGTGCACCTCGCGCTCATAGGTGGCGACGATGTCGACGCGTTCGAGGAACACCGCCTTGACCGCCGTCTGCCACGGCCACAGGCTGAGCGGATAATAGCTGAGCGGCGTGTAATCGGCGTTGAGCACGAGCGCGGGGCAACCGTCGGGATGACGCAGAAGATCGGGGTGGTACAAGCCGAGCGACTCCCGTTTCGTCGGAGACTTCTCCCGAAACGCCGCCCCCGGGCCCTGTCGCACTCAGAACGAGGGAGACGAAGCCGGCGGCCCATCTCCTGTTCGGTCACGCCAGCTGCCGCGGGTGACGGAGCGATGACAACAACAGTCGCGACTCATGGTCAAGTGCCAAGTTGATGACCAGCGTCGTCACCCGCTTCGCGCCGTCGCCGACCGGCCGTCTCCATCTGGGCCACGCTTTCTCGGCCTTGCTCGCCCACGATGTCGCGCGGGAGCGAGGCGGGACCTTCCTGCTGAGGATCGAGGACATCGATCCGGGGCGGGCGCGCCCCGAGCATGTCGACGCCATCCTTGCCGACCTCGACTGGCTCGGCCTCGAATATGACGGCGAGATCCTCTACCAGTCCGAGCGGTTGCCGCTCTACGCCGACGCGCTGGCGCGGCTCAGGGAGCGCGGCCTCGTCTATCCCTGTTTCTGCACGCGCTCGGCGATCGCCGCCGAGATCGCCGCCAGCGCCGCCGCCCCGCACGGTCCCGACGGCCCCCTCTATCCCGCCACCTGCCGAAGCCTCCTGCCCGAGGACCGCGCCCGCAGGATGGAGAGCGAGCAGCACGCCTGGCGCCTCGACACGGCCCGCGCCGCGGCTGCCGCCGGGCCGCTCTACTGGCAGGACGGCGACACCGAGGTCCAGGCCGAGCCGCAGGCGTTCGGCGACGTCGTCCTCGCGCGCAAGGACGCGCCGGTCAGCTATCATCTCGCGGTCACCGTCGACGACGCCGCGCAGGGCGTCACCCATGTCGTGCGCGGCCGCGACCTCTACGCGTCGACGGACGTTCACCGCCTCCTCCAGGCCCTGCTCGGCCTGCCCGTCCCGCACTACCGCCACCATCCCTTGCTGGCGGACGCACAGGGGAGGCGCCTCGCCAAGCGACACGGCGCGCCCACCCTCGCCGACCTGCGCGCCGCCGGCGCCGACCCGGTCGCGCTCGTCGCGGAGCTGCGCACGGGCAAAATGCCGAGTGGATATTCCGCCGCCGGTGCCTAGATAGGCGCCATGCAGACTCTCCTCATCATCCTGATCGTGCTCGGCGCCGGCGCGACGCTCTACATCCTCGTGCGCGGCGTCATCGGCATGGCGCAGGGCGGGGACATTACCAGCCAGCGCAGCCAGGAGCTGATGCGCAAGCGCGTCCTCTTCCAGGCGCTCACCATCGTCTTCGTCATCCTCATCTTGCTGCTGATGCGCGGCGGCGGCTGATGGTCCGGCTCAACCGGATCTACACCAGGACCGGCGATGCCGGCGAGACCGGGCTCGCCGACGGCTCGCGCATCGCCAAGGACAGCCCGCGCGCGCAGGCGATCGGCGACGTCGACGAGGCGAACAGCGCGATCGGGCTCGCCGCCCTCCACGTCGCGGACGACGGCCGGAGCGCGATGCTCCGCCGCATCCAGAACGAATTGTTCGATCTCGGCGCCGACCTCGCCACGCCCGGCGAGGATTTCGCGCCCTCCGAAATGGCGCTGCGCATCGTCGCGTCGCAGATCGAGCGGCTCGAGCGCGAGATCGACGCGATGAACGAGGCGCTGGAGCCGCTGCGCAGCTTCATCCTTCCCGGCGGCGGGGCGGGCGCGGCGCACCTTCATTTGGCCCGCTGTATCGTCCGCCGCGCCGAGCGCTCGGCGGTCGCGGCGGCGCGTGAGGTCGCGCTCAATCCGCTGGCCCTGGTCTATCTCAATCGCCTTTCCGACCATCTGTTCGTGCTCGCCCGCGCCGCCGCCGCGGCGCAGGACGGCGATATCCTCTGGACGCCGGGGGCCACCCGGGACCATTAAACGGGGTGAATCGTTGCGGGGTGCTGATGGCGACGAACATCCGGGCCGGAGACGCGCGCGACGCGGCCGGGCACTATCGCGTGGTGCGGGCGCTCAGCCGCGCGATCGCCGCGCCTTTGTCCGACGCCGACGCGACGATCCAGCCGATGGCGGACGCCTCGCCGGCCAAGTGGCACCTCGCCCACACAACCTGGTTCTTCGAGACCTTCGTCCTGCGCGATCATGTCCCGGGCTACCGGCCGTTCGACGCGCGCTGGGCCTATCTGTTCAATTCCTATTATGAAGGCGAGGGCGAGCGCCACCCGCGGGCGCGGCGGGGCATGCTCAGCCGGCCCTCGCTCGAGGAGCTGCTCGCCTGGCGCGACCATGTCGACGCGGCGCTCGAGCTTGCGCTTCCGGGGCTGCCGCCCGGCGCGCGCGCTCTCGTCGCGCTCGGCCTCAATCACGAGCAGCAGCATCAGGAGCTGATGCTGATGGACATGCTCGCCGCCTTCGCCGCCAACCCGCTGCTGCCCGCGGCCTGGGACGCGGAGGAGGAGGAGCCCGCCCCGCCCGCCTCTCCTCCGGGCTGGATCGACGGGCGGGAGGGTATCGTCGCGATCGGCCACGAAGGCACGGGCTTCTCCTTCGACAATGAGTGCCCGCGCCACCGCGTCTTCCTCCACAGCCACAGCCTCGCCGACCGGCTCGTCACCAACGGCGAGTGGCTCGAATTCATCGC
>DASQKE010000097.1:0-7560 GCA_035630675.1 Allosphingosinicella sp.
GAGGCCGACGGCGATGCCGGTCCGCAACCGGATTGCCGAAAAGCGCAGTCCAGTATCGGCGACGAAGGGACCGGCGATGAGGTGACGTCTGCCATCGTGCCCCTTCCTGCCAGCGAGGCCGCCGGGCCGGCGCCCGGCGAATCCGGTGCTTCTCTGCCGGCAGGCGCGAGCGACGAGGCGACGCCATCAGCGGACGGCGGGGCCGTCGGCGCCAGCACCGCCGAAGAGATGGGAGCGGCCGGTGCGGCACCACAGGCCGCCGCCGGCGCAACGCTCGCGCCACCGGTCGTTCTTGCCGCCTTTGCGTCCGAGCCCGCCGCTTCGCAGGCCGGCGCCGCGGCTCACGACGGCTCGGCGGCGGTCGGTGCCAAGCCGACCTTCGCGCACGGTCCGTCGATGCCCCTGCACGAGCGCGGCGATCGGGCCGGCGAGGCAGTCTCGGCCGAGACCGGCAAGGGCGCTCAGGCCGGAGCCGCAGGCGGCGACGTGGCCGCGAAAGCCGCCGTCCAGATCGACGGACCGGCTGCGAACGCGTTCGAGCCGGCCCCGGCCGCTGCGCAAGCCTCGCCGGTGCCCTCCGCCGGCACGCCGTCCGCTCAGGCGGCGCCCGCCCCCGCGGTGCCGATCCGCGTCACCGCTGAGGTGCCGCTCGGCGCTGTTCCGGTCGAGATCGGTCTGAAAAGCCTCGCCGGCGTCAACCATTTCGAAATCCGCCTTGACCCCGCCGAGCTCGGCCGCATCGAGGTGCGGCTCGACATCGACGAGGACGGCGGCGTCAAGGCGCACCTCACCGTCGACCGGGTCGAAACGCTGGCGCTTCTGCAGCGCGACGCACGCAGCCTTGAGCGCGCCTTTGAGCAGGCTGGCCTAAAACCGACCGACGGCAGCGTCGATCTGTCCTTGCGCGACGGGAGCCACGGCCAGGGACGGCACGAAAACGGCGGCGAGCCGCGCCGCGAGAGCACGTCGCGCACGCCCGAAGGGTCGCGCGACAAGGCCGACGCCGTTCCCGCCGAAGCACGGCCGGCACGCTGGTGGCGCGGCGCCGCCGGCGTCGACGTCCGCATCTGATCCGATTCCCGAGGAGCTGACATGGCCGATTCCATCACGAGCGCGGCGGCTAGCCAGGCCACGGCAACGAGCACCGCCAAATCGGCGACGGACCGCGCCATGATCGCGGAGAATTTCGACGCCTTCCTTCTGCTCCTGACGACGCAGCTCAAGAACCAGAGCCCGCTCGATCCGATGGACACCAATCAATTCACCCAGCAGCTCGTGCAGTTCGCGTCCGTCGAGCAGCAGCTGAAATCGAACGACACCCTTAACGCGCTCCTCACGAGCGCGCGCGGATCGTCCGTGTCGACCGCCGCCTCCTTCGTCGGCATGCAGGTCACGGCGGACGGCAAAACATCCCGCCTTGCCGACGGCAAGGCCGAATGGATGATCAATCCGGCGCGCGCCGCGCAGGCGAGCGTCACCATCCTGGACAGCAGCGGGAGCGTCGTCGCCAGCAGCACCCAATCGGTGCCGGCCGGGTCGCAGAAGTTCATCTGGGACGGCAGAACGAGCACCGGCGGCACGGCGCCGCCCGGCGACTACACGATCCAGATCACGGCGCGCGACGCCTCCGGCCAGAGCGTGTCCGTCAAGACCGAGATCGTCGGACGGGTCGAATCCGTGGACGTGTCCGAGGGGGAGCCGGTGCTGATCGTGGGGTCGAACCGGGTGCCGCTCGACAAGGTGAGGGCCATCACGTGGCCGTCGAGCTGAGGCGAATCGCAGATTTCGTGAGTCTGCGTCGCCGTTTAGGCAAATTTAAGCGCCGCCCCCTATCGTCTGGCCCTGTGGTCAGTTGAGTGTGTGTGAGCGTATCATGACCGAAGCCCACCGTCGGGTTAAGTATGTTATCGGCCCGGATGGCAGTCCGCTGACCATCGCCGACCTTCCGCCAACCAATACGCGCCGCTGGGTCATCCGCCGCAAGGCGGAGGTCGTCGCGGCCGTGCGCGGCGGCCTTCTCAGCCTCGAAGAGGCGTGCAGCCGCTATACCCTGACGGTCGAAGAGTTCCTGAGCTGGCAGCAATCGATCGACCAGCACGGCCTCGCCGGCCTGCGGACGACCCGCATCCAGCATTACCGCCAATAATCGCGAGTTTTCCGGGGTCTTGGTGAATGACTCGCTAACGCGGCCGGCCGGCCGGCGCTGCATCATTCGTGCGGCATCGCTCTGCCGTTAACCCGCCGCTAACTCAGAACCGGGAAATTCTTGCCTACCGACGCACGCAACAGCGGCGTCAGAGGCTTGGCGGTTCGACCGGTGAACGGGTCCCTGGAAATTTTGACGCGCCTGGGACCGACGCGGATCGCCGCGATGGGCGGCGTCACGCTCGCCCTGATCGCCTTCTTCGCCTTCGTCATCATGCGGGTCTCGCAACCCGCCATGGGCGTCCTCTACACCGACCTGTCCCTGCAGGACGCCGGCGCCGTCGTCCGCGATCTCGACGCCAAGGGCATCCGTTACGAGACCCGCGGCGACGGGCAGACGATTCTGGCGCCGCGCTCCGATCTCGCCCGCATCCGCATGGACCTTGCCGGCAAAGGGCTGCCGGCGGGCGGCGGCATGGGCTACGAGATCTTCGACAAGGGCGACGCCTTCTCGTCGACGAGCTTCGTCCAGAACATCAATCACCTGCGCGCCCTCGAAGGCGAGCTGTCGCGCACCATCCGGGCGATCGGGCGCGTGCAGGCGGCGCGCGTCCACCTCGTCATGCCCGAGCGGCGGCTGTTCGAGCGCGACAGGGAGCCGCCCCGCGCCTCCATCGTCCTCAAGCTGCGCGGCGAGCTGGAGCCCGGCCAGGTCCGCGCGGTCCGTCATCTGGTCGCCTCCGCCGTGGAAGGGCTGAAGCCGGAACGCGTCTCGATCGTCGACGAACAGGGCCGGCTCCTCGCCGACGGCGCGCAATCGGACGCATCCGGGGCCAGTCTTGCGCTCGACGAGAAGCAGGCCGCCACCGAGCGGCGGCTGCGCGGCCAGGTCGAGCAGATCGTGGCCGGAATCGTCGGCAGCGGACGCGCCCGCGTCCAGGTGGCGGCCGAATTCGACGTCAACCGCATCGAGAGCCGCTCGGAAACCTTCGATCCGGAAAGCCGCGTCGTGCGCTCGACGCAGACCCGCGCCGAGAATCAGGTCTCGGGCAATCCCGACGGTCCCGTCAGCGTCGGCAACGAATTGCCCGGCGCCAATGCCCAGGGCGGCAACCCGCCCGGCCGCGACGCCTCGAACAAGAACGAGGAGGTCGTCAATTACGAGATCTCGCGCACGACGCGCACGGAGGTGATCGAAGGCGGCCGCGTGAAGCGCCTGTCGGTGGCCGTGCTTCTCGACGGCGTCTATAGCCGCGGCGCCAACGGCGAGACGACCTACCAGCCCCGCCCGCCCGAGGAGCTGGAGCGCATCGCCGCGCTGGTGCGGACCGCCATCGGCTTCGACCGTAACCGCGGCGATCAGGTCGAGGTCGTCAACCTGCGCTTTGCCGAGTCGCCTGCCGGCGTCGCCGAAATTCCCGAGGAAACGCTCCTGACGGCCCTGTTCAGCCCGACCCGGGAGGACATCTTGCGGCTGATCGAGCTCACCGTGATCGCGCTGCTGACGCTGATCGTGCTGCTCTTCGTCGTGCGCCCGATGGTCAGGAAGGCGATCGGCCCCGGCGGCGGCGGCGGCACGACGAGCCTGCTCGACATGCAAGGCGGAAGCGGAGCGCCCGTGACCGCGCTTCCGCAGCATAACGCCACCACGCAAATGCTGGAGATCGCCAAGATCAACGGCCAAATCCGGGCGGAGACGGTCGACCAGGTCGGCAACATGGTCGCCGCCAACCCGCAGGAAACCGTCGCCGTCCTGCGCGGCTGGATCCACGAGCGCTGAGGTCGAACAGGTGAAGAGCGCATGAGCGAGCAGATCGAAATGGCCGAGGTGAACGAGATGAGCGGGCCGCAGCGCGCCGCCGTGCTTCTCCTCATCCTGGGCGAAAAGCATGGCGGCCCGATCTGGTCCATGCTCGAGGAAGACGAGATCAAGCGCGTCTCCTACGCCATGGCCCAGCTCGGCTCGATCGAGACCAAGATGGTCGAAGCGCTGGTCGTCGACTTCATCTCCCGTCTCTCGACGGCCGGCGCGGTCACGGGCAGCATCGACCGCACCGAGGAGCTGCTGGGCAAGATTTTTCCGGCCGACCAGGTCTCGAGCATCATCTCGGAGATCAAGGGCGCGTCCGGCCGGCGCATGTGGCAGCGGCTGTCGCATATCGACGCCGAGGTTCTCGCCACCTACCTGCGCAGCGAATACCCGCAGACGGTCGCCGTCATCCTGTCGCGCATCAGCCCCGACCACACCGCCCGCGTGCTCTCGATCCTGCCGGACGACTTCGCCGTCGACGTCATGAACCGCATGCTCAAGATGGAGACGGTGCAGAAGGAGGCGCTGGAGCATATCGAGGACACGCTGCGCAACGAGTTCGTCACGACCATCTCGCAGGCCTCGCGCCGCGACGCCAACGAGCTCATGGCCGAGATCTTCAACGCCTTCGACCGGCAGACGGAGTCGCGCTTCTTCGCGGCGCTCGAGACCGTCAACCGCGGCTCCGTCAAGAAGATCCGCGAGCTCATGTTCACCTTCGAGGATCTCACCAAGCTCGATCCCGGCAGCGTCCAGACCCTCATGCGCCAGGTCGACAAGGATACGCTCGGGCGCGCCCTCAAAGGCGCCACCGAGCCGGTGCGGACGTTCTTCTTCGCCAACATGTCGAGCCGCGCGTCCAAGAACCTGCAGGACGAGATGTCCTCCATGGGACCGATCAGGCTGAAGGACGTCGACGACGCCCAGAACAAGATCGTCAGTCTCGCCAAGGATCTCGCCGACCAGGGCGAGATCATGATCTCGAAGAACCGCGCTGAGGAGGAGCTCGTCTACTGACGAGGCAGAAACCCGTGAGCACCAGCGCGAGCAAATTCCTCTTCGATTGCGACTTCGGCGCGCCGAGCGGCGGCAGCGCCAAGACCATCGCCGCCGTGCAGGAAGCGGAAACGCGCGGTTACGCCCGCGGCGTCGAGGACGGACGCCGGCAGGGGGCTGCCGAAGCGGACGCGCAGCTCACGGCGGCGATCCGTCGTCTCGCCGAGGGCGCCGCGGCGCTCCTCGCCGGCCTCGACGCCTACCAGGCGCGGCTCGAGGAGGAGGCGCTCGCCTTCGGGAGCGCGCTGGCGCGCAAGCTCGCCGGGACGGCCCTCGCCGCGCAGCCCCTCGAGCCGATCCTGGAAGCCGCCCGCTCGGCCTTCCAGCACCTGCGCGGCGTGCCGCACCTCGTCGTGCGCGTGAACGAGGCGCTGGTCGAAGCCGTCGAGGCGCACGTGCAGCGCATCGCCCGCGAGCGCGGCTACGAAGGGCGGCTCGTGGTGATCGGCGAGCCCGACATTTCGCCGGGCGACGGCCGCATCGAATGGGCCGACGGCGGCGTGGTGCGCGAGCAGGGTCGCATCGAAGCGGCCGTCGCCGGCGCGCTGGCAGGCATTCCCGGCACCGGCCGCTGATCCAGATTGCAAAGGACGACAATGGCAACCGGAACCGACCTCCCCCTCCCCCAGCTCGATGAAGGCGACGTCGCCTTCGGGGCCGGCCAGATGACGCCGGCTTCGACCCGGGACGCGCCCGTCACGGCCAAGAGCGCGGCCGATCTCGAGCAAGTCTTCGACGTGCCGGTCATCATCTCGGCGGTTCTCGGCAACTCCCGCATGCCGATCGGTGACCTCCTGAAGCTGGCCCCGGGCGCCATCCTCGAGCTCGATCGCCGCGTCGGCGAGGCGATTGACATCCTGGTCAACAACCGCCTTGTCGCACGCGGCGAGGTGGTGCTGGTCGACGAGCGGCTCGGCGTGACCATGACGGAAATCATCAAGAACGGTCCCTAAAGCATGCTGCCGAACAGCATGCTCAACTCTTTGGAATCGGTCACGTGCATGCGTTTCGACTGGTTCAATCAAAACGCATCGTGATCCAACCGGCTGTCTGAAGGAACAAATCCATGCGTCTTCTCATCATCGGCCGCCTCAACGGCGAACTCGTCACCGCCTCCAAGATCGCCATGAGCCGCGGCGCCGGGGTGACCCAGGCGGACGGCATCGAGCAGGGCCTCTCGGTGCTGCGCGCCAAAGGCGCCGACCTCATCATGATCGACGTCGGCTTGTCGGTGCGCGACCTCGTCGCGGCGCTCGACGCCGAGCGCATCCGCACGCCGGTGATCGCCTGCGGAACCGGCACCGACGCGCGCGCCGCGGTCGCCGCCATCCAGGCCGGCGCCAAGGAATACATCCCGCTGCCGCCGGACCCCGACCTCATTGCCGCGGTGCTCGAGGCGGTCGCCGCCGACAGCCGCTCTTTCGTGTGGCGTGACGAGGCCATGGAACGCATCGTCAAGCTGGCCGAGCAGATCGCGCGGTCGGAGGCGTCGGTCCTGATCACCGGCGAGAGCGGCACCGGCAAGGAAGTGCTCGCCCGTCACGTGCACGCCAAATCCCTTCGCAAGGACAAGGCCTTCGTCTCGGTCAACTGCGCGGCGATCCCCGATAACCTCCTCGAATCGGAACTGTTCGGGCACGAGAAAGGCGCCTTCACGGGAGCCGTCGCGCGGCGCATCGGCAAATTCGAGGAGGCGCATGGCGGCACGCTCCTGCTCGACGAGATCTCCGAGATGGACGTGCGCCTGCAGGCGAAGCTGCTGCGCGCCATCCAGGAGCGGGTGATCGACCGGGTCGGCGGCTCCCGGCCGGTGCGCGTCGACATCCGCATCATCGCCACCTCGAACCGCAACCTCGCCGAGGAAGTCCGCAAGGGCACGTTCCGCGAGGACCTGTTCTACCGGCTCAACGTCGTTCAGCTGCGCATCCCGGCGCTGCGCGAGCGGCCCGCCGACATCCTCGAGCTGGCCGGGTTCTTCGCCAAGAAATACGCCGACGTGAACGGCGTGCCGATGCGGCCGCTGTCGCTCGAGGCGAAGCGTCTGGTCGGCCGGAGCCCGTGGCGCGGCAACGTGCGCGAGCTCGAGAACACCATCCATCGCGCCGTGCTGCTCGCCGAGGGCCCCGAGATCGACGCCGAGGCGATCCGCACGCCCGAAGGCGAAGCGATGGCGCCGGTGCCGTCCGATCCGGCCAGCCGCGCCGCCCGCACGGCGGAGGCGGTGACGCGGGCGCTCGTCGGCCGCACGGTCGCCGAGGTCGAGCGCGATCTCATCCTCGACACCCTCGATCATTGCCTCGGCAACCGCACGCATGCCGCCCGCATCCTCGGCATCTCGATCCGCACCCTGCGCAACAAACTCAGCGAGTACACGGGGGCCGGCATCGCCGTAGCCGAGCCCGGGCAGGCGCGTATCGCCAGCGCCTAAGTGGGCTTTCGCTGGCTGCGCCGCGACGCACCGGAGACCGCCTCGCCCGCGCCACAAACCTTGCGCAAAGCGCGGCATGCGTTGGACCGGGCGATCCCTGGTCGCCCTGACTGTGATCGGG
>DASQKE010000098.1:0-7715 GCA_035630675.1 Allosphingosinicella sp.
CACATCGCGCGCGATCGCCGCCAGCCGCTCGGCCCGCCGCAGCGTCAGCTCGGGCCTTAGCGTCGGGTGGACTTCCATCATCAGGCTGGTCTCGCCGAGCCGGCGCGCGACGGGGAAGTCCGGTCGCGGCAGATCGTCGAACGCCGCTTCAAGATAGACCTCGGAGCAGGAGCCGGAAAACAATTTGATCCCCTCTTCATTTGCGCGCGCGAGAATGCGGTCGCGCTCGCCCTTCGCGCCGTCCGGCACGTAGGCGTAGAACTTGTACCAGCCATGGCGCACTTCCGCGCCGGGCAAGGGCACGCGAAGCGCGGGGACGCCCGCGAGCGCCTCGGCCCATATCAGGGCATTGCGCGTCCGCGCCTCGGTCCATTGGGGAAGCTTGCGCAGCTGGGCGATGCCGATCGCGGCCTGCGGACCCGTCAGCCGCCAGTTGGTGCCGACATCGTCGTGGAGCCAGCGAAAGCCCGCACCGGCCGCCGGCGCATTGACCTTCGCCCAGCTCTTGCCGTGGTCCTTGAACGACCATGCCCACTCCCACTCCCTGTCGTCGCGGAAGCTGGTGTAGCCGCCCTCGCCGCCGGTCGAGATAATCTTGTCCTGACAGAAGGAAAAGGCGGCCGCGTCGGCGAAGCTGCCGACCGGCTGGCCGCCGATCCGGGCGCCATGTGCCTGCGCGCAATCCTCGACGACCCGGAGGCCGTGCTGCTGCGCGAGCGCCATGATCGCCGGCATGTCGCACGGCCAGCCCGCAAGGTGGACGGGGATCACCGCCCGGGTCCGCGGAGTCAGCACGGCTTCGATCGTTTCCGCGGTGATGTTGCCCGAATCGGCGTCGACCTCGGCGAAGACCGGAACCGCGCCGACGAGCTGCACGCAGAAAGCCGAGGCGACGAACGTGCGGGGGGTCACCACCACCTCGTCGCCGGGACCGATCCCGAATGCCCGAAGCGCCAGCTCCAGCGCCACCGATCCGTTGGCCAGCGCGATGCCGCGCCCGCCGCCGAACCGCTCCCGGCAAGCCTCCTCGAAGGCGAAGACTTCGGTGCCGGTCCACTGATTGACCCGGCCGGAGCGGAGCACGGCGGCGGCCGCCGCGATCTCGTCCTCATCGAAACGGGGCCAGGCCTCGTCGGGGCCCGGTGCGAGGCCGCTGTCTTCGGCGATGCCCGCGACCTTGTTCAATGCTGAGACCATATCTCTCTCTCGCTTGTTCCCCCTTTGCGCGGGAATCCGTTCAATTGGCTTGCGCGACGGGCGGCGGTCGTATCGTGCGGACGCTGCGCGCGACCGCCTGCCCGGCGACAAACAGCACGAGGATTGCCGGCACGAACATCGTCTTCTGCCTCAGTCCCAAGCCGACGTTGTAATAGACGAATGCCAGCAGGAAGGCGACGAAAAGGAAGAAAAAGAGCGCATAGCGCGCGAACAGGATGTTGCGGGTCACCGCCAGCAGCCGCGGCACGTTGGCGAAAGTCGCCAGGAACAGGCCGAGGAAGGCGAGATTCTCGAGCGACGCGAGGTAGGCGAGCGCTCCGGCGGCGTCGAGGAAGAGGGGCCGGAACAAGAGGCTGAACAGCTTTACCGGGAACGACGCACCGAGCACGGCGGTGTTCATGCCTTCCTGCGCGCGAAGCGTGACCTCCTCGCGGCTCGAGATGTAGGTGCTGACGGCGTCGGCATTGGTGAGGTCAAGCCCCAACGTGCTGCCCAGACTTGATGCGACCACCCCCGTTCCGACGACGGCAATGCAGAACAACGCGAATTTCAGCGCGGGACGCGTGCGCTTTTCGAAGAGGATCGCAACCGATCCCGCGGCCATTGCGAGCATCGCGATGTGGGGACGAAAGACCATCATGATCACGATCGCGGCGCCGAAGACGATGTAGCGGCGCGTGAGGCGCATCGACGCCCAGAGCGCGAGGCAGGCGCCGAAAAACAGCGGGGCATCCTTGCCGATCGAGCTCGTCCAGAAATGAAGGCCCGGAAGGAAGAGAAGGAGGTAGGTGAAGACCGGCTGCGGCTGCCCGATTTCCTCGTAAATCTCCTGAAAGATCCTCATCAGGGTCGCGATTCCGAAAAATCCGAACGCCTGGAACAACAGGAAATAATCGAGATAGGTGCCGCCGATCAGCCCCCGCATCCATTGCACCATGTAGATCACGAACCCCGTCGAAAGGCCGAAACCGTTCCCGTAGAAGTGGCCGGGGTCGTAATAATAGAGCGCGCTGTCGGACGCTCCCGTCTGGGCGAGCTGGTAGGAGAAGATGCCGGCGGCGACGTGCAGCAGATAGAGGATCATGAAGAAGGCGAAGTCGCGCCGTTCCCTCCTGATCGTCGCCCAGGGATAAGCGAGAAGGCCCAGCAGGATGCCGACGACTCCGACCCAGCTCATCGGCCACGCTCCCGGGCAGCGGTCGCCGCCGGTGCGAAATCGCCCGTGGCGCCGCGCGGGTCGAGGAGAAGCGAGCCCATCAATCCGCCTCGATATGCCGCGCCGGCCCTCGCGTCCCCGTACCGGACCTGACGGCCTCGCCGCGTGTCGATGACGGCAGGATCAGCGCGCAGGCCATGGCGAAGACGACCGCCATCGCCGACGTCCTGATCGGATAGTCGACGATGCTGTGCAGGACGACGATCATGATGATGACCGAGCCGGCGCGCGCTATGCTGGCGCCGCTCGTGTCCGCGTTCCAGGCGGCGATCACCCGGCGCCCCCACCAATACAGGAAGGCGAGCACCAGCAGGACGCCGACCAGCCCGAGCTCCAGCGCGATCTCGACATAGTCGTTGTGCGCATGGTTGACATATTCGCTCATTTCCGGATTCGGCTGCTCGAGCGTCCGGTAATAATCGGCGAAGGACCCGAGCCCGCTTCCGACCGGAAAGGTCTGCCGGACGCCTTCGAGCGTCGTCGCCGCGAGCGTGCCACGGCTCGCCGGGGCCGCGCTCAGCTCCTGCGAGAGCCCCTCGCGATTGAGGGGACCCGCGAAAGCGAAGCCCAGGAACAGGATGAAGATGACGCTGAGCCCCGCGAGCCAGCGACCGCCGATCCGCCCGTGAGCCACCCGCCGGTAGATGAGCAGCGCCGAGAAAGCGGCGGGAAAGGCAAGGCCGTAGGCCGCGGTCGAGCCGATGATCGCAATGCCGATGAGCAAAAAGGCACCGAGCGTACCGGCGACGGCGACGCCGCTGAACCGCTTGGCGCGCCGCCGCGAACTCGAAACCGCGCGCGCGGCGAAATAGCCCGCGGCCGGCAGCGCACAGAGCAGCAGCGTCGCGAGGTGGTTCGCGTTCGCAAAGAAGCCGACCGGCAGCGACGGGTTGGTGATCCTGTAAAAGCGAAGGTCGGATCCGGGCCCGCCGAGAAGCTGGGTGATGCCGAGACCGATCGACAGCCCGGCCATGATCACCAGCGCCAGCAGCAGCACGCGGCGGCGCTCCGCGGAAAGCTGCAGCACCAGCAGGAACATCGCGGCCGGCGGCAACAGCCACAGCAAGGAAGCGAGCGAATTTTGCGGCTGCATCGCCGCCGGCAATGCGGGCGCATCCATGCCCAGGAGCGCATATCCGCGCATGATCGGCTCCCGCCCCGGAATCGCCGCCCAGACCGACGGCGGCAGGGGGATGAGCGTCAGCAGCGTGTAGCCGGCGAACAGACCGACGATCCAGAACAGCGGCCGAGCGCCCGCCGGAAGCGTGGTGCCGCGCGCCGTCCAGACCGCCGCCACGAGCAGCAATATGGAGACAATCTGCAAAGCAGCGTTCGCCGCCGCCCCTGCCCGCGCGCCGCTCGCGCCACCCAGGAGGATCGCAAGCACGAGCAACGTCGTCGCCGCGCCGGTGAGGACGCGTTCAATTCTCACGCACGACCTCCAGTCCGGCGACTTGAGCATCGACCGAAGCGGCGAGGTCGCCGGGCCGCGCTTCGAGGGACAGACGCTGCCCCGCGCAGGCGCCGGCCGGAATCGAGAAGGTCGTGCGGAGCATGCGGTGTTCGCCGGTCAGGCCCTGGAGCCGCAGCCGCCCGACTTCCGAGCCGCCCGGGAGGCAGCGGACCAGCCAGAAAACCTCTCCCGACGAGATCGAGGAGTCGCTCCGGGCGCGCGCCGCGAGCCGGTAACGCCCCGGCGCCAGCGCGAGCGTCTGCTCGGCAAGAGTCGCATCGGCGCCGCCGAAATAGCTGACGTCGAGATAGGCTTCGCCCGAGCTGGCGACCGGCCCGGCGCGGCCGCTGGCGGTGTCGTGGAATTGCCAGCCGAACGGCGGCCCGACGCGCAAGCCCCTGAACGCACCGTCGACGAGCAATCCATGAGCCTGCCGGGCGGCCGGCGGCAGTCCTTCCAGCCAGGCCGCTCTTGCTCGCCGGTAATCGCCGACGCCCATCAAGGCGTGCGTATAGACGCGGCGCTCCGGCGCGACGTTTGCAGACGGGCTGGCCGCGCGGATCGCCGCGATCAGACCCAGGGCCTGGTCGGGACGCGGCGGATGCATTTCGAGGTATGAAACGAATTCCCCGCGCCAACGAGGATTGCTCGCGAGCATCTCGCCCAGGATCCTGAGTCCGGTGCGATCGCGCACCAGCTTCGCCAGCTCCGGAAACACTACGCGCCGCGCCTCGGGGCTCTTGCGGAGGATGAAATCGACTTCACCCAGCAGCGGCCTGCTCCGCCCGGCCGCCTGATAATAAGCGGCGAGCTGGGCGTGGATCAGCAGCAGGTTCGGCCTCCGTCGCAACGCCTCTTCGGCCAAGGCGATCGCGCGGTCGCGGCGGCCGCTTTGCTCCTCGACACGGGCCTGGACTACGAACGGCTCGTAGGAGAGCGGCGAGGCCGCGGCGAGGGCCCGGCTGGCGTCTACCAGCTCCCCGGGCAACGGAACGCGGGGGTCGACGACCGCCTGGAGATTGAGCCGCACGAGCGCGGTCAGGTCGCGCGGCGGCAGCGCAGCCCCGGCCGCCGGGCTCAGGGCGACCGTCGCCGTCCTGACCGAGAGATAGATGAGCGGCAATGCGGCGAGAGCGGCAGCGACGCCCGCAACGCTCAAGCCTTTCCCACGGGCAGCATCCCGCCGCTTGCCCGACCTCATGCGCGCTTCAGAAGCTCGATCTGCCTCTTGGGCTCTTCACCGAGCCGGTAGGAATATTTGTCGTCGCCGTAGCCGTAGCCATAGCCATAGCCATAGCCGGACTGCGTTGCGCTGAACTTGGTGAGGATGCCGCCCATGATCCGCGCCCCGCCCGCCCGAATCCGCTCGACCGCGCTGAGCGCGGCGACGCGGCGGATCTTGCCGGCTTCGATCACCATGATGGTCCCCTCGCAATGCGATGCCAGCAGGGGAGCGTCGGCGAGGCCGAGCACCGGCGGGCCGTCGACGATGACATGATCGAACATCTGGGTGGCGCGCTGGAGGATCAGCTCGAACCGGCCGCCCGCGAGCAGCTCGGCCGGATTGGGGGGGATCTTGCCCGCGGGAAGCAGGAACAGGGAGTCGCGGTCGGTCGGATGGATGCACTTCTCGAGGTCGTCCGATCCGGAGAGCAGGTTCGACAGGCCCGCCGAGTCGCCGCTGGTGCCGCGGAAGGTCGGCTTGCGCAGATCCGCGTCGATCAGCAGCACCGTCGAGCCGAGCCTGCTGATCGACTGGGCGATGGCCAGGACCGAGCTCGATTTGCCCTCCGCGGCACGCGTGCTCGTCACGAACAGCGATTTGGGCACGCCGTGATCGGTAGAGAATTGCAGCGCGGTACGCACCGACTGGTACGATTCCGACACCTGCGAGCGGGCGTCGCCGAGATCGTTTTCGACCGCGGTTCCTTTCGGCAGGGCCGGTATGATGCCGAGCGGAGCGATGCCCAGCTTGTTGGTGAGGTCCTCGGGCGTCTTGATGGTGTCGTCCATCCATTCGAGCGCGAAGGCCGAGCCGAAACCGAGCACGAGGCCGGCGAGGAGTCCGAGCACGACGTTGAACGGCAGGTTCGGCTTGAACGGCGCCACCGGCACCTGCGCCCGGTCGACGACCGAGACCGCGTTCGTGCCGACACCGCCGGCGACGCCCACTTCCTTGTAGCGCTGGAGAAGCGCGTCGTAGAGCGAGCGGTTGGTATCCACCTCGCGCTGGAGGATGGTGTACTGGATGCTGCGCGCGCGCAGGTTCAACAGGCTCGACTTGAGCGCGTTGACCTGGCTGTCGAGCTCGTTCTCCTTCGCCCGCGCGGCGGCGAACTCCGAGCGCAGTGACGACGACACGTTCCCCGTCACCGTCGCGAGCGCGGCGTCGAGCGATTCGATGCGCGACTTCAGCTGAACCATGACCGGGTAATCGGGCTGGAAAATGCCGAGCTTCTCCTGATACTGCGCCTGGAGCTCGGCGCGCTGGGTGGTCAGCGACTGAACCGTCGGATTGCCGAGCACCTCGGTGGTCGAGCGGTTCCCCTGCGCCTGCCGGTAGCGCTGCTCGGCCGAGATGCGCTCGGCGCGCGCTTCCTGGAGCGCCTGGTTGAGCGCGATCAGCGAATTCGCGTCGATCGGCTGTTCGCTTCGCCCGCCTTCGCCGTTGCCGCTGTCGACGTTGAGGGTCACGATTCCCTGCGCCTGCGCGTAGGCGACGAGCTGCCGCTCGGACTGCTCGAGCCGCGACTTGACCGTGCCGAGACGCTGCTCGAGGAAATTGCGCGCATAGGACGTCGCCTCGAACCGCCGCTCGAGATTGGCCCGGATGAAGTTCTCGGCATAGGAATTGGCGATCCGCGCCGCGAGCCCCGGATCGGTGCTCTCGACGGTCAGCTCGAGCAGGCGGCTGTCGCGCACCGGCTCGACCGCCACCGATCCTTCGAGAAAGCTGGCCGCCAGCGAGTCCCGCGCGGCGCGGTCCGTCGACGCCGAGGCGAAGGGCGGCGTATTGCCGAGGTTGAGGCCGCGCGCCACCCGCTCGGCGAGCGCACGGCTGCGCAGCAGGCCGGCCTGGGTGTTGATGAAGTCGCGATCCTGCATCTGCAGCGGGTTCAGCTCGCCCATCTGGACCGGCTGGACGCCGCCCTCGCGGTTGATTTCGAGCGTGGTGCGCGCGCGATATTCAGGCTCGGTCAGCAGCGACAGCGCGAATGCTGCAATGACGCAGCCGCAGACGATGGCGCCGATCAGCCACCACCATTTGAGAACGACGCGCCAGATCTCGCTCGGGGTCAGGCGCTTCGGTGCGGGACCGCCGCCGGCGAAGACGACTTCGCGCAGGCCGGTGCCGACCAGCGCACCGCCCGAGCCGAACGGCACCATGGGTCCGGGGCTCGCGAAGCTGCCGGCCTGATCATTCATCGAATCAACCTATCTCTAAGCAATTGGTTATCGCAGGATCGTCGGGGCGAACACTCCGATGATCGGGATCGCACCGAGGACGTCGCGCCAGATCGAACGCGAGCGCGAGCCGTCGACGACGACGATGTCGTTGCCGTAGATCGCCGGATCCTCAGCCTGGGCGCGGCGGATCGCCCGAAGGTCGAACGCCGCCGCCATGCGCTGGCCGTTGATCGTGCGGAACACCACCACGCGGCCGGGATTCGCATCCTCGGAAGTGCCGCGCGCCAGCGCGACGGCCCGCATCAAGGTCGTCGAGCCGCGGATCGGGACCACGCCCGGCTGACGGACGGAGCCGTCGACCGTGATCGACTGCTGCGCCTGCTCGAGCACGACGACGTTGACGTTGGGCGAACGAAGGTG
>DASQKE010000099.1:0-2389 GCA_035630675.1 Allosphingosinicella sp.
GAGCTGGGCGCCGCGCGCCCGCATCTCCCGCGAGGCGACGTTGAAGACCCGCTCGGCGAGCGCCGGATCCCAGGTGCTGGCGAGCGCAATCGCCTGCGGAAAGCTGGTCGAGTCGCGAGCGACGTAGCCGTGCAGCGCTTCCTCGTGGAACAGCATCGGAATGCCGAGCCGGGTGCGCTCGACCGCCCAATGCTGGGCGGCGTTGATATAGTCGGCGGTCTCGCGGGCATTGCGATTGCCCTGGCCGGCGGTGGCGCCGGCGGCGCCGGTCGGCGGCGTCGCGACGCCGCGCCGGTCGGAGGGTCGCGCGATCTGGCCGAGGCCGTTCGGGAAGGCCTGCGACGCCCGGTCCGGCGCGAAGTCGCCGCCCGGGGTCTGGACCTGGTCCTTGTGCTCCCACAACGAGAGCATCTGGGCGACCTTCTCCTCGAGCGTCATCCGCGACAGCAGGTCCTCGACGCGGCGCTCGACCGGCGCCGACGGATCCTTGTAGAGGGGCCGGTCAGCGGCCTGGGAATCGGCGCGGGCGGCGAGCCCGGCGATCGAGGCCGCGACCGCGAGGGCGATCACGCCAAGTCGCGCGAACGGCGCGCTCGCAGATGTCCCGGATCGACGCAACAACCCCATGTTCCTCTCCCTTCGCTTTATCCGTTCCCGCTCTGGTGGCGGTTGTGGTAGCGCTCACATCAATAGGTTCAGGGTCGGGCCGCGGTCAATGCGTAACCGATTTGCATGCAGAGTCCGCCGCGCTTATCAGGTTTTCGTGGGAGGCATTGAATGAGCAGGCCCAGTCGGCGCAGTCGAGGCAGCGTCACGATCGAGGATGTTGCGCGGATTGCCGGCGTGTCGGCCATGACCGTGTCGCGCGTCATCAACGGCGAGAAGAACGTCCGCGACACGACCCGCGCCGCCGTCCAGGAGGCGATCGACCAGCTCAGCTACTCGCCCAATACGGCGGCGCGCAGCCTCGCCGCCGGCCAGGCTACCCATATCGGCCTGCTCTATGCCAATCCGAGCGCGGCCTATCTCAGCCAGTTCCTCGTCGGCGCGCTCGAAGGCGCGAGGCGGGCGGGCTGTCACCTCGTCATAGAAGCCTGCGAATCGGAAGGCGCCGACGAACAGGCCGAGGCGACCCGGCGATTCCTCACCACCAATGTCGAGGGTGTCATCCTGCCGCCGCCTCTGTCCGAGTCGCAGCCGATCCTCAGCGAGCTCGAAATCGCGCAAATCCCGGTGGTGACGGTGGCGATGGGCCGGCCGCGCGACAATGCGCTCAACGTCCGCATCGACGATTTTTCCGCCGCCCAGGAGATGACCAACCATCTGCTCGAGCTCGGCCACCGCCGCGTCGGCCTGATCAAGGGTCACCCCACCCATATCGCCAGCATCGAGCGCGCTCGCGGCTTCCGTTCGGCGCTGGAAAGCCATGGCATCGATCCCGAGGACGCGCCGATCGAGCAGGGCTATTTCACCTTCCGCTCCGGCCTGGTCGCGACCGAGCGGCTGCTGGCACGGCCGGAACCGCCGACCGCCATTTTCGCGTGCAACGACGACATGGCCGCGGCCGCGGTCAGCGTCGCCCATCGCAAGGGTCTCAACGTCCCGCAGGATATCAGCATCGTCGGCTTCGACGACACGGCGCCGGCGACGACGGTCTGGCCCGAGCTGACCACGGTGCGGCAGCCGATTTCGGCGATGGCCGAAGCGGCGCTGGAGCTGCTCCTCGAGGATGTTCGCGAGCGCCGCTCGGGCACGCGCACCGGCCCCGCCGAGCGGGTGCTCGAGCATAGTCTCATCGTCCGCGAATCCTCAGGATCGCCGGCCTCGAGCCGCCCGCGCATCGTCCGCGCGAAGCCCTGAGGTCCTGGCCCGCCCCTCCCCCCGATTTTTGTCATGGATGTTTTGGCTGTTACCGCTAACAGTATCGACCATGACAACGCCCCGACGAATCGGGGGACCTTGGGGAGGATAGTATGACAGAAGCGAGCCCGGCACGGGCCAATATGGGGTTCATCGGCGCCATCGTCGCGGTCGCGACGATCGGTGGTTTCCTGTTCGGCTATGACAGCGGCGCGGTCAACGGCACCCAGGACGGATTGAAGGCTGCCTTCTCTCTCGGGGCGGGCGGGCTTGGCTTTACGGTCGGGTCGCTGCTGATCGGCTGCTTCGTCGGCGCCTTTCTCGCCGGCTGGCTGGCCGACCAGATGGGCCGGCGCAACGTCATGCTGCTCGCGGCACTGGCCTTCCTCGTCGGCGCGCTCGTTCAGGGCTTCGCCGGCTCGCAAGTCGTCTTCGTGGCCGCGCGCATCATGGGCGGCATGGCGGTCGGCGCGGCCAGCGTCCTGTCGCCGGCCTATATTTCGGAGGTGGCGCCGGCCAGCATTCGCGG
>DASQKE010000100.1:0-19130 GCA_035630675.1 Allosphingosinicella sp.
CCATGGGCTGCCGATTCTTCTTGATCGGGGCCGGTTTGTCTACATGATAAGAGCGTACCGGCTGGGAGACGCGCCGTGGAAATCTTTCTGAGCATCGTTGTCGTATTCGTGCTGCTATACCTGTTCGCCAGCGTGAAGATCGTCCGCCAAGGCTATCAATATACGATAGAATATTTTGGCCGCTTCACGACAGTGGCGCGCCCGGGCCTGAATTTCTACCCGCCTTTCTTCTATCGCATCGGCCGGCGCATCAACATGATGGAGCAGGTGCTCGACATTCCGGGCCAGGAAATCATCACCCGCGACAATGCGATGGTGGCGGTGGACGGCGTCGTGTTCTTCCAGGTGCTCGATGCCGCCAAGGCGGCCTATGAGGTCAGCGACCTCTATCTTTCGATCATGCAGCTCACCACCACCAACCTGCGCACCGTGATGGGCTCGATGGACCTCGACGAGACCCTCTCCAAGCGCGACGAGATCAACGCGAGGCTGCTGAGCGTGGTCGACCAGGCGACCGAAAGCTGGGGCGTCAAGATCACCCGAGTCGAGATCAAGGACATCCGCCCGCCCGCCGACATCGTCAACGCCATGGGGCGCCAGATGAAGGCCGAGCGCGAGAAGCGCGCCGTCATCCTCGAGGCCGAAGGCAGCCGCGCCTCCGCGATCCTCCGCGCCGAAGGCGAGAAGCAGGGCCAGATCCTCGAGGCCGAAGGCCGCCGCGAAGCCGCCTTCCGCGACGCCGAGGCCCGCGAACGCGCCGCCGAAGCCGAAGCCAAGGCGACCCAAGTCGTCTCCGACGCCATTTCCGGCGGCAACACCCAGGCGATCAATTATTTCGTCGCCCAGAAATATGTCGACGCGATCAGCCAGTTCGCGACCTCGCCCAATGCCAAGACCATCCTCTTCCCGGTCGAGGCGACGGCTTTGATCGGAACGCTGGGCGGCATCGGCGAGCTCGCCCGCGACGCGCTGAGCGGCGGCGGCGGGGGCGGCGGCGGCCAAGGCAGCGACGGCAGCAAAGCCGACCCGCGGCGCGGACCCTTCGAGGGAGGCGGCCGATGAATTTCGACGGCCTCGACGCGCATTGGTGGTGGCTGCTCGCCGCCGCCCTCCTGGCGCTCGTCGAATTGGTCGCGCCGGGCATTTTCTCGATCTGGATCGCCGCCGCCGCCGCCGCCACCGGCCTCGCCGTGATGGCGCTCCCGATCCCCCTCGCCTTCCAGCTTGCTTTGTTCGCACTGCTCTCGATGGCCGCCGTCTATGCCGGCCGCCGCTGGTACGAGGCCCACCCGGTCGCGAGCGCCGACCCCAGGCTCAACGACCGCACCGCCCGCCTGATCGGCCAGTCCGTGACCGTGGTCGGCGCGATCCGCGGCGGCGAAGGCCGCGTCAAGGTCGGCGACGGCGTCTGGGCCGCGCGCGGACCGGACGCGGACGAAGGCGCGCGGGTGCGGATCGTCGGTGCGGCCGGCTCCTGCCTGAAGGTGGAGCCGATCCCGGAGCTCGAACCGCCCGCCCGCTGAATCCCGCCTGGGGCGGGATCTCCCGCGATGAGGCTATTCCCGAACGGGCGACGTCATGAGGTGCCACGCGCCGATCGCGGCGGCGACCGTGTTGAACGGCGAGAAGAGGTCGTTCCCCCATCCGTTGGTGTTCGTGCCGGACTTCACGGCCATTGAAACGACCTGCGGGCTCGTGCGCGCTTCGGGCGCAAACGCGGGGTCGAGGCGGCAGCAGCGCATGACATAACGCCAGAAGATGCCGGATCCGGAGCCGTAATCGTTGGAATCCCCTGATATCGGACCGTTCGACGGGTCGCGATACGGGCCGACCGCCCCCGGGAGGTTTTCCCCGGGCGGCAGGTTTGTCGCGGGCATGTTGTAGAAGACGCCCTTCAGGAGCTCCATCGGAAGGGTCCCGACCCTCGGCGGCACGGCGCCGCCTCGCGCATCGGCGGCGGCAAGCCCGGCATATTGTTTCAGCGCTCCCATGATCAGGCCCTGGTCGCCGCCCCAAAAGGCGTTCTCAAGATAGCCTTGAACCGGCGGATAGCTGCCGTCGGAGAGCCGGGCGTAGGTCGGGGTCCGTTCGTGCACCAGCACCCCTACGGGCCAGTATTGCGCGAGCGAGTCGGGAACGGGCGCTTCGAGCCAGTCGGCGAGGAAGCGGACCACGTCGTCCGCCTTCTCCCGGTAGGCGTCGAACGTCTCCAGACGGTCCCATGCGCCGCCCGATTTGTTTTCCGCCGTCTTGCGCCTGGCCGCCGCCATGAGGCTGCAGACGAAGGAAAGGTAGAGCCCGGACATCAAGGTGACCTGGAAGACGCCCAGCGTCTGATCATGCGGGTTCGGATTTGCCCAGTCCGGCCCGTCCTGCCACGGGAAGGGTGCGGTCGAGAGGTCGTACTGCCAGCAGCCGCCGCGGAAACGCGGCACCGCCCATGCAGCGCCGGATTGGGTGGTAAAATGGCTGTGGTCGGCCTTCTGGCGATCGCTGCCCGCCGGAGTCGCTCCGCGCTCGATCAGCTCCCAGGCCTTGCGCGTACCCTTGTGAAAGGTCGACCGCTCGCTGAGCAGGACCTTCGAGAATTGCACCGTGGTCTGGGGAAAGGACTGGCCGAAATACATCTCCGCGGCCTTGGCCCACGCTTCGTCGGGAATGCTGCCGGCCATGCGTTCGAAGTCGCCGTCCTCGACCAGCCCCCACAGGTCCAGCGCCGCGGACCGAAAGCGATCGCCATAATCGGTGCCGAAAAGCGCCTCATAGTCCGGGTCGAAGGCTTTGGAGGCCGCAATTCCCCACCAGCACCAGTCGTCGTACCAGGCCGCGGACATGCCGACGATGCCATATTGATAGCCGTGGACGGCCAGAGGAAGGAGATCGGCAAGCAATGCCCGGTCAGGGTCGCTCAGTACTCGCGCTTCCTTAAGTGTGAGGAAGTAATCGAGGATGGTGTCGAATGCGCAGCCAATCTGCCAGAAGTTCGGGGATGAGCCCCCGGCTGCGTTGCTGAACTCGTTTGCCAATCCGTTCCCATCGATTGCGCCCATCGTCGTGCGCGCAAAATTGATGAATTGCAGCGGGTCGATCTCGGAAGCCTCGGCAACCATGGACGTTCATCTCCTTCGCGGAGCATGGAAGGATTCCAGCTCCACCGTGCACAAGAGAGTGCCATCGATTAGTTCGGATGCCAATACCGGGAGGCGGCAACGTGATCGATTCGCGATACGGGCTGGCATGTGGGGGTGCCGATGCTCAAGATTGACTTGGCAGGCCGGTAGCAGGTGCCGATCGGCGGACGGTGAGCGGCCAGGGCGTCGCCGATGCCGCCGCCGCGGCGCTGCGGCGGGGGGCAGTTACGTAACTGTCCCCAAGGCTCATTCTGTCTCCTGGTGCCAGGCACGTGCCAGGCACGTGCCTGGCACTATCCGACGAGGAGCAGGCGCGGGAGCTGGCATGATAGCGGCGTAACACGCGGCGATCCTCGCACTCAGCGTCACGACGAGATCTGGGCATCGGTGCCTTGGGCATCAGGTGCCTGGCACGTGCCAGGCACCATCCCGACCAACTGTCCCCATGGGCTTATGTGGCTGGCCCCGCCTGCACTCTCCACTCCCGACAGAGCGCCAGAGGGGACAGTCAGATAGACTGTCCCCGCCGCCCGCAAACTTTATTTTTAACCGCACCCGTGATACACTTGCCGACAATATAAACCATATGTTCTAAAATGTCGGATGAGCGAGAGCGATTCGAAACGGGCGCCGCGGCGGCGGGTGACGGTGGCGGAGAAGGCGAAGTTCGTCGCCGCGCTGCGGGGCGGGGCGGCGCGCGATGCGGCGGCGCTTGGCGCCGGGCGGACGTGGCGGGCCTTCTATCATCACACGCGGCGCGATCCCCTGTTCGACCTCGCCTATCGCTGGTCGCTGGAGCTCAGCGCGGCGGACGAGCGCGGGGACGCCGCGCGGGCGAAGGCGCGGCTGGCCGGGCCCGCGGAGGGCATGGCGATCGCGCCCGCCAACCATCGCCGGCTGCAGCGCTGCAAGCGGCGGCTGCGCTTCACCGACGCGCGCAAGCGGATCTTCCTCGATTTCTTCGCCGGCACCGGCGACGCCTTCGCGGCGGCCAAGGAGGCGGGGGTGAGCTATCCGACCGTCTACCAGCATCGCCGCAAGGATCCGGAATTCGCCGCCGGCTGGGACGAGGCGCTGGCCCAGGCCTATGTCCAGCTCGAGGCCGAGGCGGTGCGCCAGCGGCTCGAGGCGCAGCGGCAGCTGCGCGAGGGCATCTGCCCGACCGGCGTGATGGCGACCGAGTTCGAGCGGGTGCTGAAGCTGCTCGCGCGCTACGAGCGGAGGAACGGGCGGATCGGAATGCGCGAGGCGCGGCCCGGGCGGCAGCGGCGCTGGAGCTTCGACGAGGCCTTTGCCGAGCTCGACAAGAGGCTGCGCGCGATGGGGGCGCGGCGCGGGCTGCCGCCGCCGCCGGGGGAAAAGGGATGACGCCCGGGTCGAGGCGCGACGGACGCGCGCGGGCGATCGGGCGCGACGAGGCGATCTCGGCGATGAGCGACCTGCGCGCCATGGAGCCCGAGCAGAGGCGGGCGCTGCTGCGCAAGATGGCGCAGCCGGCCCTGCGCGCCCTGCTCGACGAATGGGCCTGGCAGGCGGGCGACGGCCAGATCGACCCCGGCATCGCCCCGGGCGGCGAGCCGTGGCGGACCTGGGCCCTGGTCGCCGGCCGCGGCTACGGCAAGACTCGGGCGGGGGCGGAATGGATCTGGGCGCGGGTGCGGGAGGCGAAGGCGTTTGGGACAGTCACTAGTGACTGTCCCCTCAGGATCGCTTTGGTCGGGGCGAGCATGGACGAGGTGGCGCGGGTGATGGTCGAGGGCGAGAGCGGGCTGCTCGCGACCGCGCGCTGCGACGAGGCGCCGCGCTGGCTCCGCAGCCGCGGCCTGCTGATCTTCCCGGGCGGCGCCGAGGCCCATGCCTTCTCCGCCGAGCGGCCGGACAAATTGCGCGGGCCGCAGCATCATTTCGCCTGGTGCGACGAGCTGGCGAAATGGCCTCCTTCGACAGGCTCAGGACAAAGCAAGGCCGACTCGACCTGGGTCAATCTGATGATGGGGCTGAGGCTCGGCGAGCGGCCGCGCACGATCGTCACCACGACGCCGCGGCCGGTGCCGGCGCTGAAGCGGGTGCTGGCGCTGCCGCGCACCGCGAGGACGCACGGGCGGACCGACGAGAATCCCGACAATGCGGCCGATTTCCGCGCCGGCATCTACGAGACCTATGGCGGGACCCGGCTCGGGCGGCAGGAGCTCGAGGGGGAGCTGCTCGAGGAGCATGAAGGGGCGCTGTGGACGCGCGAGCTGATCGAGCGGGGGCGGGTAAATGGGGACAGTCACTTTTCGCGCCGTGGTGGGGAATTGGGTGCGGCGGCGCGTGAAAGTGACTGTCCCTTGCGTGAAAGTGACTGTCCCCTCCTGGTCGTAATCGCGGTCGATCCGCCGGCCTCGACCGGCGGCGATTCGTGCGGGATCCTGGTTTGCGGGAAGGATGCCGACGGAATCGTCTACGTGCTCGCCGACCTGACGGCCCGGGGCCTCACGCCCGAGGGCTGGGCGCGCCGGGTCGCCGATGCCGCCGCCCTGTGGGGCGCGAGCCGGATCGTCGCCGAGAAGAATATCGGCGGCGACATGATCGCGAGCGTGCTCCGCGCCGTCGACGCCGACCTTCCCGTCCGCCTCGTCCCCGCGACGAGGAGCAAGGCGGCGCGCGCGGAGCCGATCGCGCTCAGGTTCGAGACCGGACGGGCGCGGCTGGCGGGGCATTTTCCGGAGCTGGAGGACCAGCTCTGCGCCCTGACCTATGCGGGCTATCAGGGCGCGGGCAGCCCCGACCGGGCGGACGCGATGGTGTGGGCGATGACCGCTTTGTTCGAGAAGGAGCGGGCGATGCCGCGGGTGACGCGGCTCTGAGCCGGGCCTGGGATGCTAGTCGCCCCGAGTCCCGCGCCGCCGCCCGAACAAGGCCGCGCCCGCAGCGACCAGGCCGACCGCGGCCGCGCCGATGCCGGCGGTGCGCCAGTTGAACGCGCTCTTGTCGGCCAGGGCCTCGCCGCCTTTCTCCTCCTCGAGCAGGATCGCGGCGTCGGCGTTCGCGGACAGGCGGACGGTGTCGCCCTCGATCCCCGCGACGAGGCCGCCGGAGAGATAATGATGATGGCCGCCGTGCGAGCCGCTGTCGGACCGGGTGAGCTTGATCCGCCCGTCCTCGACCGCGTCGACCGTGCCGATGAACGCGCCGTGGGCGCCGATCACGTTCATATGCTTGCTGATCCCGCTGAGGTCGGCCATGTTCTTTCTCCCTTTGATGGTGCTTCGAAGGCTCAACGAGCGGCCGGCGCGTTGGATGCAGTAAGCGTGGCGCAGCGGCGGCGTTCCTTCATGCTCGGGGCCGGCACGCGGGGAATGCGGCGATGAGAGCATCGATCCTGGTTCTGGCGCTGGCGGGATGCGATGCCGTCGGGCGCGACTGCTCGCTCGCGGCGCGGCTGGAGGCCCATGCTCCCGAGCGCGCCGCATTCAGGCAGGCGTTGGGGCCGCTGGTTCGGTACATCCCCTGCCCGTCGACCGTCCCCGAAGTGCTGATCCCCGAGGAGGAGCGGATCGAGGCGGCGAAGCGCCGGCTGCGCGGCCGCATCGCCCTCTCCGAGCTCGGCGCGGACCTCGCCGAGGTGCAACGCGCCGTGCAGGAAGCGTCGCAGACGATGAGCGTGGATTGTCTCGGCGTCAGATGGGTCGGCGAAGAGCATGTCCGCGACGCGAGGGCCGCCTTCGCAGGCGAGGAGCAGGCGCTCCGTGCGCTCGAGGCACGGTTTCAGGCCCTCGCGCGGCGCATCGCCGACTGCTAGGGCGCCGGCAGTCGACCGGGACGAGCCTCAGCGCCGCGCCGAAAGGAAGCCGTAGCCTGCGCCGACGACGGCCCCGATCAGCGGCCCCACGAACGGCACCGGGATCGCCACCACCGCGCCGATCGCCGCCGCGATCGCGGTCCGCTTCGCCACCGGGTTCTCGAACATGTCGCGTCCTCCTCTTGGTGTATTATAGGAATAATACACGAGAAGTCCATAGCGATGCCGCACGGGGCGGTCACTGCGGCTGTCCCCTTCCCTGCCGGGACCAGGCTTGCGTAACTGTCCCCAAGAGAGTGGTCATGATGGACAAGCGCCGAATCTAAATAAGTTAGGAAGCCGTGTGCCAACCTGTGTTATGATCAGACATTGTCGGCACGCTCTGGCGCACGGCGACTGAGAGACCGTCGCGCTCTCGCCACCATGGAGAGCCGGCATCGAAAACCACCCCCTGCAGCCGATGGTGCGCAAGCTCTCCTACTGGACGGCGCTCGAGCCGGCCGATGCGGCGGCGATCCTCGCCCTTCCCTACCGCAGTAAGAAGATCGAGCGGCTCGGCCATGTCGTGCGCGAACGCGACAAGACGGAATTTTCCTGCCTGCTCGTCTCGGGCTTCGCGATCCGGCACAAGATCGTCGGCGACGGCGGGCGGCAGATCGTCTCGGTCCACATGAAGGGCGACCTCGTCGACCTGCAGAACTCGTTCCTGCGCGTCGCCGATCACAGCGTCCAGACGCTGACCGACTGCGAAGTCGCGATGATCCCGCGCGAGGCGATCGTCGATCTCGCCTTCCGCCATCCGCGCGTCGGCGTGGCGATGTGGTTCGACACCCTGGTCGATGCCTCGGTGTTCCGCGAATGGGTCGCCAATGTCGGCCGGCGCGACGCGCGCACCCGCCTCGCGCATCTGTTGTGCGAATTCTCGCTGCGGCTGCAGGTGGCAGGCCTCGGCGCAGCGACCGATTACGAGCTGCCGATGACTCAGGAGCAGCTCGCCGATTGCACCGGCCTCACCCCCGTCCACGTCAACCGCACGCTGAAGAGTCTCGAGGCGGAACGGCTGATCACCCGCCGCGGCAGTCGGTCGGTCACCATCGGCGACTGGAAGAAGCTGGCGGAGGCCGGCGACTTCGACAGCGCCTATCTGCACCTCGCCGACGACGAGGCCGCGCTCACCTGATCCGGCAGCGGCGCGAGGTCCGGCTCCACCCAGCCGAGCCGCGCCGTCTTCGAGAAGAGCAGCTCCGGGCTGTAGAAATTGAGCGGCCAGTCGCGGCGGCCCTCGGGCGCCTGCAGGAGGGCGTTGACGCGCTCGGCGAGGCCCCTGCTTTCGCTGCGCGCCAATGCCCGGCGAACGCCGCGGATCGAGACCTGGGTAATGGTCTCGTGATAGCCCTGGCTGTCGTCGTTCACTCCGCCGACGCTTTCGTTATAAGCGCGGATGATCGCGGGGAGGTCGCGCTCGGGGGCGAATTCGGGCCGCTCGAGGATCAGCCAGGAGGTGGCGGCGAGGTGGGCCTCGTGGGTCCAGTCGGGGCGCGGCAGAGTGCGCGCGAGCAGGCCCTCGCCGATGCGCCGGATCGCGGCGTCGTCGGGAAAGAGGCGGGGCAAACGGGTCATGTCGTCGATCCTCGCGCAAAGAAAAGGAGCGCGCGGCCCGGCCGAGCGCTCCATGGGGACACGTACTTTTTCGCGAAAAAGTACGTGTCCCCTCTTGCGAGGCTTCAGGCGGCGCTGACGGTCGCGATTTGGGGTTGCTGTTGTTGCGCCCCTGCGTCCGCGGCGCGGGGGGCGGCGGCGCGGACGCCGGCGTCGACATGGGATTCGAACTTGGCGAAGTTGGCGGTGAACAGGCCGACGAGCCTGGCGGCAGCGGCGTCATAATCGGCCTTGTCGGCCCAGGTGTCGCGGGGGTTCAGGATCGCGGCGTCGACCCCGGGAACCGCGATCGGCACATCGAAGCCGAAATTGGGGTCGGTGCGGAACTCGGCACCGGCGAGGCTGCCGTCGAGCGCGGCGTTGAGCAAGGCGCGGGTGGCCTTGATCGGCATGCGCCTGCCGGTTCCGTATTTGCCGCCGGTCCAGCCGGTATTGACCAGCCAGCAGGCGACCCCGCCCTTGGCGATGCGCGCCTTGAGGAGGTTGCCGTAGACGCTGGGATGGCGCGGCATGAACGGGGCTCCGAAGCAGGTCGAGAAGGTCGCCTCGGGCTCGGTCACGCCGATCTCGGTGCCGGCGACCTTGGCGGTGTAGCCGGAGAGGAAATGGTACATCGCCTGGTCGGGGGTGAGGCGCGCGATCGGCGGCAGCACGCCGAACGCGTCGGCGGTGAGCATGACGATGTTCTTCGGCACCGGCCCCATATTCTCGGCCGACGAATTGGGGATGAAATCGATCGGATAGGCGCCGCGCGTGTTCTCGGCGAGGCTGTTGTCGTCGAAATCGAGCGCGCGCGTGTCGGGATCGATGGCGACGTTCTCGAGCACCGTGCCGAAGCGCCTCGTGGTCGCGAAAATCTCCGGCTCCGCCTCGGGGGAAAGGCGGATCATCTTGGCGTAGCAGCCGCCCTCGAAGTTGAACACGGCGCTGTCCGACCAGCCATGCTCGTCGTCGCCGATCAGGGTGCGGCTGGCGTCGGCGCTGAGCGTCGTCTTGCCGGTGCCGGAGAGGCCGAAGAAGACGGCGGTGTCGCCATCGGGGCCGATATTGGCGGAGCAGTGCATCGGCATCACGCCCTGCGCCGGCAGGAGGTAGTTCAGCACGCCGAACACGGATTTCTTCATCTCGCCGGCATAGGCGGTGCCGCCGATCAGGATGGTGCGCCCGGTCAGATCGACCGCGATCACCGTCTCGGAGCGGCAGCCGTGGCGGGCGGGATCGGCGCGGAAGCCCGGCAGATCGATGATCGTGAATTCGGGGACGAAGCCGGGAAGCTCGGCTGGCTCAGGGCGGACAAGGAGCGTGCGGATGAAGAGGTTGTGCCAGGCGAGCTCGTTGATCACGCGGACTCGAACGCGGTGCTCGGGCTGAGAGCCGCCGTAGAGATCGGCGACGTAGAGCCGCTCGGCCGTTCCGAGATAAGCGAGGAAATCGGCCTTCAGCGCCGCGAAATGCGCCGGCGTCATCGATTTGTTATTGTCCCACCAGATCGTCGTTTCCGTCCCGGCGTCGCGGACAATGAACTTGTCGTTGGCCGAGCGGCCGGTGTGGCGGCCGGTGCGAACGACCAGCGGACCATCCTTGGCGAGCATGCCCTCGCCGCGGCCGAGCGCCTGCTCGACAAGCTGCGGGGTGCCGAGATTCCAGAGGATCTCGGCAGGCGTGAGGATACCCTGCTCGTCGAGACCGTGAGCCGGCACGCTTATGGCCACGTCGATATTCTCCTGCGTTTGTACGACAAAAAAGGCGGCTCTTGCGGCCGTCCGGATCGCGCCAGCGCATAGTCGAGCGGCCCGCTTGCGTCAAAGGGTAGCGCCTCCCCGGACCCTCCCCTAAGATGGGGCGAGGGGCGATGCGGGGCGAAAAGGTGGAGATGCCGGTTACCATCGCTTTGGTCGACGACGACCGCAACATCCTCACCTCGCTGTCGCTCGCGCTCCAGTCCGAGGGCTTCGTCACGCGCGTCTATTCGGACCCGGAAGCGGCGCTCAAGGCGCTGATCGAAAACCCACCCGAGCTCGCCGTGCTCGACATCAAGATGCCGCGGATGGACGGAATGGAGCTGCTCCGCCGGCTGCGCGAGAAATGCGCCGTGCCGGTCATCTTCCTGACCTCCAAGGACGACGAGCTGGACGAGGCTCTGGGCCTGGCGATGGGGGCGGACGATTATATCGCCAAGCCCTTCTCGCAGCGGCTGCTGATCGCGCGCATCCGCGCCGTACTGCGCCGCACCGAGATGCGCGCGACCCCGCCGGGCGAGGAGGCCGAGGACGAGCCGGTGCAGCCGATGATCGAGCGCGGGCGGCTGGCGATGGATCCGGCGCGGCACCGGGTGAGCTGGTCGGGGCATGACGTGACTCTGACCGTCACCGAATTCATGATCCTCGAGGCGCTTGCCCAGCGCCCCGGCGTGGTCAAATCGCGCAACCAATTGATGGACGTCGCCTATCAGGACGACATCTATGTCGACGACCGCACGATCGACAGCCACATCAAGAGGATGCGCCGCAAGTTCCGCGCCGCCGACGACGATTTCGCGGCGATCGAGACGCTCTACGGGATCGGGTATCGCTTTGCAGAAGAATGAGGAGCGCGAGCTCGCTCTGCGCTGGACGGGGCGGATGGCGCTCCGCCACCGCATCCTCGCGGTCAACATCTTCGCGCTCGCGATCCTCGCCGGCAGCCTCTTCTATCTCGACAGCTTCCGCAGCCGACTGACCCAGGCGCGGATCGAGCAGGTGGCGGCCGAGGCGACGATGATCGGCCGGATGGTCGGAGCGATCGCGGCCGAGCGGCGGCAGGACCTGCTGGTCCGGCTCGGCCGCGATTCGAAGACGAGGATCAGGATCTACGGAGCCGACGGCGCTCGGCGGCTCGACAGCTGGGAGGGTGCGGCGCCCACCTACGAGCTGCGCGACCCCGCCGCCGAGCCCTGGAACCGGGGCCTCGCGCGCGCGCTCGACAACGCCTTCGACGCGATCGTCGGCGCGCGCCGCCCGCCCCTGCTCGAGGAGCCGGCGCGGGATGTGCTCGCGGCCTGGCCCGAGGCGCGGAGGGCGCTCGGCGAAAGGCGAACGGTGTCGCGGCTGTGGCGGGCGCCGGAGGGGACGGCGTTCGTCTCGGCCGCGGCCCCGGTCGCGGGGCCAAGCGGGGAGGTGCTGCTGCTCACCGTCAATGCGCGCGACATCCGCCGCGTCGTCCGCGACGAACGTATGACGCTCGGCCTCGTTCTCCTCGCCACCATCACCTTTTCGGTTTTGCTCTCCTTGTTCCTCGCGCGCACGATCGCGCGGCCGCTGCGCATCCTCGCCCATGCCGCGCACCGGGTGCGGCTCGGCCGCGACCGCGAGGTCAACGTGCCGATGCTCCCCGCCCGACGCGACGAGATCGGCCGCCTCGCCCGCGCGCTTCACGACATGAGCCAGGCGCTACGCGACCGGATCGACGCGACCGAGGCCTTCGCCGCCGATGTCACCCACGAGCTCAAGAACCCGCTGGCGTCGCTGCGCTCGGCGGTCGACAGCCTCGACCGGGTCGAGGATCCAAAGCTGCGCGGGCAGCTGCTCGACGTGGTCCGCCAGGACGTTCACCGGCTCGACCGGCTGATCGTCGAGATCGCCGAGACGTCGCGGCTCGACGCGGAGCTGTCGCGGGCGCGGTTCGAGCCGGTCGACCTCGGCCGGCTGGTCGAGGCCTTGATCCCGGTCTGGGAGCAGCGCGGCGCGGAGCGCGGCGTCGGCGTCGCCTTCGCACGGCCGCGCACCGGAAGCGCCGTCGTGACGGGCGACGAGGCGCGGCTGGTACGGCTGATCGACAATATCGTCGACAATGCCATCTCCTTCTCGCCCGAGGGGGGGCTGGTCGAGATCGTGGCGGCGAGCGCGAACGGGCAGGTCGCCGTCAGCGTCGAGGATGAAGGCCGCGGCGTCGCCCCGGAGGCGCGCGAGACGATCTTCAACCGCTTCAATTCGGATCGCCCGGCGGAGGATTTCGGGCGCCATTCCGGTCTCGGCCTCGCCATCGCCCGAGCGATCGCCAAGGGTCATGACGGCCGTATCGAAGTCTCCGACCGCCACGACGGGGGCCGTGGCGCCCGTTTCGTCGCCCGCTTCCCGGCGGCGGCGTCATGAGCGGGACGATCCACGCCGGCTGCATCGCGCTCGGCGGTCGCGGCGTCCTGATCGTCGGCGGCTCGGGCAGCGGCAAGTCCGACTTGGCGCTGCGCATGATCGACCGTGGAGCCGGCCTGGTCAGCGACGACTATACTTTGCTTCGCGCCGAGGGGGGGCGCCTGTACGCCTCGGCGCCCGTCGCGATCGCCGGCAGGATCGAGGTGCGCGGGATCGGCCTGATCGAGATGGCGGCGGTCGGCGAAGCGCCTTTGTGTCTGCTGATCGACCTCGACTCGCCGCCCGAGCGGCTGCCGGAACCGCGTTCCGCCTCGTTTCTCGGGCTCGAACTACCGGCGGTCACGCTCGCCGCGCTTGAGGCGTCGGCAGCGATCAAGCTAGAGCTGGCGCTCGACCATTTCGGACTGCCCGCCCCTTGAAGCGCCAAGCCTCTCCCCAGCGCCTGCTCCTCGTCACCGGCCTCTCGGGCGCGGGCAAGTCGACGGTGCTCAGGACGCTCGAGGACATCGGCTGGGAGGTGGTCGACAATCTGCCGCTCGCCTTGCTCGACAATCTGCTTGCCACTCCGCCCTCGCGCGGCGCGACCGCGCGGCCGCTCGCGATCGGGGTCGACACCCGCACCCGCGGTTTCGATGCGCAGCGCATCGTTCGCAACATCAAGCGACTGGCCAAGGACTTCGAATATCCGGTCGGCACGCTCTATCTCGACTGCGCCGGGACCGAGCTCATCCGCCGCTATTCCGAAACCCGGCGCCGGCACCCGATGGCGCCGGACCGCCCGGCCACCGACGGCATCGCCGCCGAGCGCGAGCTGATGGAGCCATTGCGGCGCTGGGCCGAGCATGTCCTCGACACCACCGACACCGACACCAACCAGCTCCAGCAGCAGATCCGCACCCGCTTCTCCTCGGACCAGAGCGCTCCGGCGCTGAGCGTGATGTCGTTCGGCTTCGCGCGCGGCCTGCCGCGCAACGCCGACCTCGTCTTCGACATGCGCTTCCTCAAGAACCCGCACTGGCAGCCGGGGCTGCGCGACCTGACCGGCGCCGACAGCCGCGTCGCCGACCATATCGCCGCCGACCCGGCCTATGCGGACGCGATCGAGCGGATCGAGGCTTTGCTCGTCACCCTCCTTCCCCGCTACGAGGCGGAAGGAAAATCCTATGTTACCGTCGCGTTCGGTTGTACCGGAGGGCGACACCGCTCGGTCCACGTCGCCGAACGAGTCGCGGCCCGATTGCGCGCCGAGGGCTTTTCGCCCACGGTCGAGCATCGCGACCTCGCCTCGCCTCCGCGCGATCTGATCGAGGGCGCCGCGGGGGCAGGCAGAGAGCTTCAAGGTGAATGAATGATCGGTCTGGTGCTGGTGACGCATGGCCGCCTCGCGGCCGAGTTCGTCGTCGCGATGGAGCATGTGGTCGGGCGGCAGGAGCAGATCGAAGCTGTCTGCATCGGGCCCGATGACGACATGGAGGCGCGGCGCAACGACATCGCCGCGGCGATCGGACGAGTCGACGGCGGCGACGGCGTCATCATCCTCACCGATCTGTTCGGCGGCACCCCGTCCAACCTCGCCATCTCGCTGATGAAATCGGAGAATATCGAGGTCATTGCGGGGGTCAATCTGCCGATGCTGATCCGGCTCGACGGCACCCGCAGGAAGCTGGACGTCAAGGCGGCGGTCAGGGCGGCGCACGAGGCCGGACGCAAATATATCTCGGTCGCGTCCGAAATCCTGGGGGAAGCGGCAGCCTGATGGTCAGCCGTACGGTCGAGATGACCAACAAGCGCGGCCTGCACGCCCGCGCCAGCGCCAAATTCGTCACCCTTGCCGCCCAGCAGAGCGCCGAGGTCGAGGTCGAGAAGGACGGCAACAGGGTCTGCGGGACCTCGATCATGGGCCTGATGATGCTGGGCGCGGCCTATGGCGACCAGATCATCATCCACGCCGAGGGCGAGGGCGCGGACGCGGCGATGCAGGCGCTGCTCGACCTGGTCGAAGCGCGCTTCGGCGAGGAATAGTGCCCCGCGAGATCACCGCCTTTTCGAACCCGCTGGTGAAGCAGGTGCGCAGCCTGCGGGACAAGAAGCACCGGCGTGAAGCGGGGCTGTTCATCGCGGAGGGCCTGCGCATCCTCACCGAGGCGCGCGAGGCGGGCTTCCTGCCGAAGATCCTGTTCTACGGTGCCGGAACGCGGCATCCGCTGCTCGCCACCCTGGTGGCGGAGGTGGAAGCGGCGAGCGGGGAGGTGATCGAGACCAACGCCGACATCCTCCACAAGCTTTCCGGCAAGGACAATCCGCAGACGATGCTGGGCGTGTTCGAGCAATTCGACACATCGCTCGAACGGATCGACCGCGAAGCGGCGCCGCTCTGGATCGTCGCGCAGGCGCTGCGCGACCCGGGCAATCTCGGCACCATCCTGCGGACCGGCGACGCGGTCGGCGCGGGCGGGCTGATCCTGGTGGACGATTGCGTCGACCTCTTCTCGGTCGAGGCGGTCCGCGCCTCGATGGGCGCCTTGTTCACGCAGCGGATCGCCGCCGCCCGCTGGGAGGAGTTCGTCGCCTGGCTGCGGACGGGCGAAGGCGCGCTGATCGGCACCAGCCTCGCCGCGACGCTCGACTATCAGGAGCCGCTTTATGCGAAGCCCGCCTTCATCCTGGTCGGCAACGAGGCGCAGGGGCTGCCGGCGGACTATGAGGCCGAATGCGACCTCTTGGTGAAGATCCCGATGACCGGCAAGGCGGACAGCCTCAACGCCGCCGTCGCGACGGCGGTGATGGCCTATGAGGTCGTGAACCAGTGGCGGCGCTGAGTCCCTCCCCTCGATGGGGAGGGCTTTTTGCTATTCGGCGGCGAGCGGCTCCGAATCGTCGTCGGGCGCCGCGGCCAGCTTGGTGAGCGGACGGGGCGTGACCTCGAGCAGCGGCAGGGGCTCGATCTCCTTGGCGCCGCTCGAGACTTCGAGCGTTTCGAAACGCTTGGCCTGCGTCATGACCTGGCTTTCGAGGCTGCCGACCATCGCGTTATAGGCGCCGTTGGCGAGCTCGAGATTGCGGCCCATGCGCGCGACATGCGATCCCATCGTGGCCAGCCGTGCGTGGAGCTCCTTGCCCAGCCGCGCGATCTCGGCGGCTTCCTCGGCGAGCTTCTCCTGGCGCCAGACGCTGGCGACGGTGCGGGCGATGGCGACGAGGTTGGTCGGCGTGGCGAGCAGGACGCGACGCTCGAACGCCCATTCCCAAAGGCCGTCGTCCTGCTCGAGCGCGGCGGTGAGGAAATGCTCGCCGGGGATGTACATGACGACATAGTCGGCGGCGTCGCCGAACCGGTCCCAATAATTCTTGCCGCCGAGCTGCTGGGCATGGTTGCGGATCGACATAGCGTGCGCCTTGAGATGGGCGGAGCGGGCGGTCTCGTCGACCGCCTCCGACGCGTCGAGAAAGGCATTCAAGGAGCATTTAGCGTCGATGATCAGCTTGCGGCCGCCGGGCAGGCGCACGATCACGTCGGGGCGTAAGCGACCGTCCCCGGTGTCGACCGAGACTTCGGACTGGAAATCGGCGAAGGGCGAGAGGCCGGCCTGTTCGAGCACGTTCCTGAGGCTCTGCTCGCCCCAGCGGCCGCGGGACTTCGGACTGTGGCGGAGCGCGCTGACCAGCTTGGCGGTCTCGTCGCGCACCTGGGTCTGGCCCGAGCGGACCAGCTCGACCGCCTCCCGCAGCCCCGCATAGCTGTCGACGCGCTCCTTCTCGACCTTGCTGAGGCCCTCCTCGTAGCGCTTGAGCGTCGCCTCGACCGGCTGCAGCAGCGACTTCAGTTTCTCCTCATGCTTCTCGCCGGCCTGGTTGAAGCGGGCGTCGGCGCGTTCGAGGAAATTCTTTTGAGCCTCGCCGAGAAGCTTGGTCCCGATCTCGCTGAATTGAGACGACAAGGCCTCGCGCGCTTCCTTCAGCTCGGCGAGCCGCGCCTCGAACGCGCGCTCGCGCTCGTCGGCGGAGGCCGAGAGGCGCGCGCATTCGTTGTGCGCGGCGCTGCAATCCTTCTGAACCGCGTCGAGACGCTCCTGCAGGGCCGGTACCTGCTTCGCGCGCTCCTCGGCGGCGGCGAGATCGGTGATCGCGCGGCGGAAATCGTCGAGTCGGTCGTCGCGCTCCTTGCGGAACGCGGCGGCCTGCCGGCTGCCGAGGAACCAGCCGAGAGCCAGCCCGAGAGCGAGCAAGAGGGCGAAGAGGAGAAATGCCGTCGCGTCCATGCGCGTTTCCCAGATGCGGAACGGAAGGCGAACCTAGAGGAGGACGGGCGCAGGCTCAAGCGCGGGTTTGATTTTGCTGTGGAAAAGAGGGGTGGATCGTCAGTGCAACGCCGCCATCCCGGCCCTTCGACTGCCTGCAAGGCAGGCGCTCAGGATAAACTTCAGCCCGAGGCTGAAGGCCGGGATCTCGGGGAGATCATGTGAGGGCGCATGTGCAGGGCACCCTGCAGGTGCCGGGGAGACTTCTCGTCCTGAGATCCCGGCCTTCGCCGGGATGACGGTCTCGCTCGGCCCGCCCGCTTACGCCGCGCGCTTGGCCTGTTCCTTGCGCTGCTTGGCGAGCTTCCGGAGGACCATGTCGCGCCTGAGGCGGGAAAGGTGGTCGATGAACAAGATGCCGTTCAGATGGTCCATCTCATGCTGGAGGCAGACCGCCAGGAAGCCGCCGATCTCCTCTTCGTGCGCCGTGCCGTTCTCGTCGAGCCAGCGGGCGCGGATCCGATCGGGGCGGTCGACGTCGGCATATTGGTCGGGGATCGAGAGGCAGCCCTCGGTGTAGGGCAGCTCGCGGTCGGAATTCTCGACGATCTCGGGGGTGATGAAGACGCGCGGGTCGCGGACCGGCTCGCCGCCCTCTTCCTCCGGCTCCTGCAGATCGATGACGAGCAGGCGCTTGGGGACGCCGACCTGGACCGCGGCGAGGCCGATCCCCGGCGCTGCGTACATCGTCTCGAACATATCCCGGATCAGCGCCCGCGTCTCGTCGGTGACCTCCTCGACGGGCGTGGAGATCTGCCGCAGGCGCGGGTCCGGGACTTCGACGATCGACAGGATGGCCATGGCCGCCAGATAAGCGGATTCGGCCGCTTTTTCAAGGAAAGGCGCCCCGAAATGCGAGGGAGGAGCCGGCTCGCGCCGTCCCCTCCCCTGCTCCCCCCAATCGATTCCTACATCGGGAAATCGGGCACGATCGGCAGCGGCGGCGCCGGCTGGGCGAAGAACACCGTGCCGAGGACCGACACCGTCGCCGCATCGTTGAGCGTCGAGACGTCGGCCGCGCTCGTCTGGGTGACGTTGAGCACCCCGCCGGCGGCGTCGTTGAGCCGGATGACGTCCGCGTCGCCCTCCGAGAAGAGATTGCCGAAGATATTCAGGTTGAGCACGGCAGTCCCGGTGGCGAGGCCGGCGCTCGCGTCGAACTCGAGATCCGCGCCGGCCGTATCCTGGATAATATTGTCGGTCACCGTCGCGTTCATCACCGCCGTGTTGACCGAGCGAACCCGAACCACCTCGATATTGGAATTGGCCGTGACCGAATTCCCGTCGAGCAGCACGTCCACCTGCGCGCCATTCTGCGCATTGACCAGAAGCGCATTGGCGTTGCCGTTCCCGCTCGTCCACAGATTGCCGTTCTGGCCGACCAGATTGTCGCTGACGATCACGTCGCCCACCGCGTTTCCTATGAAGTTGACGTTGATCGCCGCCTTAGTGAGGCTCGCCAGCCGGTCGACGCTGTTGCCGTCGATCAGCACATAGGACGTGCTGGTCCCGTCGCCATTGAAGCTGATGCCGCGTGCGCCGGGCAGGTCCTCGATGACGTTGTCGACGATCCGGAAGTGGGCCGTGGCGGTGCCCCCGTTGGAGAGGTTGATCGCTCCGAGGGTGGTGTTCGGCCGCATCACGTCGTCGAAGGTATTGCCCTCGACCAGCGCCCGCATCGTGCTGGCGCCGAGCGAGTTCAGCGAAACGCCGCCATTGCCGTTCGGGGCGGCGTTGACGAAGTCCGAACCTTCGATGGTGACGTTGATCTGGCCGGTGCTGCCGACTGTGGAGTTGACCTGCACGCCGTCGCCGAACAGGCCGCTGAACGTCGAATCCTGGACGAACAGGCGCATGTCGGACGAGCCGATCGCCTCCATGAACAGACCGTCGTTCGCGGTCGCTCCACCCGAGATACTGGTGTCGGCCAGAGTGAATGAACCGAGGTTGGTGTTCGTATTGACGATCCGGATCGCGTCCGTGCCGCCGGCGGTGCCGAAGCCGGCAATCACGCTGTCCGAGATGCCGCTGTCGCCGCGCAGGTTGGTGGCGTTGAGCACGCCGCTGGCGCTCGCACTGATCGACATCCAGGTGAGGCTGAGATCCATCGTATTGTTCGCGAGGATCA
>DASQKE010000101.1:0-2796 GCA_035630675.1 Allosphingosinicella sp.
GGCGGAGCGGCATTCCGGCCAGCTTGCGCGGCAACAGCGCCAGGAAAGCGCGAAAATCGTCCGGCTCGAATTTCTTCGTCCCCATGAACTGCCACAGGATCGGACCGAGCTTGTCGCCCAGTTCGGTCAAGCCCTGCCCGAAGAAGCGCTCCACCGCCTCGCCGGCGTCGCCGAGCACCTTGCGGTTGGAGCAGAAGCGCGAGCCCTTGATCGCGAATTTGAAGCCGTCCGGCACCATCTTCGCCCAGCGGGCGTAAAGCTCGGGCTTCTGCAGCTTGTAATAGGTCGCGTTGATCTCGGTCGCGGTCAGATGCTGGCCGGCAAATTCGAGCTGCTTCGTCCTGGCGAGACCCTCGGGATAGAAGGTCCCGCGCCATGGATCGAAGTCCCAGCCGCCGACGCCGATGTGGATGGGTGCTGCCATGGTTGTCAGGCTCCCGTCGCAGAAGCGATCCGCTCGAGCAAGGGTTCCGGCTTGCGGTTCGCAGACGGCCCTCACGCGGTGCCTGCGCCGCTGTTGTTCGCGCGGAAACGCGGAGACGCGGAGAGTGCTTTTCCCGCGAGTTCTCGCTGTTTTCGTTGGAGGACAGAGTCCGGATTCGGTCGCGCGGAGTCACAGATAGACAAGGGTAATTCAAATTGGCGGAGACGACCGCAATTCCTCCGCGTCTCCGTGTCTCCGCGCGAACTCGATGCTTAAACAGGCCGCGATGCGGCAGAAGTTGCTGCAACATCCGGGGCGGTCGTCAGCCCGGGAAGCGCGCGAAGTCCCGTGCCATGACGGCGTCGAGCTCGGCGCGGTAAGCCGCGTGCGAGGTGTGCGCCGGGTCGATCCGGCCGAAGACCGGATCCTCTGCGCCCGCAATCCTGAGCAGGGCGATCGGGCAGGCCGCCGGGACCAGCTGCGAGCCGTGGCCGACGAGCAAAGTGGTGAGGATCCCGTAGAGCGAACCTGAAATGGTCGGGCGGCCGAGGATGACCAGCCGGTACTGACCGTTCTCGCTGGTGACGAGATAGATGTGTCCCGACAGGTGCGGCATCGACACCGAGCCGTGCTGGGCGAAGCTGTCGCCGCGCTGGGATTCGGCGAAGACCAGCCGCGACGCGGCCGGATCCCAGCAGATCGTGATCATGTAGGCGTGGATGCCGGGCTCCAGGCCGAACAGCGGACGCAGCGTCAGATAGCGCCCCTCGAGCCAGCGCACGCCGGCATGGGAATAGCCGCCCAGCTCGTCAGGAGCGTGGTCGTTGGCGACGATGGGAGCCGGGGCCGCGCCGCGGAGCGGCTTGCCGAGCGCCTCCTCGAGCCGGATCACCGTCGCCAGAGTGAAGGCGCGGCGACCCGACAGCGCCTTTTCGAGGGTCGAGATGCTGATCCGGGCCATGTCGGCCAGCGCCTGGCGCGAGATGCGGCGACGGGCCAGCTCCTCGCGGACCTTGTGGGCGATCTCTTCGGCCCGCGCTTCGTCGAGCCACTCGTCGTGAAGCATCAGACTCCCCCAGCCGGACCAGTCGTCCGCACAAAACCGCACATATCGGCAGCGCTCCGCAACGGCCAGCCGCGATCCGCCGGGCGCGGCGGTTCACGGCTGAAAATGAGAGACAATGATCGTGGCTGTGCGGGATCGCCGGCTCCTAATGGCGAAGGCTCCAAACCTGTGGAGTCGACAATGTTCATCCCGCCCCTCGCTCGGACCATTTTCGAGTTGCGTGCGAAGCACGCGACGACTCGGAAAATGGTCCACCCACAAAATGTTGGAGCGCTTCCTGGCCGCAAAACCGGTTCCCACTTTTGCGGGAAGCGCTCCGGACCCTGATCCGGGCCGGAATCCGTATAGCTCATTCAACTCGTCTACGAAAGTACACGGTTCGTCGTGAACCTCAGAGTAACGGCGGCCGGGGAGAAAAAAGATGCGCATGCCGATTTTCACCAGGACCGAAGCCGCAAACGGCGGCGCTCCGGCCCCGCCCTCACCCCTCGGTCGTGCTCGGGACACGCGCCGCAACGCGGTGCGCCTGTCCCTCCTGTTCCTGCTGTCGCTGGCCGCGCTCGCGACCTTCACCTCGCTGCGCGCCGCCGATGGCGACGAGGGCGGCGAGGAAATGACGGCCGGCGCGCTGGTGCTGCACCCGCGCGGTGGTGGCGCCGACGTCACCGCGGTCCGTCTCGGCACCCATTACGAGGTCCATGTCAGCGGGCCGATCGCCCGCACCCGCGTCGTCCAGGCGTTCCGCAACACCGGCCGGACCTGGGCGGCGGCGACCTATCTCTATCCGCTGCCCGAGGATGCCGCGGTCGACTCGCTGAAGATGGTGGTCGGCCAGCGGATCGTCGTCGGCGAGATCCGGCGGCGCGCCGAGGCCGCCGAGATCTACGAACGGGCCAAGGCCGAGGGCCAGCGCGCCGCTTTGGTCGAGGAGGAGAGGCCGAACATGTTCGTCAACCGCATCGCCAATATCGGACCGGGCGAAACGGTCCTCATCGAGATCGAATATCAGGCGCCGGTGACGGTGCGCGGCGGCGACCATGCGCTGCGCCTGCCGCTGGTGGTGGGGCCACGCTATGTGCCGCCGCACACCCTGGAAGGCGACGCCGCCATCGCCGACGCGCGGGCGGTCACGGCACCGCTCGCCGATCCGCGACAGGCGGGGCCGCTCAACCCGGTGACGATCGAGATCCATCTCCAGCCGGGCTTTCCGATCGCCAACCTGAGCAGCCCCCATCATCCGATCGCGGTCGAAGCAGCCCCGGGCGGCGGCCGCCTCATCCGCCTCGCCGCCGGCGAGGTTCCCGCC
>DASQKE010000102.1:0-2541 GCA_035630675.1 Allosphingosinicella sp.
ACGGAATCACGCTGCGCTGATCGGGAGGCGGCCGGCGCGAAGCTGCCGCTTTCCGGATCGCGCACCAGCAAGATTCCGGTGGCGACGCCGAAATAGGCGCCGTGCAGCGTCAGCTCTCCGGCGTCGACCCGCTCCGCCACATACGGGAACGTCATCAGGTTCTTGAGGCTCTGCTCGATGGCGGCCTGCTCGAGCCGGCCGAGATAGTCCTCGCCGCCGTCCTTCCGCCCGAGGCGCTCGGCAACGGGCGCGATCATGGTCATCCATTTGCCGATGAAGTCGCCCTTCGAGAGCGGGGCCGCGCCGTCGGCGAAAGCCTTGATGCCGCCGCACTGGGCGTGGCCGAGGATGACGATGTGCCTGACCTTTAAGGCCTGCACGGCGAATTCCAGGGCGGCGCTGGTGCCGTGGTAATCGCCATCGGGCGCATAGGGCGGCACGAGGTTCGCGACGTTGCGGACGACGAAGAGTTCGCCGGGGCTGGCGTCAAAGATGACCTCCGGCGGGACGCGCGAGTCGCAGCAGCCGATCACCATGACTTCGGGCCGCTGCCCGGACGTGGCCAAGGCCGCGAAGCGGCTCCGCTCGCGCGGGAAGCGCTCGCCGAGGAAGGAGCGGTATCCTGCGACGAGACGCTCGGGGAACATGTCAGGCTCCATCTCTGGCGCCGGCGGCGCCCCAATGCAGGACGACGGGCAGCGCGAGGCTCTCGCCGCTTACGATCCGGCGCACCAATCCGGCAAGCCCGCGCGGCTCGATGACGTCGGTGGTCGTGTCGAGATCGGGCAGGGACCACCAGCGCACGCCGAGCACCGGATTGTCCTCGCTCTCCGTGAGCCGGGCCGTGTCGATGCGGTCGTCGGCCAGGCGGGCGACCGCGTAGCGCTCGCGGGCGAAGCGCGGCTTGCGGAACAGGAGGAACGGCCCCTCGCAGCGGCCGACCCACGGCCCGATCGTGATGTCCCTCACGCCGATCTCCTCCTCGAGCTCGCGCTTGAGCGCCTCGTCGTGCGTCTCGCCGGGCTCGACCCCGCCGCCGGGCAGGACCCAGACCTGGCGCACACCCGGCCGCGCCGGATCGGCGTCGCGCGCCGCCTCGTAGGCGATCAAGAGAAGGCGGTTCTCCGGATCCAAGACGAGGGCGCGGGCGATGTCGCGGACGGGGAGGTCGGTCATGCGGCAATCTCCGCGAGCTTTGCAAGATCGACATTGGCGCCGCACAGGAGCACGCCGACCCGCTCGCCGGCGCGCGGGCGGTAGGCTCCGGACAGGAGCGCCGCGAGGGCAGCGGCGCCGCCCGGCTCGGCGGCGATGCGCCAGTCGCGCCAGAGCGCGCGCTGCGCCGCAACGATGGCCTCGTCGCTCACCAGGGCGACGCGGTCCACGCTGTCGCGGCAGACCGCGAACACGCGTTCCCCAACATTGCGCGCGCCGAGCGAGTCGGCGGCGACCGAGCTCACCTCGACATCGACGGGCGCTCCCGCCTGAAAGGCCGCGTGCAGCGCGCGCGACCCCTGCGGCTCGACGCCGACCACCTTAACGCGGCCGGCCCACCAGGCGGCCATGCCGGCGATCAGGCCGCCGCCGCCGACCGCGACGAGCGCCGTGTCGAGATGCGGATCGTCGGCCTCCCATTCGAGCGCGACCGTGCCCTGGCCGGCCATCGTGGTCTCGGCGTCGAAGGGATGCACGCGCAGCGCTCCAGTCTCGACGACATAGCGGTCGCAGGCCTCCTGCGCATCGGCGTAGCGCGCTCCGCCGATGACGATGTCGGCGCCGTGCGCGCGGATCACGGCGATCTTCGCCGGGCTCGAGATTTCGGGAACGAAGATGCGCGCCTTCAGCCCGAGGCGTCTTGCCGCGTAGGCGACCGCCGCTCCGTGATTGCCGCCCGACGCGGCGGCGATGCCCGTCCGGGGGATCGGCTGCGACAGCAGCGTGTTGAAGGCGCCGCGCGGCTTGAATGAGCCCGCATGCTGCAGCATCTCGAGCTTGAGGCTGACGGGACCGTCATGCCCGAAGCTCCGCGCCGGCAGCTGCCAGACGGGCGTGCGCCGGACATGCGGGGCGATGCGCGCATGCGCGGCACGGATGTCGTCGCGCGACACCCGCGGCGGCGGCGAGGCTAAAGCCGCGGCAGCCGCAAGGCCGGCCGATCGGGGCCCGGGGGTCCAGATGGCCATGGGAATGCCGTGCTCGTCCGTCTCCGGCGGATCCGGGAGGGAGCGGGCGCGCTCGTGCGCCACGTGCTCCGCCACCACCAGGCTGGCCAGCGCATCGGGCAGATCGTCCTTGGCGGCGCCGCGCGGCGGCATGTGGTTGACGACCGACGACGGGATGCCGGCCTCCTGCAAGAGCCGGCGCCGCGTCCGCAACCCTGCGATCGTCGTCTTCGGCTCGAGAACGGGCGCGTCGCCGTTCATCGCCCAGAACGCCATCTCCGGATGCGCCTCGACGACGCGGCCGATCAGATCGGGCCTGGAGCGCAGCAGCCGATCGATCTCGCGGATGCGCGGAAAGATCGCGTAGGCGGGCGGAGAC
>DASQKE010000103.1:0-6196 GCA_035630675.1 Allosphingosinicella sp.
CCGAACCGCGCTTCATCGTCTTGAGCATGTCGCGGGTGACGAGCTTCGGCGCCGCCGCGCCCGGAACGAGCACCGCGCCGATCACCAGCTCGGCCTTTTCGACCGCGTTGGCGATCGCTGCGCGCGAGGCGAACGCCGTCTTGATCTGGCTCGAGAAGAACATGTCGAGCTCGGCGAGGCGCGCGTTGGAGATGTCGTAGATGGTGACGTCGGCGCGCATCCCGACAGCCATCTGCGCCGCGTTGACTCCGGCGACGCCGCCACCGAGGATCGCGACCTTGGCGGGGGGAACGCCGGGGACGCCGCCGAGCAGCACGCCGCGCCCCCCTTGCTCCTTTTCGAGATAATGGGCGCCGACCTGGACCGACATGCGCCCGGCGACCTCCGACATCGGGCGTAGCAAGGGCAGCGAGCCGTCACGCGCCGTCACCGTCTCATAGGCGATGCAGATCGCGCCGGAGCGCATCAGCCCCTCGGCTTGCGGCTTGTCGGCGGCAAGGTGGAGATAGGTGAAGAGCGTGTGGCGCGATTCGAGCAGAGCGATTTCCTGCTGCTGCGGCTCCTTCACCTTCACGATCATGTCCGACCCGGCGAACACCTCGGCGGCCGTGCCGACGATGCGCGCGCCGGCCTCGACATAGTCGCGGTCGTCGAAATCGATGCCGCGCCCGGCCTTGGTCTCGACCACGACCTCGTGGCCGGCGGCGGTCAGCTCGGCAACCGAGGCCGGCGTCAGGCCCACCCGATATTCGTGGACCTTGATCTCCCTGGGCACGCCGACGCGCATCGCGAAACTCCGTGTCTGTGGCTGTTCGCGGGCCCCTATAGCCGCCGGTTTTGCCTTTGTCGCGCTCACCCGCCACTGATAGCGGGGAGGGGATGAGCATGCCGACTGCCCCGATCCTGGTCACCGCTCTGTTCGCACCGGGCGACGATGGCTGGCTGCAGGAATTGCGCCGCGCTCATTACCCGCCCGAGCGCGACCGCGTGCCGGCCCACCTGACTTTGTTCCGCCAGCTGCCGCCCTCGGCCCAGGCGGAAGTCTCCCGGCGCCTCGCGTCGTGCGCCGCCGCGCGGCCTCCGCGCGCGACAATCACCGGAATCATCGACCTCGGCGAGGGCACGGCGCTGCGCGTCGAGAGCGCAGCGCTGGAGGCCATGCGAGGCGACCTCGCCGAAGCGCTGCACGGCCTGCTGACACCGCAGGACATCGCGCCATGGCGCCCGCACGTCACCATCCAGAACAAGGTCGAGCCGCGCGAGGCGCGCCGGCTGCAGCAGCAGCTGCGTGCGACCTTCACGCAGCGCCCGCTGGCGATCCGCGCTCTCGCGACCTGGCGCTATCTCGGCGGCCCCTGGGAGAAGATTCGCGACTTTCCGTTCAGGGGGTGAGGAAAGGCGGGCGACAGCTAAACCTTCGCTCGGCACGAACGGGCTTGGATCGACATGGAATTGGCAGGTATTCGCCCCTCAGTCGACCTGGCCTACGCCATCGCAGCTGAAGTCGAAGGCGGCGAGGCCGGCGTCGAGATAGGCGGCGAGTAGAGGCATATCCATCAGCTCGTCGATCGAGGATTCGGGATCGATGTCGTTCGCCTCGGCAAAGGCGTCGTCCCATTCGCTGACGTCATAGGTGCCGCGGCCGACCCAGGCGAGGGCCAGGGTTTCGGCGAGCTGGTCGTCGGCGAGATCGTCGAGCGTCGCGCGCATTTCCTCCTCGACGCCGGTGTTGAGCTCGTCCTCGAGGACGGAGAGCGACCTGTCCCCGCCTTCGTCGTCGAAGTCGTCGACATTGTCCGCGGCCTCGTCGGGATCCTGAGCAGGCACCTGCGCCTCCAGCTCGCGCGCCCGGATGATCAGCCGACACAGTGTGTCGAGCGGTGTGAGCAACTCCATCTCGGGTCTCCGGCAACTCTGACTCGGCTTGCAAACGACAGGCGGGGCGGCGGGTTCCGGCGCGCAGGGCGGGACGCCGGGCGTTGAAAAGGGGCGCCCGCCGCTCCGGTTGACCGCCAAAGCGGCGGTTCCTATAGCCCGCCGTCGCGGCCGGAGGCGGCGGCGCCCACATCCTGGGGCGGAGTAGCTCAGCTGGTTAGAGCAGCGGAATCATAATCCGCGTGTCGGGGGTTCAAGTCCCTCCTCCGCTACCACCTTTTCGAGGTCCGAAGTTCGAGCGGCGCGCGAGCGCGGGAATCTCGGCGGCGGTAGAATATTGTTAACCGCGGAGGGCTAGTCAGGCTCGTCGGAGGATTGGATGCCTTCCGGGGGAGACCAGCCATGCGGTTCATTCGCAACATCTTCAAAAGCAGCAAGGGTGCGACCGCCATCGAATATGGCCTCATCGCCGCTCTGATCGCCGTCGCCGCGATCACCGCCATGAGCCAGCTCGGCACGCAGCTCGGCACGACCTTCAACAACGTCAAGAACGCGATGGATTGATCGTTGCGCGTAGGCGGTTACGAATCGTTTCGGCTTCCAGGCAGCACGATCGGTCTTGCGGCACTCCAGCCAACAGGCTGACAAATCGGCCTTTTCACCTATATAGGGGACGTGAAGACGTTCCTCGCCGCCTTGACCCTCATCTCGCTCGCCGCGGCGCCCGCTTTCGCGCTTGAGCCTTCCGCCGAAACCCGTGCCCGCTTCGGCAGCATGTTCGTCGACTGGAATGCCGCCAGCCGGCAGTCGATCGAGGCCGAGCGTGAGCAGGTGGCGCGTCCTCCGGCCGAGCCTGCCGCCGCCCCCGCGTCCGCCATGTCCGTCCCGGGCTCGCGCGCGCTTGGCGAGCGCGTCGGCGACATCGTCGCACTCGGCGATTGCGCGGACGGGGAGCGCGTCGCGCGTGCCGCCGGCGATTTCGCTCTGGTCGCCGCGGTCCGCGATTATTGCAATGCCCGCCCCACCGAGCAGCGCTGACCGACTGTCGCCCACGCGGGCTTTGTTGTCGCTGCTCCGCTTTTCCGCTAGGTCTTCGGTCGGGCAATAGGGGAAGAGCGATGAAGATCACTCGCAAGTTGAGCCGGCGGTCGTTTCTCGGCCGTGTCGCGGGCGGCGCCGTCGGCGGCGGCGCGCTGCTGACGCTCGGCGGAGTTGCGGCGGCACAGGTCACCGACAGCGATCCGAGCGACCCGGTCGGCGGCGGGCGCAGCGGCGTCACCGATTCCGATCCGAGCGATCCTTCCGGGCGCGGACGCGGGCGCACCGGCGTCACCGACAGCGATCCGGGCGACTCGCCGGGCTATGGCCGCCGCGGTCTCACCGACGCCGATCCAAGCGATCCGCCGGGCGGCGGGCGCGGACGCACCGGTCTCACCGACAGCGATCCGGGCGACCGGCCCGGCTATGGCCGCCGCCGCGCGATCAGCGATTCAGACCCGAGCGACCCGCCGGGCGGCGGACGCGGGCGTACCGGCATCACCGATTCCGACCCGAGCGATTCCCCGGGCTATGGCCGCGGCCGGCGTTCGTGCAGCGACAGCGACAGCGGCAGCAACGGCGATCCGGGCGGGCGCGGCCGCCGCTGCTGAGGCTCTGATCGGGCAGGCGAATTGGAGCCCGGGGCCATCGCGGGCCCGGGCTTCCTCCCATCCGGCTGGAGTCAGTCGACCTTTTCGAGATAGCCGTTCGCCCACAGCCGGCGGATCATCTCCGCAGGCTCGGCGCAGGCGAGGTCCGCTTCCCCGAACGGCTCGCCCGACAGAGCGACGTCGAGCGCGTCGCCGTCGGCTTCCTTGAAGCGTAAATCCCCGCCCGGTCCGACGATCACCAAATCGCCTTCATCCTCGGCGGCATTCCACGGCACGAAGCGGCGCCTGCGGAAGCGATCGCCCGGCTGCGGCACCGGCGGGTGCTGCATGATCACGCCGGCGAGATTGGGCCGGCGGCCGCGGATGAAATTGTCGGCCATCAGGTCGAAGGCCGAATCCATGCTCGCATTCCTGGCGACGGTGTCGATCAGCGAGTCAAAATGGCGTCGCGCGACCTCGCGGTCGAACTCGCGGGTGGCGAAGCCGGGCGGCAGCGAGCGGCGGAAGCCGGCTTCGCCCAGCGCCAGCTCGGAGACCGCTTCGAGCAACAGGTCCGCCCAGGTCTTGGTGATCATGCCCACGGTGACGTGAAGCGAGGGCTCGTCGCCGACATTTTCGGCGTCGTGCATCATGCCGCGCGGAATGTAGACGCAGTCGCCCGCGCGCAAGGTGAACTCCTGGCGCACCTCGCTCGGCTTGTGCTCCTCGAGCTTGAAGCGCTCGCCGCGATAGGGCGTCGCCACCGGCGTGTCGTAGAGCCGCCAGGCCTTGGCACCGGCGATCTGCATGATGAAGACGTCGTGATTGTCGTAATGCGGCGGGAAGCCCTGATTGCCTTCCGGAGTCAGATAGATGTTGGTCTGGATGTGGCAGGAGAAGATTTCCTCGAGCGAGCGGCCGAACTCCCCGAGCTGAAACAAGGATTCGTGGAGGTGAGGAAGGATGATGGTCGCGCCGGCGAGATAGTGGCGCGCGACCGCGGTGCGGCTGATCCGCCCGTCCTCATAGGCATAGTCGTCGCGGGCGATCGGATTCTTGCGGTTGGTGAGCTCGATCATCCCTTCGCGCAGGTCCGCGCTGGCGATGAAGTCGTCGATCATCGCCAGCGTCAGCAGCTCGGAATAACGCTCCGGCTCGCCGCGAATGTTGAGCAAGGCGCGCTGTTCGTAAAAGTCGCGCACGAACTCGTCGCGGCCGACCGGCGCCATCAGGAAGCCGAGCGCGTCTTCCCGCCAGGAAGGCGAAGGAGCCGCACTTCCGTCCTCGCCGCGCGCCAGAGCCAAGCCGTTCATCGTCCAGATCCCCGCCACCATGCCGAGCGCTCGTTCTATCGGCGCGCGGCGGCTTCAGGAAGCAGGTAAACGTCCACCCATGCCGAGGCCGAAGATGCGCCGCGCCGTCGACTGGACGCCTGCGCCGTCAAGCCGGCGGAGCCCGACATCCCTGGCCGCGAGGCCGAGGCCGGGCAGGCGTCCGCGATTTGTCGTGCGCGGTGGTCGGTGCTCGAATTTACCCGGGATCCCGGCCGTCGCCGGGTGACCGGCTCGTCCTCCGGAGCCCGGCTGCGCCGGCGGCCAACCGGACGCTACCGTCGCCGCGACGCTTCTCGGTCGAGCGCGGCCTCGAGCATGCGCAGGGCACCGAGGGCGGCGCGGGGGAGCTCGCGTTGCCCGATCGGTTCCCGCAGCGACAGGAGCACCGCCCGCGCGGCAGCGACGAGCAGCTCATGCTCGCGCTCCGAGTCCGCGCTATTCACGCGGTCCGCCCCAACAGCGAAGCAGAGGACCGCGCTTTACTGCGGCTGGATTTGAGCATGGCATGAGGGGGCTCTGGGATTGGGCGCACGACAAATGTCTCGCGCCACTTGCAATTGGCGCGACAATACGGCTTTTCATGTTCCAGCACTTAACGGTGTGGTCCGAATCGGAGGCTTAATTCATCCATTTCGGATGAATTGTCAACAGGGATTTTGCGAAAGCGATGAGTTTCGGTACGAGGCTGGCAGAAGAGCGCAAGCGACTCGGGCTGAAGCAGGCAGATTTCGCCGGTCTCGTGGGCACCGATGTGCCCAAGCAGAGCCTTTACGAAAACGATCGCCGCGAGCTTCGCGCCGAATATCTGGCGCGGCTGGTCGAGGCCGAGGTGGACGTGGTCTACATATTGTCGGGCCGCAGAAGCGGCGCCGAAGCGCTGGGCGAGGGGGCGAGCGCGCTTCTCTCCGCCTACCTGTCGCTGCCTGCCGAACTTCGCGCTCCGCTCGAGGAATTCGTCGCCGCGATGCGCAATCAGTTTACCCGTGCGCCCGGAACGACCCTTCACGCCGGCCGCCTCGATTATCGCGCCGGCGACCGCACCGACTGATCTTCCTCAGAATATCGTCGTCACCGCGCCGGTGATCCGGTCGCGATCGTCTGCGGTGAACAAGGCGCGCCAGCGGTCGAAGGTGGCGCAGGGATGCGAGATCCCGAAGCCGACCAGATCGCCGACCCGCAGCCGTCCCGGCGGCGAGGAGAGCGCGGCGTGCTGGTCCCACAGCCTGAGCGTTACGAGGTCTTCGGCATCGATCGGGCCGGCCCGGGCACGATGGACCCGGATCGGCCGCGGCAGGCCGGCGTCGTGCGACACGTCGCGCCTGCCGACGCCGACGATCGCTACCCCCGGATCGGGCAGCG
>DASQKE010000104.1:0-6842 GCA_035630675.1 Allosphingosinicella sp.
AAGAGCCGTGCCGAGCCGCGACTCGACAGCAGCCATTATAATAGGAAAAATCCTGCTTGTCAAGTACAGAGCAAGAACGACGCACGCCAAGGGCAGGGAGGCTCAATCCGTCTGGAGCATGATCGCTCGACGTCGGTCCACCCGTCATTGCGAGCGAAGCGAAGCAATCCAGAGCGGCTCCCGAGGCCCGCTGGATTGCTTCGCAGATGCTGCGCGGCAGCCGTTCATCCTGAGCGACGCCGCGGCGTCGAAGGGGGCGGTTCACATGCTCGCGATTGGAGCTAGGATCGCGAGCGTGAAGATCGCAATCCTCGCTCTCTGTGCCGCCGCGCTCGTCGCCGCTGCCGCTGCCCAGTCGGAGGACTGGGGCGATTTCGATGCCGAATGGGCGAATTCCCCGGAATATGAGGCTTCCAAGGCGCTCTGCCGCTCGCTGCGCACGCGCGAGCCGCCCGCTTCGGACCGGCCGACGCCGCAGCAGGCCGCCGCGCTGCGCGGCTGCAGCTCCGAGAGCCTCTATTACGGCATCGGCAGGCCCGCCGATCCGGAGCGCGCGCGGCTCTGCGCCTTCGTCGAGGCGGATGAGGGCAGCAACGGCCCGTTTGCCGGCCGCACCACGCTGATGGCGATCTACGCCAACGGTGCCGGCGTTCGGCGCGACCTCGAAATCGCCATCCACCTCGCTTGCGGAGTCGAAGGTGCCCCCGCCGAATCGCACGGCCGCGTGACCCACCTCGCCGAGCTGCGGGAGCAAGGCTGGACCGGCACCGACTTCCACTTCTGCAACGACATCACCAGCGGGCTCGCCGGCGGCGCCTGCGCCGATCACGAGGCGACGATCGCCGGCGCGCGGCGCGAGGCGGAGCTCGACAGAATCTCGGGCCGCTTCGCCCCCAGCCAGGCCCGCGCCTTCGCCGCGCTCCGGGCCGCGCACGGCGCCTATGTCGATGCCCATGGCGACGGCGAGGTCGATCTCAGCGGGACGCTGCGCGCGGCGATGCAGATCGGGGCGCAGGAGGCGCTGCGCGACGAGCTGCTCGAGACGGTCCGCCTGCTCGAGCGGGGCGGCGAGCAGCCCTACGGGCCGGGCGATTTCCGCCGCGCCGACGCGGACCTCAACACAGCCTATCGCGTGGCGCTGCGCGCCGACCATGGCGATCATCCGGGCGCCGTGACCGCCGAGGGGATCCGCACGGCGCAGCGGGCCTGGCTGCGCTATCGCGACGCGGTCCTGGCCTTTGCGGCGCTGCGCCATCCGGGCGTGCCGCGCGACGCTCTCGCCGCCTTGCTGACGGTGCAGCGGACGAGGCTCCTCGCGCCGGAGGACTGATCAGCGCGGCGGCGGGGCCTGCGGCGGCTGAGCGGGCGGCGCGGCCGCGGGCGCGGCATCGCGCATCGAAGCGAGGGCTGCCGCCGCCGAGCGGCCGGCGTCGGTGTTCGGCGAAGCGGCCGCGACCTGGCGATAGAGGCGTTCGGCCTCGGCGCCATTGCCCTGCAGGCCCGCGATCGTTCCTGCGAGCAGCAATATGTCGGGATCGTCGGCGGCGAGCTGGCGCGCGCGGGCGATGTCGGTGGCGGCGCGGGCGAGGTCGCTCTGGCGCGCTGCCAGAGCGGCCGAGAGGTACCAGGCCATGCCGTCGCCAGCCACCAGCTGCAGCGCGCGATCGAGGTCGGCGCGGGCCGCCGCCGGATTGCCGAGCGCGACGAGGGCGCGGGCGCGGTCGAGATGGACCTCGCCTCGCAGCGGGTCGGCGAGCTGCGGGTTGGCGAGCGCGGCGTCGAACGCTTGGATCGCCCGCGTGCCCTCGTCGGCGGCGAGCCAGGCATTGCCGGCTTGGACGCGGAAGGTGGTGCGGCGCGGACTCTGCGCATCCTCGGCTTCGCGCGCCGCCTGCTCATAGACGGTGGCGGCCGAGCGCCAGCGGCCCAGCGCCGCATAAGCGAGGCCGAGGCACTGGCGCGCGTCGAGCGCGCCGCCTTCGGCCCGCCACGCATTCGCCGCCACCACCGCCTGCTCCGGCGCGCTGCGCACCAGCGCGAGGCAGGATTGCGGCGTGGTGACCTGGGGAGGCGGAGCCGGCGTTGCGGTGGCCTGAGCGAGGCCGAGCGCGATCAGGATAGGGGTCACATATGCTCCAGAAGTCCGTCCACCGTCCGGATCAGCAGCGCGATGTCCTGGTCGCGCGAGAGGCGGTGGTCCCCGTTCTTGATCAGGATCGTCTGCACGTCGGCTGAACGGAGCCGCTCGGCGAGCAGCAGCGAATTGCGCCAGGGCACGTCCGCGTCGGCCTGGCCGTGAAGCAGCCGCACCGGGCAGTCGACCGCGATCCTGCCGCCGAGCAGCAGGTGGCGCTCGCCGCTTTCCCAGAAGGTCCGGGTCGTGACGTAGGGCTCGTCGCCGTAGGGCGAGGGCTGTTCGAGCCGCCCATTGTCGCGGATGATGCGCTTCTCCTCGTCCGAGAAGCCCCAGGAAGTGAAGTCGGGCGCCGGGGCGATTCCGATCACGCCTACCACCCGCTCCGGCCGGGCGAGCGCGGCGAGCAGCATCAGCCAGCCGCCCATCGACGATCCGACCAACAGGACCGGGCCGTCCACCAGCCGGTCGATCGCCGCCAGCGTGTCGCCGAGCCAGTCGTCCAGGCCTTGCGCCGCGAAGTCGCCCTCGCTGACGCCGCAGCCGCCATAATCGAAGCGGACCATCGCCCGGCCCGCCTCGCCGGCCCAGGCGTCGAGCGCGATCGCCTTGCCGCCGTCCATGTCGGACATGTAGCCGGGAAGGAAAAGCAGGGTCGGGCCGCTTCCGGGACGCCGCCGGAATGCGATTCGGCGGCCGCCGCCATGCTCCAGGATCTCGAGCTCGCTCATGGCGCCGGCTCGGCTCAGCGGCGCGCCGGATCGTCGCGGCAGATGCGCTGGAGCGCGCGCCACTCCTCCGGGTCGAGCGGCGGCTTGTAGGCGGTCCCGGCCTCAGCGCTGGCGCGGAAGCGGCGCTCGCGCTCCAGCGGAGCGGGATGGGTCGAGATGTAGGAGAGGCCGCGGCCGAGCGCCCCCATGCGCGCTTCCTCGCGGCCGACCTTGGCGAAAAAGGCGGCCGCGCCGAGCGGCGAGATCCGCGCCCGCTGCAGCGCGCGGATCGCATCCTCGTCCGCCTCGCTCTCGGCGCCGCGGCTGTAGCGCGACTGGAGGAAGGTCTCGAGATTGGCGCCGGTGCCGCCCCCGACCAGGGAGACGAACAGGCCGAAGGTGAGCTGGCGGACCATCGCCGCGGTGACGTGGCGGTTCTCGATATGGGCGATTTCGTGGGCGAGGACTCCGGCCAGCTCCTCCGGACCGTCGGCGCGGGTCAGCAGCTCCTCGAAGATCAGGATATGGTCGCCCGGCAAGGCGGCGGCGTTGACGATGCCGATGTCGACGACCCGGACGTCGAGCTCGCCGGCGCGGGGCGTCAGCGCGGCGGTGAGCTTCGAAAGGGCCGCGCGGCCCTGCGCCGTGTTGCAGAAGCGGCCCTCCAGCCCGGCCATGATCGGCGCGCCGAAGCCCGCCTCCCAGGATTTCGGCACGAACGGCGCCACCCACGCCGGAAAGCGGGTTGCGACGAAAATGAGCGCGGCCGAGACCGCGACCGCGCCGGCCACCGCCTTCCACAGCCCGATCCGGTCGATCCAGCGCCCGTAGCGGCGCCGCGGCGGCAGGATCGGGCCGAGCGTCGCAGAGGCCGCTTTGGGCACGCCCAGCCGCCAGCCGTCGACGCCGACATGCCCGAACACCTCGAAATCGCCGCGCCCGTCGACGTGAAACAGCTTGGCGCGCGGCACCTCGCTGCTGTCGCCGTCGGCGTAGCGGACGATCAGGCTCTCGCCGGCGCCCGCGACCTCCACTTCGTGGCGGACCGCGCTGGTGCCGTCATAGAGCCAGCCGCGTTCCATTGGGCGCTCAGATCGCGCCGATGTCGAACGCGTCGGCGAGGCCCTCGGCGTCGGTCGGCGCTCGGGTCGAGGACTGGGTGAGCCGCGCGATGTCGACGTCGCCCTCGAGGTCGAGATGCCGCACGGCGAACGAATAATTGCGGTAGCCGATGAAGAGGGCGCCGACGCCGAGCGTGATGATGATCAGGCCGAAATGGCCAAGGAGCAGGAGCAGCCAATCCATCGTCCTGGCGTGGAACCGGAAGCGCAGTCCCGCGATCCCGGTCGTCTCGGCGACGCGGCGGTAATAGGCCGCATAATAGGCCAGCAATGCCAGCGGCACCCCGATGTAGAGGACGATGAACATGCCGATCGCGAGCAGGGCTAGGGCCGCCCCTCCGCCCGAGGGCGCGCGAACCCCGTTCATGCTCGCGGCCGCGGCGAAGAAAACGACGAAGGCGCCGATGATGATGGCGTAGATGATCAGCCAGCGCTTCATCAGGCCCTGCGCGTCCGCTTCGGCGTGGAAGCGGTGCTGGCCGAAGCTCATCTTGTTGAACCGCGCGTTCCACAGCCGCGTCTGCGCCCAGGGCGTGGCGAGGAACAGGCTGAAGAACATGGCCAGCGTCCGCCACATATATTCGAGACCGTAGCGCCAGCCGCCGTCGTCGCTGCCGCCCCTGATCCCGTGCCAGTAGGAGCGGCTGAGGCGGTAGCGAAGCGCCCGCAGCGACGCGACGCCGGTCATGTAGAACAGGCCGCCATAGACCGCGAGCATCAGCAGGCCCCCGAGAATCTTGGCGAGCGTGTTGCCGGTGAACAGATAGCTGGCGAGGAAGATGAGGCAGATGACCGGGATCAGCGCCAGGAAGACCATCAGGAAGCCGAGGAACATCTCCTTGCCGGTCCCGGTCCATTCGAGATGATCGTCGATCATCCGCGTCCGGCTCCACAGATATTGCCGTTCGCGCGCCTTCGCCCAGAAGCGGTAGATGCCGAGCGTCACGATGGTCAGCAGCAGATTGGTGAGGGCGATCGGCAGGAATTCCTGCCATGTCCCGGTGAAGGCGAAAGCCTCGCCCCGCGCGCTTTCTTCCCCAAGTGGCTGCGTCGTCTTGGCGTCCATCCGAAAGGCCCCCCTTTTCGGAGACGAACGTGCCCCGCCGCGCAGCGGAGAGCAAGCGGCTTTCGCGGGCGCTCTCGCTTGAACGCAGGCGGGGGCTCCCTTAAGAACCGCCGCCCAATCGCAGCTGCCGAAAGTCTGGTCCCGCAATGTCGGAAATGTTCTCGATCCGCCTGCCCGACGGTTCCGTCCGCGAGGTCGAGCCCGGGACCACGCCGGCGGATGTCGCCGCGGCGATCGGGCCAGGCCTCGCCAAGGCGGCGATGGCGGCGCGGGTCAATGGCGAGGTGCGCGACATCATGCGCCCGTTCGAGGGCGATTCCGAGCTGGCGCTGATCACCTCGCGCGACGAGAAGGACGCGCTCGAGCTCGTCCGCCACGATTACGCCCATGTCCTCGCCGAGGCGGTGCAGAATCTGTTCCCCGGTACCCAGATCACCTTCGGGCCGGCGACCGACGACGGCTTCTACTACGATTTCGCGCCGGCGCCGGAGCGCGGGCCCTTCACCGAGGAGGATCTGCCGGCGATCGAAGAGGAGATGCGGCGGGTGATCGCGCGCGACGAGCCGCTGGTGCGCGAAGTCTGGACGCGCGACCGGGTGCGCGACTTCTTCGCGGCGCAGGGCGAGACGTTCAAGGCCGAATGGGTGATGGAGCTCCCCGGGGACGAGGCGATCACCATGTACCGCTCGGGCGGCTGGCTGGACCTGTGCCGCGGCCCGCATCTCGCCTCGACCGGCAAGCTCGACCCGCAGGCGTTCAAGCTGACCCGCGTCTCCGGCGCTTATTGGCGCGGCGACCAGAAGAATGCGATGCTGAGCCGCATCTACGGCACCGGCTGGGTGAGCAGGAAGCAGCTCGACGCGCACCTCGTGCGGCTCGAGGAAGCGGCGAAGCGCGATCACCGCCGCATCGGCCAGGACATGGACCTGTTCCACCTCCAGGCCGAGGCCCACGGCTCGGTCTTCTGGCATCCCCAGGGCTTCGTCGTCTGGCGCCAGCTCGAAGCCTATATGCGCCGCAAGCTCGACGCGGCCGGCTATGCCGAGGTCAAGACCCCGCAGGTGATGGACGCGCGCCAGTGGGAGCAGTCCGGCCACTGGGGCAAGTATCGCGAGAATATGTTCGTCATCCCCGACGAGGTGCCGAACACGGAGGAGGGTGGGCCGATCGTCTCCGGCGGCGCCGACTGGATGGCGCTGAAGCCGATGAACTGTCCGGCCCACGTCCTCATCTTCCGCCAGGGCATCAAATCCTATCGCGACCTGCCGATCCGCTTCGCCGAGATGGGCGTCTGCCACCGCAACGAGCCGCACGGGGCGCTCCACGGCATCCTGCGCGTCCGCCAGTTCACCCAGGACGACGCTCACATCTTCTGCCGCGAGGACCAGCTCGTGGAGGAGGTGCGGCAGTTTCTCGATCTGCTCGACACCGTCTATCGCGACCTCGGCTTCCCCGATTACCAGATCAAGCTCGCGCTCAGGCCCGAGCAGCGCTTCGGCTCGGACGAGATGTGGGACTGGGCCGAGCAGTCGCTGCGCGACGCCGTGAAGGCCTCGGGCCGCGACACCGTGGCGTTCGGATGGGAGGAGCTGCCCGGCGAGGGCGCCTTCTATGCGCCCAAGCTCGAATTCCATCTCACCGACGCGATCGGCCGGACCTGGCAGGTGGGGACGATCCAGACCGACACGGTGCTCCCCGACCGCCTCGACGCGACCTATGTCGCCGAGGACGGGCAGCGCCACCGGCCGGTCATGCTCCACCGCGCCATCCTCGGCTCGTTCGAGCGCTTCATCGGCATCTTGATCGAGCAC
>DASQKE010000105.1:0-3028 GCA_035630675.1 Allosphingosinicella sp.
AACAGCCTGGTGATCGCCGAGATCCTGCGCAGCCCCGCCCCTGTGGGGACGGCGATCGCTGTCGCGCCCGGCCACGCCGCGGTGGGCCACTCCTCCGAGCCGGACGACATCGTGGTGTTCGCGCTCGACGGCGACGGCCCGCGCGTGGCATACCAGCGGGTCGGCGCGCCGGGCTGACGGACGACTTCCACACCAATGGAAACGACTACGCGGCGCCGGCCGCTGCCTTGATCCGGTCCTCCAGCGCGCGGCGCGCCCGGTCGATCGGTGCCGATTGCTGGCTGAGTGCGAATTGCGCGTTGGCGAGGGACAGGTAGGCGCCAAGCTCGAAGGCGAGCTGCCCGGCATCCTCTGAGGGATCGATCGCACCCTCGGCCTGAGCTTCGCGAGCGGCCGACTCAAGCCGGCGATTGAACTCGTCCAGGACCTCAACGGCGCCGTCGCGCACCGGACCGGGGCGCATCGCCAGCTCGGCGGCGACCGACGAGAAGAAGCAGCCGCCCGGGTAGAGGCCGCCTTCGACATACCGCAGGAAGTTCTCCAGGAGCTGCCGCAGGCGCTCCAGCCCGGACGGGGCAGCCAAGGCTGGGTCGATCACCTGGGCGGTGAAGACAGCGCGCGCCGCCTCGATTGTCGCGACCTGGAGCTCCTCCTTGGAGCCGAAGTGGGCAAAGAGGCCGCTCTTACTCATCCCCACGGCCTCCGCCAGCCGGCCAATCGAGAGCCCGCTGATGCCCTCGACGGTGGCGAGCTGTCCGGCCTCCCGCAGGATCGCGTTGTGGCTCCGTTCGCCGTCGCTGCGCCGCTTACGCACCCGGCGCGCATGCTCGTCGCGAATCTCTGTGTCGGACATCACAGACAACTTAGCACGATCGGTCGTACACTCTTGCGGCAAGTCGCACGACCGATCGTACTAACTAAGGAGGTCCACAGTGTCCGCATCAGATCCAAGAGCCACCCACCGCCCTGAGCTGAGCGACCTCGGCCCGATCGGTCGGCTCGGACGGCTGGCGGCGGAGCATCGCGGACGCGTCTTCATCGCCTGGGCGCTGATCGCCGTCGGTCTGGGCATCCTCGCCCCGCGGGTGGAGACGGCACTCTCCGGCGCCGGCTGGCACGCGAGCGGCTCGGAGTCCGTCCAGGCTCGCCAGCAGGTCGATCGCAACTTCGCCGGCGTTGGCAGCTACGCGCTCCAAGTGGCCGTCCACTCGCGGGACCAGGTGGCGACGGCGCCCGAGTTCCGGGACACGGTGGTCCGCGCGAAGCGGGTGCTGCGGCGCGATGCCGCCGTCGGCCGGGTCTTCCCACCGCAGCCGGGCGTCTCGATCTCGGCCGACGGCCACACGGCGGTGATCCGGGCTGGGGCGGGCGCCGACCCGAACGCAATGGTCGACGCCGCCGAGCGGCTCAAGACGAGGCTTGCCGATGCCGCCGGCCCTGGGATTGCAGTCGACCTGACCGGCGCCTCGGGGATGTGGTCGGACTTCAACCAGGCGAACCGCGAGGCGATGCTCAAGTCCGAGTTCATCTCCTGGCCGGTGACGATGGCGATCCTCGTGCTCGCCTTCGGATCGCTGGTGGCCGCAGGCCTGCCGCTGATGCTGACGATCGTCGGGCTGATCGCCTCCGCAGGGCTGCTCTTCCTTGGAACGCTTGTCTCGCCGATCTCGATCTGGGCGATGAACTTCGCGCTGATGTTCGCGCTGGCCCTGGGCATCGACTACGCACTCTTCATAGTCGGTCGCTTCCGGGGCGCCCACTTCGGCCAGAAGCTCAGCCCCGTCGAGGCCGTCGCGACGACGATGGACACGGCCGGCAAGGCGGTGCTCTTCTCGGGACTGACTGTGCTGGTCTCGCTCTCGGCGGTGATGCTGGTGCCGAGCCCGGCCTTCCGCTCGACCTCCCTGGGCATCATCGTCGCGGTCCTCTTCGTGTTGGCGGCAACGCTGACGCTGCTCCCCGCCATGCTTGCCAAGCTCGGCCCCCGGGTCGACCGCCTGTCGCTTCCCTGGGTCCACCGCGGCGAGCATCGCTCGCCACGGTTCGCCCGCTGGGGGGAGCGCCTCTGGCGGCGTCCCTACCTGTTCGGTGGCGTCGCCCTCGTCGTCCTCCTCATTCTTTCCGTGCCGTTGCTCTCGCTGCGCACCGGGATGCCCTCGATCAAGGTCGTGCCGCCCGGCGATCATTCGCGGCAGGGCTACGAACAGATCCAGGCGAGCTTCGGACCGGGCGCGCCGGGCGCCCTCCAGATCGTCGCGCCGGCGTCGGCGGCCCACCGCGCGATGACCGCGGTGCGGAGGGACCCGGGCATCGTCCAGTCCCTCCGGCCCGAGCCTGACGGCGGCAGCCGGGCGCTGATAGAGGCGATCCCCACCAGCGATCCCTCGAGCAAAGAGCTCGGCGCGACGATCGATCGACTGCGCTCGGAGCTTCCCTCCGGCGCCTTGGTCGGCGGCTCGGCGGCCGAGAACCACGACCTCGAGGCTGCGCTGGCGGCCAAGACCCCCGTGGTGATCGGGGTGGTCCTGGCGCTCGGCTTCCTGCTCCTGCTCCTCGCGTTCAAGGCGCCCGTGGCGGCCGCGATCGGCGTGGTGCCCAACCTGCTCGCGACCGCCGCCGCCTTCGGGATCGCCAAGTGGATCTTTCAGGACGGCCACCTCGCCGGATTGCTCGGCTTCGAGCCGCAGGGCTTTCTGGATGCCTGGGCGCCGGTGTTCTTCTTCGCGATGATCTTCGCGATCTCGATCGACTACACGGTCTTTCTGCTCTCCTCCGCCAAGGAGCACTGGGATCGCGAAAAGGACGCACGCAAGGCCATGGTCGGTGGGCTCGCTCACTCGGGGCGCGTGATCAACGCGGCCGCGGCGGTGATGGTGGCCGTCTTCTTCACCTTCGCCCTCTCGGGGCCCCTGCCGCCGAAGGAGATGGGCGTGATCCTCGGCGTTGCCGTGCTGCTGGACGCCTTCTTGGTTCGGCTGTTGCTCGTCCCCGTGCTGCTGCGCCTCGCGGGATCGGCAGCCTGGTTTCT
>DASQKE010000106.1:0-8907 GCA_035630675.1 Allosphingosinicella sp.
TCGGCGTGGGCGGGGTCGACAAACCCGTTCGTCCCGAGCGAAGTCGAGGGGCGCGTCTCGGACTCTGTGCGGCGCGCCTCGACTTCGCTCGGCACGAACGAATCCGGGAAAAATTTCTCCCAATTACCGATCACCCGGCTCACTTCCGGCATAGCCGCGAAGCTCTCCGGGTCCACTTGCGCTGCGCAGCCGGTGACCACCACCCGCGCCTCGGGCCGCGCCCGCTTTGCCTTGCGGATCGCCTGACGGGTCTGGCGCACGGCCTCGTTGGTGACGGCGCAGCTGTTGACGATGACGAGGTCGTCCTCTGCCCAGGCGAGCTGCCGCATCGCCTCGCTCTCGGCGAAGTTGAGCCGGCAGCCGAGCGTGATCAGTTCCGGTCCGCTCACAACGCGATCTCGCCCGTGAAGACCAGGGTAGCAGCGCCAGACATGGCGATGGTGCCGCCCGGCGCCCATGCGACCGTGAGGCAGCCGCCCGGGAGGCGGACCTCAACCGGGCCGGCGACGAGCTTGCGCCGGATCGCGGCGACGGCGGTCGCGCAGGCGCCGGTGCCGCAGGCCGAGGTGAGTCCCGCACCGCGCTCCCAGACGCGCAGCCGGATAGCATTGTCCTCGATCGATGCGACGTTGACGTTGACCCGTTGCGGGAACAGCGGATCGTTCTCGACGATCGGCCCGAGGCGGGCGAGGTCGACCGCTCCTGCGTCCTCGACGAAGAAGACGATGTGCGGGTTGCCGACATTGACCGCCGCGGGGTCCGCAAGCTCCTCCCAGCCGACCGGCATGCGCTCGGTGTCCATCGCAAAAGCGAGCGGGATTTCGTCCCAGCCGAAGCGGGGCGCACCCATGTCGATCGTCGCCGTCGCGTCTTGGGCCGTGCCGCGGATGACGCCGCCGGCGGTCTCGATCGCGCTGTCGCCACCGAGCAGCAAGGCGACGCAGCGCGCGGCGTTGCCGCAGGCCTCGACCTCGCCGCCGTCGCCGTTCCAGATCCGCATGCGGACGTCGGCGCGGTCGGAGGGCTCGATGACGATCAGCTGGTCGCAGCCGATCCCGGTGCGGCGGTCGGCGAGGGCGCGCGCCGATGCCTCGTCGATCTCGACCGGCGCCTCGCGCGCGTCGAAGACGACGAAGTCGTTCCCGAGACCGTGCATTTTGCGGAAAGGCCGGAGCATGGCCGCGATCTAGGGGGCGCGGCTTGGTTCGTCCACCTCGGCGGCGGCCACGCGCCTCAGGCGCGGCGGCGCAAGGGCTCGTGTTGAACCTCGGTGGGTTCGGCGGCCCCCGGCCCGGCGACCATCCCCCGGGCGACCAGCAGGGCGGCGGTCTCGGCGGCGGCGGCGGGGCGGCCGAACATATAGCCCTGGCCCTTGAAGGTGCCGATCGAGCGCAGCCGCGCCTCGATCATCTCGTCCTCGATCCCCTCGGCGGTGACGGCGAGCCCCAGGCTCTCGGCGAGCCGGGTGATGGCGGTGACGATGGTCGCCGAATCGCTGCTGTCGTTGATCGAAGAGATGAAGCTGCGGTCGATCTTGATCCGGTCGAACGGCAGCGCGCGCAGGTGGGCGAGCGAGGAATAGCCGGTCCCGAAATCGTCGATCGCGAGCTTCACGCCCTGGTTCTTGAGGCTGGCGACGATCGACTGTGCGAGGCCGAGGCATTCGAACAAGGAGCTTTCGGTGATCTCGATCTCGAGCCGCTCGGCCGGAAAGCCGGTCTCCACCAGCACCTTGGTGATCTTCTGCGCGAGCCAGGGATCCTTGAGCTGGATCGGCGAGATGTTGACCGAGAGGGTCAGCGACGGGTCCCAGCCCTTTGCGACCTGGAACGCCTGGCGCATCACCGCGATCGAAAGGTCGCCGATCAGGCCGCATTCCTCGGCGATGCCGATGAACTCGTCCGGGCCGACGATGCCGCGCTCGGGATCGTCCCAGCGCGCCAGCATCTCGAAGCCGTGGAGGGTTCCCGAGATGAGATCGATCTGCTGCTCGAAATAAGGGACGAACTCGCCCGCCGGAATGCCGCGGCGCAGGCCCGTTTCGATCGCGTTCCGGCTTTCGAGCTCGCGCTGCATCGACGCGTCGAACCAGGCGTAGCGGCCGCGGCCGAGCTTCTTGGCCGCATGCATGGCGATGTCGGCGCGGCGGGTGAGCAGCTCGACCGAGTCGCATTCCGGTCCGGAGCTCGCGACCCCGACCGAGGCGGAGCCGTGGGTGTGGACGCCGGCGAGATCGAACGGCTTGCCGAGGCGGTCGACGATATAGTCGGCGACCCGGTCCGCTTCCGCCGGCGCGTCGAAGGTGAAGGCGGCGGCGAACTCGTCTCCGCCGAGCCGCGCCGTCACCGCGTCCCGCGGCAGCGCCTTGGCGATGACGTCGGCGGCGGTGCGCAGCAGATTGTCCCCGGTGAGGTGGCCGTGCAGCTCGTTCACCGTCTTGAAGCTGTCGAGATCGATGACCAGCATCGCGACCGACTGCCGGCGCTTCGCCGCCGCCGCGATCAGGTCGGTCGAGGCCTGGGCGTAGGAGCGGCGGTTGAGAAAGCCGGTCAGCGGATCGGTCGAGGCGAGGCTGTTGGCGCGCTTCTCGGCGGCGGTCCGCTCGACCACCTCGCGGGCGGCGTCGCGGTAGCGCCGCCAGCCGTAGATGGTGAGCGCAACGTTGAGGAGCAGCAGGCCGACGGTGATGTTGCCGTTGTTCGAGCCCAGCTCGGCCAGCTGCCGGCCGAGCTCCAGCACGCGGCCGTCGCTGATCTGGAGGAAGAGGAGGAGCGTGGACAGCGCCACCCCGAGGACGACGATGTCCCTTGCGGCCCCGGTTCCTTCTTTCGGCCGCTCGTGCGAAAAAACGCCCGCCATCTAATCCTCTCGTCGCGTTCGAACAGGTGCAGCTAGGCGCGCGCGAGTGAAAATGGCGTTAAGCCGAGGGCGGACGCCGGCCTCGAGCCCGAAGCCCCCACTGTCCTCCGCGCCGCCGAACGCAGCGGCCGCCCCCCCATAGGATTCTTCCTTGGTGCCTGGCACGTACCTGGCACCTAGGATTCTTCCTCGGTGCCTGGCACGTACCTGGCACCGACACGGCGTCGGACGAGGTTCGCCGCTCCATGCTCATGGATGCCGGATCCGGTCCGGCGTGACCGGAGGAGGAGGAGGCGAGGCGGCCGCACCGGCTTGCTTTGCCCTGCCGCCTCCTTTATGCGCCCCCCATCCCGGTTTCGGGTTTCGATAGCGTCCAGGTACGCGCGCTGGCCGGCGAGTTTCGCCCGCCGGCGGTTTTGCGTTTGGCGCGGCCGAAGGAGCGAGTGCATGTTCGACAGCCTGAGCGACCGCCTTGCCGGCGTGTTCGACCGCCTGCGCGGCCGCGGCGCGCTGACCGAGGCCGACGTGCGCGCGGCGATGCGCGAGGTCCGGATCGCCCTGCTGGAGGCCGACGTCGCGCTCCCCGTGGTCCGCGAGTTCGTCGACAAGGCGACCGAGCAGGCGGTCGGCCAGCAGGTGCTGCGCTCGGTCACGCCGGGCCAGCAAGTGGTCAAGATCGTCCACGACGCGCTCGTCGACATGCTCGGCGCCGAGGCCTCCGAGCTCGAGGTCGCGGTCACCCCGCCGGCGGTCATCATGATGGTCGGCCTTCAGGGCTCGGGCAAGACGACGACCACCGCCAAGCTCGCGAAGCGCCTCACCGAAAAGGACCGCAAGAAGGTCCTGATGGCCTCGCTCGACGTTAACCGCCCGGCCGCGCAGGAGCAGCTCGCCGTGCTCGGCCGCCAGGCGGAGGTCGCCACCTTGCCGATCGTTGCCGGCCAGCAGCCGGTCGACATCGCCCGCCGCGCGCTGCAGGCGGCGAAGCTGCAGGGCTTCGACGTGCTGATGCTCGATACCGCGGGCCGCCTCCACGTCGACCAGCAGCTGATGGACGAGATGAAGGCGATCGCCTCGGTCTCCACGCCGCACGAGATCCTTCTCGTCGTCGACGCGCTGACCGGCCAGGACGCGGTCAACGTCGCCCGCAACTTCTCCGGCCAGGTCGAGCTCAGCGGAATCGTCCTGACCAGGATGGACGGCGACGCCCGCGGCGGTGCGGCGCTCTCGATGCGGGCGGTCACCGGCAAGCCGATCAAGTTCGCCGGCGTCGGCGAGGGGATCGAGGCGCTCGAGACCTTCCACCCGAGCCGCGTCGCCGGGCGCATCCTCGGCATGGGCGACGTCGTCGGCCTGGTCGAACGCGCGCAGGAGACGATCAAGGCCGACGAGGCCGAAGCGCTCGCCCGGAAGATGGCAAAGGGTCAGTTCGACCTGAACGACCTTCGCGGCCAGCTCCAGCAGATGCAGCGGATGGGCGGGATCGGCGCGCTCGCCGGCATGCTCCCGGGCATGAAGAAGATGCAGAATGCGGCGAATGCGTCCGGCATGGACGGCAAGATCCTGGTCCGGCTCGACGCGATCATCGGCTCGATGACCTTGAAGGAGCGCGGCAAGCCCGAATTGCTCAACGCCAAGCGCAAGATTCGCGTCGCCAAGGGTTCCGGCACGACCGTGCAGGAGGTCAACCGCCTCCTCAAGATGCACCAGGAAATGGCGGGCGCGATGAAGAAAATCCGCAAGATGGGCGGGCTCGGCAAGCTTGGCGCTCTGTTCGGGGGCGGCGGCATGGGCGGTCTGATGGGCGGCATGGGCGGCGGCGCGGGCGGTATGCCGACCGGCGGTCTTCCCGGGCTCCCGGGCCCCGGCGGCTCTCAGGGCCCGGCGAACCTCCCTCCTGGCTTCGAAAAGTTTCTCAAGAAATAACGACATCTTTCTGAAAGGACAGTTGAAATGGCAGTTGCAATCAGGCTCTCGCGCGGCGGTGCGAAGAAGCGCCCCTATTACAAGATCGTGGTCGCCGACTCGCGCACCGGTCGCGACGGCAAGTTCATCGAGCGCATCGGCAGCTACAATCCGATGCTTCCCAAGGACAGCCCGGAGCGGGTGAAGCTGGACGCCGATCGCGCCCGCCACTGGCTCTCGGTCGGCGCCCAGCCGAGCGACCGCGTTGCCCGCTTCCTCGACGAAGCCGGCGTGCGCGAGCGCGCCGCCCGCCAGAATCTGAAGAAGGGCGAGCCCGGCGACAAGGCCAAGGAGCGCGTGGAGGAGCGCGCCGCCCGCGACGCCAAGGCCGCCGAAGCCGCCGCCGCTCCCGCGCAGGAAGCACCCGCCGTGGAGGAGGCTGCCGCCGCTGAGGAAGCGCCGGCCGAGGAGGCTGCGACCGTGGAGGAAGCTCCCGCCGCCGAAGATGCTGCTCCGGTCGAGGAAGCCGCCGCCGCGGACGAAGCCCCCGCAGCTGCGGAAGCTGCTTCGGCCGAGGACGCTGCTCCGGCCGAGGACGCCGCATCCGCTGAAGAGGTTCCCGCTCCCGAGGAAGCCGCGCAGGCCGAGGAAGCCCCGGCTGTCGAAGATGCCGCACCGGCTGAGGAGGCTGCCGCCGCCGAGGAGACGGCTCCCGCCGAAGAGGCTCCCGCCATGGAAACGGCAGCGGCTGCCGAAGAGGCTCCTGCTGCGGACGAGGACGTTCCCGCCGCCGAGGAAGCGGCTCCCGCGGCCGAAGAGCCTGCCGCCGATCCCGGCGGCGAGGACGAGGCGACGCCGGCGGACGAGGCTTCGAACGAGGGCGAGTCGGCCGCCGATCCTGCCGAGGGCTCCGAGGAAGCTGCCCCCGCCAAGCGTAGCAAGAAGGCGAAGTAATTGCCGGCGAGGCTCGCCGCTCGATCGTCCTCCCCCTCGTCGGGGGAGGGCTTTCGTCGGGTCCGATGACCGAGCCCCGCGTCACTCTCGCCGCGATCGCCGGCGCTCACGGCCTCGGCGGCGAGGTGCGCCTGAAGCTCTTCGCCGAGGGGCTGGAGAGCCTCAGGCGCCACGCCGAGGTCACGGTGGGAGAGCGGATTCTGACGCTCAAATCCCTGAAACCGGGTGCCATGCCGGTCGTCCGTTTCGCGGAGATCGCGGACCGCAATGCCGCCGAGGCGCTGCGCGGACAGGTGCTCACCGTCCCGCGCTCGGCGCTTCCGCCGCTCGCCGACGGCGAATATTATCACGCCGATCTTCTCGGCCTCCCTTGCGTCAGCGCATCGGGCGCCGCCATCGGCACCTCGGTCCTGATCGAGAATTTCGGCGCCGGGGACATCGTCGAGATCGAGCGCCCGGACGGGACCCGCTTCATGGTCCCGGTCTCGCCCGCGGTCGCGATCGAGCCCGGCCGCCTAGTCATCGACGACGCTTTCACGCAGTGAGCGCGGGTGCCGCCTGTCGATAGCTGACGACCTCGAACTCGATCCCGTCGCGGTCGTAGAAATAGAAGCGTCGCCCGGGCTCGTAATCGCCATGCTCGAAAGGCGTCAGCCCGGCCTCGACGACCTTGGCCTCGATCGCGTCCAGATCGTCCACTTCCATCGCGATATGGTTGAGCGGCCGCCCCTTGGCGAAGGTGTCGACCGCATGCGCGCCCGGCGGTGAGTAGAGGGCCAGATAATGATCGGCGGAGCCGACATGCACCGCGCGTCCCTGGTCGCGCGCCGGCCCCTGCCAGCGGACCTGCCAGCCGAAGATTTGTCCGATCAGCGCCGCCGCGCGATCGGCATCGCTGACGGTGATGTTCACATGCTCGAGACGCGGTAACGCCATTGGTTTTCCTCCCTGTGCGAGGCGCAGGGCGCCTGCTGATTTGCGATTCGTACAACCTCAAGCTAAGTTGAGGTCAAGCCCTGTCGGAAGGACCAGGAATTGGCCTCGTCACCCGCGCTGACCATCGGCGAGCTCGCCCGGCGGACCGGCCTGGCGGTGTCGGCGATCCGCTTCTACGAGGAGAAGGGCCTCGTCAGCGCGATCCGTTCGTCGGGGAACCAGCGCCGCTTCCTGCGCGCGGACATCCGGCGCCTGTCCTTCGCTTTGATCGCCCAGCGCCTCGGTTTGTCGCTGGCGGAAGTGAGGATCGAGCTCGCGACGCTTCCGCAGGGGCGGGCACCGACGCAACGCGACTGGCAGCGGATCAGCGAGCGCATCCGGGACCGTCTCAATGACCGGATCGCGATGTTCGAAAACGTCCGCGACCGTCTCGACGGCTGCATCGGCTGCGGCTGCCTCTCGCTGGAGCGCTGCGCCCTTTACAATCCCTCTGACCGCGCCGCCGGTCTCGGCCCTGGCCCTCGCTTCCTGCTCGGCGACCGCCCCGGTGCCGCTGGCGAGCCGGCCTGACCTAGCGCGCCGTTTTCTCGGCAAGGATTTCGCGCTTCAGCGGACGCTCCCTGGCGATGTCGTTCCGGATCGTCGTCGCCGCCACTCCGCCTTCACCCATGGCATGACCGATCTGGTCGAGGCCGAGGACGACGTCGCCCGCCGCATAGACGCCGGGAACGTTGGTGCGCTGGTGCGAGTCGACCCTGATGTTGCCCTCCGTGAGAGCGCAGCCGAGCTGAAGCGCCAGTTCGGTGCGGCTGTCGGAGCCCAAAGCGGGGTAGACGCTGTCGAACGCGTGATGGCCTTCGGCGGTGTCGACGACGATGCAATCCTCGTGCGCGGCGACGGCGTGGCAGGGGCCGTCCACCGTCTTGATGCCATATTCCTCGAGCTTCGCCCGGTCCTCCTTGCTCAGGTCGTGCGCGTCGTGGGGCGCGATCAAAGTCACGTCGGCAGTATAGCTGCGGATGAACACGGCCTCGGCGACACCGTGCCCGTCGTCTCCGATCACGCCGACCTTCCTGTCGGTCACTTCATAGCCATCGCAGATCGGGCAGTAGCGAATCAGGCCCCGGGCCAGGGCCTCGTCGTGCAGCTCCAAATCCATCGGCGGGCGCCGGTTGCGGATGCCGGTTGCGAGTAGGACTGCTCGCGCCGTCACCGAGCCTTCGCCCCATTCGGCACGGAAGCCGCCCTCGATCCGGTCGAGCCGCGTCACTCGCCCGGTGACGATCGAGGCGCCGTATTTCTTCGCCTGCTCCCGCATCCGCTCGAGCAGCTCCTTGCCGTTGATGCCGTCGGGATAGCCGGCATGGTTGTGCGAGGAGGGGATCCAGGCGGCGCGGCTCTCGCCCGAATCGACCACCTTCAACGAAAGATGGAAGCGCGTGAGGTAGATCGCGGCGGTCAGCCCCGCCGGGCCGCCGCCGATCACGAGGCAGTCGTATACAGGTTCGTTCATGGCCCTGAGAGCGCAGGCCCCCGCTCTTGGTTCCGCTGGCGGGCGGCGGGCGCGGCGGATAGTGTCGCAGCCCATGAAACGCTTGCTTCTCGCCGCCGCCCTGGCGCTCGCCGCGCCGTCCTCCGCTTCCGCCCAGCCGGCGCCTGCCGAGATCGCTTCGGCGATCCCGGCGATCGAGCGCATCTTTGCCGACTGGCGCCTCGACGCGCACTCTCCCGGGCTGGTCTACGGGATCGTCGCCGACGGCCGCCTCATCCATGTGAACGCCATCGGGGTCCAGGACATCGAGACGAGGCGTCCGGTCACGGCCGACACCCTGTTCCGCATCGCCTCCATGACCAAGGCGTTCACTGCGCTGTCGATCCTGAGGCTGCGCGACGAGGGGCGTCTGTCGCTCGATGCGCTCGCCGAAACCTATGTCCCGGAGCTGCGCGGCTGGCGCTATCCGGTCTCCGACTGGCCGCGGATCCGCGTGCGCGACCTGCTCAGCCACACAGCCGGCTTCGTCACCGACGATCCCTGGGGAGATCGCCAGACGCCGCTGCCCGAGGCCGAGTTCACGGCGATGCTGAGGCGCGGCGTCCCGTTCACCCGCGCACCCGGCACCGGCTACGAATATTCGAACTTCGGCTACGCCTTGCTCGGGCGCATCGTCCAGAACGTCTCGGGCCGGCCCTACCGCAGCTTCGTCGAGAGCAACGTCCTGCGTCCGCTCCGTATGACCTCGAGCGGATTCGAGG
>DASQKE010000107.1:0-4430 GCA_035630675.1 Allosphingosinicella sp.
GAAGCTCTGCCCCCTCTGGTCGCGGACATTCTCGCTGAAACCGACATCGTCGAGACGCATGGCAGGCACTCCTTCGGGAACATCGCCACAATGCGCGGCGGGACGCGGTGGTTGCAAATGCGGCGCGCGCGATCAATGACCCCCCGGCAATCATCGCAGGACCCGCAGCTTCATGTTCCTCACCGGCAAGACCGCCCTCGTCACCGGCTCGACCTCCGGCATCGGCCTGGCCATCGCCCGCGCGCTCGCCGCGGAGGGAGCGAAGGTAACACTCAACGGCTTCGGCGATCCGGCCCAGATCGAGCGCCTGTGCGCCGAGCTCGGCGCGCGCCATTCCGGCGCCGACTTGACCAAGGCGGACGCGATCGCGGCGATGATGGAAGAGGCCGGCGACGTCGACATTCTCGTCAACAATGCCGGCATGCAGCATGTCGCACCGATCGACGAGTTCCCGCCCGAGAAATGGGATCTGCTGATCGCGCTCAACCTCAGCGCCGCCTTCCACACCATCCGCCTGGCCTTGCCGGCGATGAAGGCGAAAGGCTGGGGCCGCGTGATCAACACCGCCTCGGCCCACAGCCTCGTCGCGAGCCCGAACAAGGCGCCCTACGTCGCCTCGAAGCACGCCATTGCCGGCCTCACCAAGGCGGTCGCGCTGGAGACGGCGACGAGCGGCGTCACGGTCAATTGCATCAGCCCGGGCTATGTCTGGACGTCTTTGGTCGAGAACCAGATCCCGGACACGATGAAGGCCCGCGGCCTCACCCGCGAGCAGGTGATGAACGACGTCTTTCTCGCCGCCCAGCCGACCAAGCAGTTCGTCACCGTGGAGCAGGTCGCGGCTTTGGCGCTCTTCCTCTGCCGCGACGAAGCCAGCGCCATCACCGGCGCGAACCTCAGCATGGACGGCGGCTGGACGGCGGCTTGAGGGAAGGGGCCCGAATTCCGCAGCCTAAACTTCCGGTCGGCGCTGGACTAGGAGGCGGGGCGGTGATTGAAGGGACGCCATGATCATTCTTCCGCTCCTCATCGTCGCCGCGGCCCAGGCGCCGGCCTGTACCGCCCCGGCGGGGACGCCCGCTTGCAGCGCCCGTACGCGTGCCGAGCGGCGGGTGCGGACGTGGCGGCAGATCGCGACCGAGGACGACCGGCGGCGGATTCGCGAGTGGCGCGAGGCGTTCGTCGCCGCTCTCGGCGAGGCGCGGAGCGGCGGGCACGGCGCCGAGATCGACCGCGAGGGCGATCTTCTCGCGCCGGACGCGGCGCTCGGCGGCTCTGCACTGCCCGCGGGCGACTATCGCTGCCGGACGCTGAAGCTCGGCAGCCAGAGCTCGGGCGGGCTCGAATATGTGCCCTATCCCGCCTTCCGCTGCCGGGTCGCCCGCGGCGCCGACGGGGCCTGGCAGTTCACCAAGCTGAGCGGCTCGCAGCGGCCGATCGGGCGCCTCTATCACGAGCACGACACCCGCGGGATCTTCCTCGGCACGCTGCAGCTCGGCGACGAGATGCGAATCATCTCCTACGGCCGGGATCGCGAGCGCAACCTCGCCGGCATCGTCCAGCGGATCGGCGAGCGGCGCTGGCGCATCCTCTTCCCCTACCCCCATTTCGAATCGACGCTCGACGTGCTCGAGCTCGTCCCCGAACGTTGAGAAGGCCCACGCCATGCGCAGACCAACCCTCGCCGCCGCCTTGCTGCTGTCCGCCGCGATGAGCGCGACGCCCGCCGCCGCCGATCCCGTCGCCGACGCGGTGCGGGCCGACATGCCCTCGCTGATCGAGATCTACCGGGACTTCCATGCCAATCCCGAGCTCAGCATGCAGGAGACGCGCTCGGCCGCGCGGCTCGCCACAGAGGCGCGCCGATTGGGCTTCGAGGTCACCACCGGCGTCGGCCGCACCGGCGTGGTCGCGGTGCTGCGCAACGGAGCGGGTCCGACCCTTCTGATCCGCGCCGACATGGACGGCCTGCCGGTCTCCGAGCAGACTAATCTCCCCTTCGCCAGCCGGGTGCGCGCGACCACCCGCGAGGGCGCCGAGACCGGCGTCATGCACGCCTGCGGCCACGACACCCACATGACCGCCTGGATCGGCACGGCGCGGCGGCTGGCGGCGATGCGCGACCAATGGTCGGGCACGATCGTGATGATCGCCCAGCCCGGCGAGGAGATCGGCGTCGGCGCCAAGGCGATGCTCGACGACGGCCTCTTCACCCGCTTCCCGCGGCCGAGCCACGCCATCGCGTTCCACGATTCGGCGAGCCTGCCGGCGGGCACCATCGGCTATTCGGTCGGGCCGGCTTTGGCCAATGTCGATTCGGTCGACATCGAGGTGCGCGGCGTCGGCGGCCACGGCGCCTATCCGCACACCACGCGCGACCCGATCGTGCTCGCCAGCCGCATCGTCACGTCGCTCCAGACCCTGGTCAGCCGGGAGACCAACCCGCTCGATCCGGCGGTGGTGACGGTGGGCAGCTTCCAGTCCGGCACCAAGCACAACATCATCTCGGACCGCGCCAACCTCCAGATCACGGTCAGGAGCTTCACGCCCGAGGTGCGGCGGCGGCTGCTCGACGGCATCAGCCGGATCGCGCGCGGCGAGGCGATCGCCGCGGGCGTGCCCGACGACCGGATGCCGGTGGTGACTGTGCGCGAGGCCGAATATACGCCGGCGACGGTCAACACCGATCCGTTCACCACCGAAATGGCCGGGCTCTTCCGCCAGCGCTTCGGCGCCGAGCGCGTCCGCCAGGTGCAGCCGGTCATGGGCGGCGAGGATTTCAGCCGCTACCATCTCGCCGATTCCGCCATCCAGAGCCTGATCTTCTGGGTCGGCGGCGTCCCCGAGGCGCGCTGGCGGGAGGTGAACGGCGACACATCGCGCCTGCCCTCGCTGCACAGCCCGTTCTGGGCCCCCGACGCCGAAGCGGTGATCTCGACCGCTACCGAAGCGATGGTATCCGCGGCTCTGGGCGTGCTGAGGCGCAGCTAGTCCGAGACCGTCATCCCGGCGAAGGCCGGGATGACGGCTGGGCACTTCAGCCGGTCGCGCCCCACAACTCCCTCAAGCGCGCGTCCCTGCCGCAGCGGGTACGGTAGTAAGTGTAGCGGATCGGGTTCCGGCGTTTGTAGTCCTGGTGGTAGCGCTCCGCCTCGTAGAATGGGGCGTGATCGAGAATCGGAGTGACGACCGGCGCCTCGAGGGCGCGGTCGGCTTCGGCTTTCGCCGCCTCGGCCTCGCGCCGTTCCTCGGGCGAGGAGACGAAGAGCGCGGTGCGGTAGCTCTCGCCGCGGTCGCAGAACTGGCCGCCGGCATCGGTCGGATCGACGGTGCGGAAGAAATGGCGGGCCAGAGCGGCGTAGGAGACGCGCGCGCGGTCGTAGCGGACTCGGACCGCCTCGTAATGGCCGGTGCCGCCGGCCGAGACCTGCTCGTAGGTCGGGTTCCGGCTGCGGCCGCCGGTGTAGCCGGAGACGGCGTCGATCACGCCCGGAACCTCGTCGAAATCGGCCTCCGTGCACCAGAAGCAGCCGCCCGCGAAGACGGCGGTGCCGATCCGCTCGGGCGGGACGTTCGCCGCCGGCGCGGGCACGGGCTCGGCTCCGCATGCGAGCAGCAGCAGGCAGAGCAGCAGAGCGATTCGGGTCATGGGCGCAACGCCTTTCGAATGACGAGCTTCAGGCCCGACCAGGTCCCGTCGACCGCGCAAACTTTCACGTCAACCAAACCGTGCGGAAAGGCGATCTCGCGGATCGTGTCCTCGATGATGTCGGTCGGCATCTTCGAGGCCTTCTTGGGCCAGGAGACCCAGAGCATCCCCGCCGGCGCCAGCAGGGCGCGCAGCCGCGCCACCTCGCGCTCGAGCTCGGCGCGCGACGGGGTGAAGACATGGGCGAAATCCAGTCCCGCCGACGGCTCGGCGGCGAAGCGGAATCCGGGCAGCTCGGCCTCGATCTCGACGGCAACGCTTTCCGGCATGCCCGCCGCATAAGCGTTCTGCCCGGGCTTCAGGCCGAGCTTGGCCGCGAGCGACCGGCCCGAATAGCCCGCGGGCATCAGGCCTCGACGCCGCGCGGGGCGGCATCGTCGAGCGAGGTTTCGATCCGGCAGACGAGGCCCTCGGGCTCGAACTCGATCCGTGCCGCACCGGCGAGATCGGCCGCCAGCGCCCGCTCGATCATCCTGAGCCCGAAGCCGCGCCGCGCCGGCGCCTCGACCGGCGGGCCGCCACGCTCGCGCCACTCGATCGCGAGCACATCGCCGCTCACCGTCCAGCCCACCGCGACGCCGCCCTCGGGCACCGACAGCGCGCCATATTTGGTCGCGTTGGTGCACAATTCGTGAAACGCCATCACCAGCGACACCGCCGCCTTGGGGTTGAGCCGGACCGGCGGCCCCGCCCATTCGATCCGCGCCTCGTGGCCGTTGTA
>DASQKE010000108.1:0-4164 GCA_035630675.1 Allosphingosinicella sp.
CGGGGTCTGGCGCCTCCACATGATCGCCGAGCCCAGGGTCGCGGCGCACATGCCGCCGGCGCCCCACGCGCATGAGCGGATCGACGACTGGGGAGAAGCGGTGAGCTGGATCAGGGCGCGGTTCGCGCAGGGGCCGGCGACGGAGGACACGGCCTAGCTTCCCACTTCGCTCGGGACGAACGGGTTCAGTGCGGTCGCACTGCCACCACCCTGACGCCTCAGGCCAGCGCGGCCCGCAGCTTCTCGACCAGGTCCGTCCGCTCCCAGGGGAAGAAGTCGCCCTCGGCGGTGCGGCCGAAATGGCCGTAGGCGGCGGTTCTCTCGTAGATCGGCTTGTTGAGGCCGAGATGGGTGCGGATGGCGCGCGGGGTCAGGCCGCCCAGCTCCGGGATGGCCATGATCGCGCGCTCGATCGCGGCGTCGTCCGTCGTGCCGGTGCCGTGGGTGTCGACATAGAGCGACAGCGGCTCGGGCACGCCGATCGCGTAAGCGAGCTGGATCGTGCAGCGCCGGGCGAGGCCGGCGGCGACGATGTTCTTGGCGAGATAGCGCGAGATGTAGGCCGCCGAGCGGTCGACCTTGGTCGGGTCCTTGCCCGAGAAGGCGCCGCCGCCGTGCGGGGCGGCGCCGCCATAGGTGTCGACGATGATCTTGCGGCCGGTGAGGCCGGCGTCGCCATCCGGGCCGCCGATCTCGAACGAGCCGGTCGGGTTGATGTGGTAGACGGTCTCGCCGGAGAGCAGAGCGGCCGGGAGCGTGGCGGCGACGACGCGGCGGACATAGGCCTTGAGCTCGCCCTCATTGTCGCCCTCGTCATAGCCTTTGCCGTGCTGGGTCGAGACCACGATCGCGGTCGCCGCGACGGGCACTCCGTCGTCGTAGCGCAGGGTCACCTGGCTCTTCGCGTCCGGCTCCAGGAACGGCGCCGCGCCCGAGTGCCGGTCGGCGGCCATGCGCTCGAGGATCTTGTGGCTGTAATAAAGCGTCGCCGGCATCAGGTCCGGCGTCTCGTCGCACGCGAAGCCGAACATGATGCCCTGGTCGCCCGCGCCCTCGTCCTTGTTGCCCGAGGCGTCGACGCCCTGGGCGATATGGGCCGATTGCGGATGGAGATGGTTGTGGAACTCGAGCGTCTCCCAGTGGAAGCCCTCCTGCTCGTAGCCGATCGCCTTCACCGTCGCGCGCACTTTGGCCTCGATCTCCTCGGGCACGCCCGGCGCCCAATTGCCGGCTTCGTCCATGATGCCCCGGCCGCGTATCTCTCCGGCGAGGACGACGCGCTGGGTCGTGGTCAGCGTCTCGCACGCGACCCGCGCCTCGGGGTCCTTGGAGAGGAACAAATCGACGATCGCGTCGGAGATGCGGTCGGAGACCTTGTCGGGATGGCCTTCGGAAACCGATTCGGACGTGAAGAGGTAATTGCTGCGCATCGTGCGGAGGAGCCTTCCGGATCAGGGGAATTTGCGGATATAAAGATATCTTTATGTCGCAGCGCCCTAGCGCGCTTTGCGGCCCGCTGCAATCGCTCCCGCGGCGAGCAGCAAAGCGAACAGCAGCGGCAGCACATTGCCCAGGCGCCCGAACAACGTCGCCGTAGCCGGCCGCGGCAGGCGCGCGTCCAGAAACGCCTCGCGTCCCGGCTGGACCGAGGCGGCGATGCGGCCGTGGGCGTCGATCACCGCACTGATCCCGGTCGGCGTCGCGCGCAGCACCGGCATCGCTTCCTCGAGCGCGCGCAGCCGCGCCTGGGCGAGATGCTGCGGCGGGCCCCAGGCGCCGAACCAGGCGTCGTTCGAAGGGTTGAACAGGAAGTTCGGCCGGTTGGCGCGGTCGATCACCTCGCCCGAGAAGATGATCTCGTAGCAGAGCTGGAAGCCGACCCTGCCGACGATCGGCAGATCGAGCGTGCGCGGCCCCGGCCCCGCATCCTGGTCGAGCTCGCCCGGCGCCAGCTGCGACAGCCCGATCGCCGAGAGCAGAGGGCGCATCGGCAGATATTCGCCATAGGGCACGAGATGCGCCTTGTCGTAGCGTCCGAGCATGCCGCGCGAACCGTCGATCGCATAGACGCTGTTGGTCGCGCCCGACGCGCGCAGGCCGTCGCGCGAATTGACCGCCATGCCGCCGGTCAGCAGCAGGTCGCGCGAGCCGATCATGCTCATCACCTCGGCTCGGGTCCTGGCGACCCGCGCCTGCAGGCCGGGATGGCCTCGCGCGTCCTCGAGCGGCTCGGTGACCGCGACCTCGGGCCAGAGCAGCAGCCGCGGCTCGCTCGCCCCGGCGCCGGAGAGGCGGCCGAGCCGGCGGATGATCTCCTCGTCGAAGCCTGGGCGCCATTTGTCGGTCTGGCTGATGTTCGGCTGGACGAGCCGGACCGCAATGGTGCCCGGCGGCTCGGCCGTCGGCCACAGGAGCAGCGCCGCGACGACCAGCGGTCCCGCGAGCAAGGCCGCGCTCGTCCATGCGCGGCGGACGGCCAGCAGCAGCGCCCCCGCCGCCAGCATCGCCACGCCGGAGAGCCCGTAGGTGCCGACAAATTTCGCCAGGCCCGCGACCCCGCCCGCGTCGAGCAGGGCGACGCCCGCCGGATTCCACGCAAAGCCGGTGAACAGGCTCGCCCGCAGCCATTCGGTGACGATCCAGGCCGCGGCGAACCAGAGGATCAGCGCAATCGGACGAACCCGCCCATATTTCCACGCCAGCCCCGCCGCGACCGCCGGATAGAGTGCGAGATAGAGCGAGAGCAGGACCACCGCGACCCAGCCGAGCCACGCCGGCATCGCCGCCTGGAAGGTGAAGGCGGTCGCGATCCAGTTCAGCCCCAGCGTGAAATGGCCGACGCCGAACCACCAGCCCCGCGCCAGCGCGCTCTTCAGCCGCGACGCCTCGCCGATCAGCCAGATCAAAGCCGCGAACCCGCCGAGCGTCAGCGGCCACAGCCCCAGCGGCTGAAACCCGCACGCGGCGACGAGCCCGGCGACGAAGGCGAGGAGGAGATGCTTCATGCGCGGCGCATATCGGGGGAAACTCGCACCACCGCTAGCCCTGAGCCTGTCGAAGGGCGGGTTTCAGCACTCGAACCGGGCTTCGACAGGCTCAGCCCTAGCGGGTTGGGACGAACGGATATATGTGCGCCCGTCATGACCCTGCCGCCCTTCCACCTCGCTTTTCCCGTCCACGATCTTGACGCCGCCCGCGCTTTCTACGGCGGGCTGCTCCTCTGCGCGGAGGGGCGCAGCTCGGACCAATGGATCGACTTCGATTTCTTCGGCCACCAGCTCGTCGCCCATCTCGATCCGGCGATGGCGCCGCGCGCGCATGCCAATCCGGTCGACGGCCACGACGTGCCGGTGCCGCATTTCGGCGCGGTGCTGCCAATGGCGGACTGGCAGGCGCTGGCCGACAGGCTGGCGGCCGCCGGCACCGCCTTCGTGATCCCACCCACGATCCGCTTCCGCGGCCTCCCCGGCGAGCAGGCGACGATGTTCTTCCTCGATCCCTCCGGCAACGCGCTCGAGCTCAAGGCGATGGCCGACCCCGCCAACCTGTTCGCGAAGTGAGGAGCAAGACTCGTCATCCCGGCGGAGGCCGGGATCTCAGCGAGTGGAAGAGCGCGGCGCCTGTGCAGGGCACCCTCCATTTGCGCCGGAGCCTTCTCGTCCTGAGATCCCGGCCTCCGCCGGGATGACGGCCCCGGACCCCCCTTCACGCCCCCGTGCTGAGGTATCGCCCGTTCAGGTAAACGAGCGGGTGGACGTCGTCGCGAACCGCGACTTCCTCGACCAGGCCGATGAAGATCGAGTGGGTGCCGAACTGGTGGTGGTCGATGCGCCGGCACAGGATCGAGGCCTGGGCGTCGACCAGAAGCGGCGGCAGCGCGCAATCGAGGTTCCAGCCGGCGCTGAAGCGCAGATCGTGCTGGCTGCGGTCGGCGAACATCTGGGCGATCCCCTCCTGGTCGCGGTGGAGGACGTTGACCCGAAAATGCGCGACGTCGCCCATCGGCGCGTGCAGCGAGGCGGCGCGGTTGATGCAGATGAGCAGGCTCGGCGGGTCCATCGAGATGGACGAGACGGCGGTGGCGGTGATCCCCATCGGCTCGCCGCCGACGCAGATCGAGATCACGTTCACCGTCGAGGCGACGCGCCGCATCGCCTGGCGGAA
>DASQKE010000109.1:0-4625 GCA_035630675.1 Allosphingosinicella sp.
AGCAGCGATCCCGACGAGGCCGACACCATCGTCGACCGGATTCGCGAGAGCGGGCGGCTGCTGCTCGGCGGCACGCGCGAGATCCTCTTCGACGAGGCGCGCGACCTGCGCTTCCTGCAGCGCGAGCGATTGCCCCACCACAGCAACGGCATGCGCTTTTCCGCCTCGGACGGCGCCGGCCGCCAGCTCGACAGCCGGATCTCTTATTCGGTAGGCGGCGGCGCGGTGGTCGACGAGGCGGCGATCGCCCGCAACGCGCCGCCCGAGGGCGCCTGGGACATTCCCTACAATTATCACAGCGCCGACCAATTGCTCGCGATCGCAGCGAACGAGGATCTGACCATCGCCGACATCGCCCGAGCCAATGAGCGGGCCGGCTATTCGGACGCCGAGATAGACGAAAGGCTCGATGCCATCGTCCGAGCCATGTCGGGCTGCATCGACCGCGGAATGGCGGCGGACGGGATCCTGCCGGGCGGCCTCAAGGTGAAAAGGCGCGCCCCTGCCTTGCACCGGCTTCTGATCGAGAAGGCCGAACGAACCTTGTCCGATCCGCTGACCGTGCTCGACTGGGTCAATCTGTGGGCGCTCGCGGTCAACGAGGAGAATGCCGCGGGCGGGCGGGTCGTGACCGCGCCGACCAACGGCGCCGCCGGCATCGTCCCGGCGATCATCCGCTATTACCAGCGCTTCACCCCGCGCGCGACCGACGAAGGGGTGCGCACCTTCCTGTTCACGGCCGCCGCCGTCGGCTCCCTGTTCAAGGAGAATGCCTCGATCTCTGGCGCCGAGGTCGGCTGCCAGGGCGAGGTCGGCGTCGCCTGCTCGATGGCGGGGGCGGGGCTGACCGCGGCGCTCGGCGGCTCGCCCGGCCAGATCGAGAATGCCGCCGAGATCGGCATGGAGCATAATCTCGGCCTGACCTGCGATCCGGTCGGCGGGCTGGTCCAAGTGCCCTGCATCGAGCGCAATGCGGTCGGCGCGGTCAAGGCGATCGAGGCCTCCCGCCTCGCCCTCGTCGGCACCGGCGACCACCGCGTCAGCCTCGACCAGGTAATCGAGACAATGCGCAAGACCGGCCTCGACATGAACGAGCGCTACAAGGAAACCAGCCTCGGCGGCCTCGCCGTCAACGTGGTGGCGTGCTGAGCCCGCGCGGCGTCAGAGCGGCTCCAGATAGTGCAGCTCGCGCTCGAAATTGACGTGCAGCAAAGCCGGCCGGCCGTCGCGCACGCCATTGGTGCCGCACGGCACGCCCAGCGCGACCGTATCGCCGGCCCTGAGCCACCAGCCGCCGATGACCCGGGCGACGCGCGCGACCAGCGCACAGTCGCGGCCCGCCGCCTGCGCCGGCGGCCGGACCTCCTCGATGTCGACGATCGCGCGCTCGAGCCCGTTGCCGCGGGCCTGCTGCAGGTCGCGGAGCAGGCCGCCCTGGCGAAGCGGAAAGCGCCACGTCGCCGCTCCGGTTGTTGCATCGAGTGTCGCCTGGCCCGGCGTCCGGAGGGCGTCGAACAGGCACTGGCGCACCGGCGCTCGTGCGCGCTCGACGTCGGCGGGGGTGTCGAGCGCGTTGGGGAGATCGGCACGCGCGACGGCGCGAAGCCCGACGCAGCGTACGTTCAGCGACTTGTTGACGACGGTCCCGATGATGTTCGGCCGGCGGTCTTCCTCGAGAAACACCGCGACGAGCGGAGTGCCGCCGTCGCTGCGCGGAAGCAGCGCCCGCACGCACCCCTCCGCGTCGTCGATCAGGCGGGAGCGTTCGAGGCAGCGGGCGAACGCTTCGGTGTCGACCGCGGAGCGCCGAAGCCGCGGCCCCTCCGCGCCGGGCAGCCCCTCGATCAGCCCCTCGATCGGCTTGCTCGCCGGATATTCGCCGCCGGCGATCGGCAGCCAGGCGATCTCGGGAGGGGGTGCCGGTACCGCAACCGGCTGTGTCGCGAGCTGCACCGCCGCGGCCATCGTCCAGAACATCCGCTCCTCCATCGCGCCCTACGCGAATCCCGATTCGCGCCAGAGCGCTGAACGCAACATTGACCGGGCTTACGAGCCGTGCCGCTCCGGAACCAAACGGTTCGGTCGCGCTTCCACGCCATGCAGCAGAAAGGCCCGTCACATGCAGTACCGCAAGCTCGGATCGAGCGATCTTGAAGTCTCGGAAATCTCGCTCGGCTCCTGGCTGACCTACGGCGTCGGCGTCGAGGCGCAGAAGGCGCAAGCGTGCCTCGATCGCGCGTTCGATGTCGGCATCAACTTCATCGACACCGCCAATGTCTACGGACGCGGCGCAGCCGAGACTTTCCTCGGCGAGGCGCTCGCAGCGCGGGCGCGCGACTCGTACGTGCTGGCGACCAAGCTCTATTTCCCGATGACCGACACCGACCGCGGGCTGTCGCGGGCGCAGATCGAGAAGCAGCTCGACGCCTCGCTGCGGCGGCTCAGGACCGAATATGTCGATCTCTACCAGTGCCACCGCTACGATAGCGAGACGCCGCTCGAGGAGACGATGGAGGCGCTGACCCGCGCCGTCGACAGCGGCAAGGTCCGCTGGATCGGCTTTTCGGAATGGCCGGCCGATCGCATCCGGGCCGCGATCGATCTGGCAGGCGGCGCGAGGTTTGTGTCCAGCCAGCCGCAATATTCCCTGCTCTGGCGCGAGCCCCAGCGCGACGTGATCCCTTTGTGCGCGGCGAACGGAATCTCGCAGATCGTCTGGTCGCCGCTCGGCCAGGGCGTGCTCAGCGGCAAATACGATCCCGCCGCGCCGCCGCCGGCGGGGACGCGCGCGACCAGCGCGGAGATGGGCGGCTTCATCGAGCGGCTGATGACGCGCCCGATCCTCGATGCGGTGCAGCGCTTGAAGCCGCTCGCCGCCGCGGCCGGGCTGACCCTTCCTCAATTCGCACTCGCCTGGGTGCTAAGGGAGCCGAACGTCGCTTCGGCGATCGTCGGCGCGTCGCGGCCGGAACAGATCGAGGAAAATGCGGCGGCCTCGGGCGCGCAGGTGGCCCCGGCTTTGTTCGCCGAGGCGGAGCGGATCGTGGCCGGCGCCGTGCCCGCCTGATTGCGCCGTGCGCCGCGCACGGTTAGTCGTCGCGGCGCCAATCGCCTGGAGACCGCCCGATGCGCCTGAAGCTCCTTCTCGTCCCGCTCGCTCTCTCCGCCGCCGCCGCGCTCGCCCAGACCGCGCAGCAGCAGCCCGCGGACGTCGTCGCGAAGCCGGCGGCCCTGGTCGCGGACGGTATCCCGCCGGTGCCGGCCGAACTCGCCGAGCGGACGCGCGCTTATATGGAGTTCAGGACGGCGGGATTTTCGGGCTGGCACCCGCGCGACCGCTCGATGCTGATCTCGACGCGCTTCGCCAACACCGCGCAGCTCCACCGCATCGCGGCGCCGATGAACTATCGCCAGCAATTGAGCTTCGAGCCCGATCCGGTCGGCGGCGGCTGGTCGCCGGCCGGAGACGTGCTGGTCGTCCAGAAGGACGTCGGCGGCAATGAATTCTTCCAGCTCTACACGCTGGCGAACGGGCGCCTCGGCCTGCTCACCGACGGCCGCAGCCGCAACAGTCTCGGCGCCTGGAGCCAGGACGGCCGCTGGATCGGCTACAGCTCCACGCGGCGCAACGGCGCCGACACCGATCTCTATGTGATCGACCCGCGCGACCGCTCCACCGACCGGATGGTCGCTCAGGTCGAGGGCGGCGGCTGGAACTTCGCCGATTTCTCGCCGGACGGGCGCAGCGCGGCGGTGATCAACTACCAGCAGGTCACCAATTCCGACCTCTACATCATGGACATCGCCAGCGGGCGCATGACCCCGGTCGGCGATGCCTCGCGCGACATCTCCTACGGCGGCGCCGAGTTCGCGCCGGACGGCACCTTGTGGGCGACCTCGGACGAGGGCTCGGACTTCCAGCGGCTGGGGACGGTCGACGTCGCGACCGGGCGGTTCACGGCGGTGACGCGCGAGCCGCGCTGGGACGTCGACGGCTTCGACATATCCGACGACGGCAGCTTCATCGCTTATGCGACCAACGAGGCGGGGATCAGCCGTCTGAAGCTGCTCGATCCGCGCTCCGGCCAGGTCCGTACCGTCGAGCGGCTGCCGGCCGGGATCGTGGGCGGTGTCGAGATCGCGCCCTGGGGGACGATCGGCCTCACGCTCAGCTCCGCGCGGAGCCCGGCCGACGCCTTCTCGGTCGATCCGCGCACGCTCGAGGTCACCCGCTGGACCCGCAGCGAGACCGGCGGGCTCGACCCGGAAGCGAATGCGGAGCCCGAGCTGGTCGAGGTGCGCAGCTTCGACGGCGAGCGCGTCTCGGGCTTCCTCTACCGGCCGGATGCCGCCCGTTTCCCCGGCCGGCGGCCGCTGATCGTCAACATTCACGGCGGACCGGAGGGGCAGTCGCGGCCCGGCTTCCTCGGGCGCAACAATTATCTGATCAACGAGCTCGGCATCGCCATCTTCTACCCCAACGTCCGCGGCTCGTCGGGCTACGGCAAGCGCTTCCTCGGCCTCGATAATGGCGGCGCGCTGCGCGAGAACAGCGTGCTCGACATCGGTGCCTTCCTCGACCGGCTGGAGCGCGATCCGGCGATCGACCGCAGCCGCATCGCCGT
>DASQKE010000110.1:0-5940 GCA_035630675.1 Allosphingosinicella sp.
AAAATCTTCTCCATCGTTTTCGGTGTAGACGCGGTGCTTGACCGATGTCGGCCTGCGCGGTGCCGTCGCGCGACCTTGGCGAAGTCGGAAGGAGCCGCCAGAATGACCCGGCGCCAACCCTGGCCGACAGGAGACCCGACATGCGCTTCTCCGCTGCGACTGCTGCCGCCCCGCTGCTGCTCCTCGGCGCCGCCGCGGCGAGCGCGATCGCCGCCGCCGAGACGCATTCCGGCGACCGTCACCGCATCGTCCACGGGTGGCTGGTCGAACATGTCGCCGAGGACGATGGCGGCCGCCTCGTTCGCATGACCCGGACCAGCGGCCCCTACCGGCTCGAATATCACGCCGCCTTCTGGCGCGGCAATGACGGCACCATCCAGCACCTCTCGGCGATCGGCGCCGGCTGCGGCGGCAGCGAGGAGCTCGACCGCGATCTCATCTACCACGTCCGCGAGATCCGCACCCGGCTGACCGCCCACCTCGCCGAATGCGCCGCCCCGCCGCGCGCCGTCCGCGCCGCCCTGCGCGGCCTCGAACCCGCCTACGCGCTCGCTTTGGCCTGGGACTGGGAAGCCAGCACCGCCACCGCCGCCGAAGCCGCGGAGATCGCCAATTACGGCATCCAGGACAGCGCTGTGGCAAACGGCAGCTGCGAAGCCCTGGCCAAGGTCGCGGCGGAGGAGGACGTCACCGAGACGAATGTGACGGATGCGACAGCCTGCTAGTCACCGCTTCGCCCAGCGAGGCCGGGGCGCACTCCATCTCGTCTTACACGGCGAGCGCGACCGGATTCTCACGTTCATCGAAGGTGAAACGAGGACGACGGCATTTTGAACCTGCCGGCGGAAGGCGCCCGCGGAGGGAATGCTAGCCAGAGTCAAGCCCGAGTCGAGCTAGAGTCGATCCCGAGTCGTGTGCGAGTCAGGCTGGAGTCTAGGTATCGGGTGCTGCCGCTTCATCCCGCAAGCGGATGCCGTTATTCGCTCGTCTGAGCAGTGCAAGTCACAGAAATCTCGTCAAAAAAACCTCATCTCCAGAAATAACGAGCACTCTTTTTACGAGAATGAGTCCTCTCGTTTGTATGAACTTGCAAGGAGAGTTGACTCCGCGAGATTGTAGAGTCATCATCCCCGAATCTTAGTGGAAACGGGAGGCCGCAATGGCTGTCAGAGACGAAACCGACCGCGAAATACAAAGAATGATCTCGGAAAGCGGCTTGATTAAGGAGATTTTGACGGTCGATGGAGCGATCAGCATCGCCGAACGTCTGGGCGCCAATCAAGGCGGGGGCACGCAACTCTCCTGGTGGGCGATCTACCGGAGAAACGGCGACACCATAAACTGGATCTTCGGCGGCGACTGATCGGGCTTCACGGGCACGTTGGCTCGACCACCGGACAATCTGCCTTTCTTCCGGCTGGTCGCCGCCGGCTTGAGCGACGACGCCGCGACCGTTCCGCGGGCCAAGTTCGTTGGCGAGGCCGGGCTCATCGCGCGGGCCGCGGGCCTGATCGCTCCCGATCCGGACCCGCGCCTCGACGCTGTCGTCGCAGCCCTCGAGCAGGAGTTCAACAGCGCGCGTCACATGTCGTTGGCAGACAATGCGCTTCGGCCCGTGGACATGCTGTATCCCTATGCGGCGCTTCACGGCCGCATCAGGCCTATCCCCTATTACGAGACCTGGCTCGATGAGTTCGTACGACGCAGGCCCGCCTTCCCGGATCGTCCCAATTATCGAATTTGTGAAGATGATTTCATTATCTACATGGCCGGTCGCGGCAAACTGCCGACCTTCAGCGGCGATATCTGGGCGGGATCGCAACGCAAGGTCTACGATTTCAATACGGAGCAATGCTACTGCCTCACCCACAGATACATTTACGCTACCGACCTGGGAGAATCCGACATTGCGGTCGGCTGGGTGGTGCCGGCCTTGCTCGTCATTGTCGGCAAGGCCGCTCTGTGGAGAAACTTCGACCTATTCTACGAGGCCGCCTTCTGCCTGATATCGGCTGATTCGAGCCGGGAAACCGTCTTGCTGGTCGACAGCCTCTCGGAGGTCTTCCGGCCGGAGCTGCTGAGAATGCAGGCTCAGGAGACCGTCGACGACGTGTATCATGAGCTGTTCGTGTACAGCCTCTTCAGGCTGAGGAGAGACCGGATCGGCGCTTCGGAAACGCCGGACGAAGGCCGCGCCGGAGAGATATTGACGGAGTTCGTCGCCGCTCTGGGATCGAAGTCGCCGGACAGGATCGTGCGCGCGAATCGCGCCCTTTGCGCCGTATTCCCACACCTGTTTTTCGACGAAGTCTGCCTCGAGAAGCTGACCTGGCTGAAAGACATGGCGGGCATCGGGGTTCTGTTTGAAAACGAGATCATGCGCTCAGCGGCCGACCCGGCGCCGGGTCTCTACGCCGAATATGGGCAAAGGGTGGATGCCGCGATGGAGGCGATTGCGGAGATCGGCCGGTCGTCGTCGGCGCCCGCGCCTCTTCCGTGCGGGCATCGGGCGAGCCGAGCGGGCCGATCGACGATCCCAGTCTGACGGACAGGAAACTCCCGCCCAGGGTCGCGGGCGAGGTCAGGGACTGCAGGGAGCGCGCGCCCGAGCAGAGCTTAAGGCGATGAAGCGCCATCTCGAGCGGTTGGGGCAGCTCGGGATCGAGGCGATCGACTGATCGATTCCGCACTCCGGCGCTCGAAAGGCCGGGACAGAATCTGTTTCAAGCGCCTTCGGGCCGACCCGCCCCGCGAGCAGGATCAGGGCGCGGTCACCATTCCGGCGCCGACATCGGCTTCGTCCATATTGTGGATCACTCCGGTACGGCTGGTAGCGCGCAGCTTCGACTGGATCGAGGACCCGCCGGCGCGCAGCCCGTTGGCGGTCAGGAACTCGGACCAAAGCGCGGCCACTCCGGCGACATGGGGGCAGGCCATGCTCGTTCCGCTCTTCGTCACGGTGCCGCCTCCGGGCGCGGCCGACAATATGTCGACGCCGGGGCCCGCGAGGACGGGCATGATGTTCGAAAAGGTCGCGACCTCGAACTTTCCGCCGGCAGCCGGACCGACTGCCGCGACGGAGACCGTATTGAAGGCCGCGGACGGGATCGAAGCTGCGATCCTGAACCTGGGATCGATTTCGCGGCGGGACTCGTTGCCCGATGCCGCGACCACGACTGGGTCCCGGTCGAACGGGGCCCCCGCCATCGCCAGTCCCGTCAATGCGTCGAACATCCTGAGATTGCCGCGATACGCTTCCAGGCCCACGGAGGTCGCCAGCTCGGCCGGCCAGCCGGCGCCAATCAGCTTTGCCACGAAGCCGGGAAAATCGAAGCCGAGCGACATCGAGATCACATCGGCGCCCTCCTGCATCGCCCATTCGATTCCTTTGAACAGCATTTGCGAATCGCTCTCGCCATCATCGCCGAACACCTTTCCGACGAGCGCCTTGTCGACCCCGCGCGCGACGCCGATTCGGACGCCACCAACGTCGCGGCCGAAAATCGTCCCCGCGCAGTGCGTGCCGTGACCCTGGACATCGCCGTCGCCGGAGCCGGTGAAGTCCTTCTGCAAGATGTCGACACCCTGGAAAGCCGGATGGGCGGCATCGATTCCGGTATCGAGCACGGCGACCTTGCAGCCCGCGCCGGTGAAGGCGGATGTGTCGGCGCCGACGGCCCCGATTCCCCAGGCTTGCGCCGCGGCGTTCGCGGCGACCGGCTCGATCAGCCGGATCGGCATCACGCGGGTGACGGCCAGGACGTTCGGATCCCGGACCGCGTCCGCGGCCTCGGCGCGGCTGAGCTCGTAAACGTCGACGAGCGGCGCCGCGGCCGCCGTGGACGGTGAGAACCCGATGGCGTCCAGGCCGCCGATGGGAGGCGGCGCGGTCGTCCCGCGCAGAATGATATATTCGGCCATGGCGATTCTCCCAGCATTGAAGGGAGAGAATTTGCCGCAATCTGCGCCCGGCCTGCGTGACGGCCGTCACGCGGTCCCGCTCGGCTCCTTGCTAGCCAAGATGGCGAGGTGCGGGCTCAACCGCATTCTCGGCGACACTTCGGAGACGAAACATGGCAAGCAAAGCGAATAACGAGGGAATTTCCCGCGCGATTACCGAAGCGCTCAGCTCCGACGCCCCCGCGGCGACGGCGATGGGGCCCGGAGCGACGTTGGCGGCCGATCCCAAGAAGCTGTTCTGCGATAACTGGGCCACGGTGAAGCTGGTGCTCGGCTACCTGCGGACCGTCGCGCCGGCCTTCCTCAAGCCGATCATCGACATGGTCATCAAAGCCGGCGATGCCGTCAAGGCGACGATCTGCCGCTGAGCAGCCGCGGGCGCAAGAAAAGCGCTGGGCGCCGCCCGACCCAGAAAGCGCCCCGGCCGCGAGGCCGGGACGCTTCCCCGAGCAATGCTATCGAGACTTGAAGCCGCGGCTCAGCGGTTCAGCGCATGGATCCTTGCCACCGTGTCGGTCCCGGCGTCGATCTGATAGATCGCGCGCCCGTCCGAACGGTAATAGACGCCGTTCCCGTCGCGATACTGGTTGCGATACTCGTAGGGGACGCTGCCGAGACGGGCGTCGGCGGTGACGCGCTGGCCGACGCGCAGGCTGTTGCGGCCGAGCAGATTGTCGATCACGCCGCCGGCCCCGCCGCGGCGGTCGCGGTCGTCGTAGCGATCGTCGTCGCGGTCATAGCGGCCGTCCCGATCTTCGTAACCGCCGTTCCCGGCCATCCGCCACTCGTTCGCGTCGATGCGGCGGTCGCGATTGAGATCGCGGTCGTCATAGCCGTCGCGGTTGCGGTCGATCCTGTCGCCGCTGCGGTCGTCGCCGCCCCAACGCCCGTCGCGGTCGTCGTCGCGGCCGTCGCGTCCGACCTGGCCCGGGGGCAGGCAGCCATTGTTCTTGCGATCGAGGCCCGGCGGGCAGTCGCGGCCGTCGCTCCAGCGGTCGTCGCGGTCGCCGCGGTCGGCGCGGTCGTCGCCATTGCCGCCGGCCATCCCGATGCCTTGGCGCAGGTTCGCGATCCGGCTCTGCAGCGCGCTCCTCTCCTGCATGGTGAAGCCGCCGACGCTATATTGCCGCTCCAGCGCCTCGAGCTGGCGCAGCTGCTCGCGCAGCGGCATCGCTTCGGAGCGCGTGATCGAGCCGGTTCGGACGCCGGCCTGGAGCTGCGTCTGCAGGTCGCCGATCCGGACATTGACATTGCCGCCGGCGGTCTGTGCCGCGGCCGGCATTGCGGCCGCGAGCGCGGTTGTCGCCGCGAGGGCGAGGATGATCTTCTTCATGTCGATTGCTCCTGTTGGGGCCGCCCCGGCGCCTGCAGCCACCCAGCGCCTCCGGGCGTGAGGCGAGCCTGAACAACATCGGCAGGCGAGGTTCATCGCGGCGACCGCAGGCCCGGGCAGGCCAGGCGCTAGCCGGTCGCGCCTTCGCCCGCCTCCGCGATGGCGTGGCCGAAGGCGATCAGATTGCCGTCGGGGGCGAGCAGCAGCAGCTCGCGCTGGCCGTATGGCTTGTCCGCCGGCCCATGGACGTCGGCTTTCGGAAGGAGATCCAGCTTCGGCTTCAGCTCCGCGTAGAGCGCGTCGACGTCGTGAACGTCGACATAATAGGCAAAGCGCCGATTGCCCGGCGGCGCGCCGTCGCCGCCCCGGTTCTGCAGGATGCGAATGCCGACGCTCTCGCGGTGCAGATAGGCATAATCGCGCATCCGCACATGCACCGTGAAACCGAGCACCTCCTCGAAGAAGGCGATCGCGGCGGCGATGTCCGGCACGTGGATGAACGGGGTGATCTGGCGGAAATTGCCCATCGCGGTCTCCCTGCTGGTTCCGGCCTCGCATAGCATGGCCAAGCGCGGTCGCCTCGCGTGGCTTCCGCCGGGCCGGCTTCGCTCTATGCTGGGCCGATGGTCCAGTCGCTCGCCCATATC
>DASQKE010000111.1:0-11430 GCA_035630675.1 Allosphingosinicella sp.
TTTACCGGCCTTTTGCTTCCGGCGGCGGTGACGATCGGCTTCACCCTGCACATGCTGTGGCACGTGGTCGACGGGGCGGACGGCGCGCTGGCGCGGATCACGGGGCGCGCCTCGCCGCTCGGCGAGATGATCGACGGCGCCTGCGACTATATCAGCCACGCTTTGCTCTATCTGATGCTCGCCACCTATCTGGACGACCAGATCGGCCTTTGGGCCTATCCGCTCGGCCTAGCCTCGGGCCTGTCCCGCGTCGCCCAGTCGAACCATGCCGAAAGCCAGCGCCGCATCTATCTGTGGCGCGCCTACGGCATTCCCTGGATGCAGCAGGCGCACGACTCGGAGGACGAGCTGTTCAGCCGCGGCGGCGGCGTCGGCCTGCTCACCCGGCTGACCCGCGCTTACATCTGGCTCGCCGACCTGCTGAGCCCGGCCGCCGACGAGCTCGACCGCGCCGCCGAGCAGGCCGCGCGCGACCCGGCGGCGCGGCGGCGGCTCACCCGGCTGTGCCGCCGCGCCTCGCGCCGGCCGCTCTTCCTGCAGGCCCTGCTCGGCGCCAATCCGCGGACCCTGCTGCTCGGCCTCAGCATGGCTTTGGGCTCGCCGCTCTTCTTCTTCCTGGTCGAAACGACGGTGATGAACCTGTTGCTGGTCGCCGCGGTCCGCCGCCAGCGCAGCTGCAACGAGACGCTCGGCCAGCGGCTGACCGCCTAGGGGTCCCTATTCAATGCGCCTGCGCGTCGAGGCGGCGGCCGAGCATCACGAAGCCGGTGATCAGGAACGGCACGAGGACGAAGCTCAGCAGGACCTTCGCGGCGGCCTGGCCGAGCAGCAGGTCGCCGATCTCCCGGACGCCGTAGAAGGATATGGTGATGAAGATGAGCGTGTCGACGATCTGCGAGATGGCACTCGCGATCGCCGCCCGGCCGGCGAGCCAGAGGCCGCCCCGCGCTTCGGTCGCATCTCCGCGCAGCCGCGAGAAAATGTAGACATTCAGAAACTGCGACACCCCGTAGGCGACGATTCCCGCTCCCATCAGCCGCCAGCTCTGCCCGAGGATGACCGGGAAAGCCTCTTTGGCGGGCTCGTACATGCTGGGGTCGGTCGGGAGCTGGATGACCAGATAGATCAGCGCGATCGCCGTAACGAGCGGGATGAAGCCGAAGCGAACCAGCCGGTTCGCGGTCTCGCGCCCGTGCAGCTCGGCGACCGCGCTCGACAGGACCACGAGGAGCAGGAACGGAAATATCCCCGCCTCGACCGCGAGGCCGAACGGCAGGGTCACCTGCTTGGCGCCGAGCACGCCCGCGATGCAGACCATGCCCCCGTAGAGCACCGTGAAGACGAAGAGCGAACGCTGAAGACCGGCGGGTGACCCGGTTGCGGAGGCGGCGGCTGAGGCGGCGGATACTTCTGTCGTCATTGCGCATGCCTAACGGCTTTCGCCTCCGTCAAAAAGGGCTTTCCGTCGCGCCGTTCTGCGGCCATTCAAGCCGCTGTTCCGAGACCGCCCGACGAAAGCCGCCGCCCTTGCCCGACCCCCGCCTCGACGTGCTTGCGATCGGCGACGCCGTCGTCGACGTGATCGCGACCGCCGAGGACGCCTTCCTCGCCGAGGAGGGGCTGGTCAAAGGCTCGATGCAGGTGCTCGACGCGGCCGGCGCGACGCGGCTCTATTCGAAGATGAGCCAGGCGCGCGAGACCAGCGGCGGATCCGCGGCGAACACGGTCGCGGGCGTCGCCGCTTTGGGCGGCCGGGCCGGCTTCGTCGGCCAGGTCGCCGCCGACCAATTGGGCGAGATCTTCACCCACGACATCCGGGCGCTCGGCGTCGAGTTCGTGACTCCGGCCAAGTCCGACGGCCTCCCGACGGGGCGCTGCCTGATCCTGGTCACGCCGGACGCCCAGCGGACGATGAACACGTTTCGCGGCGCCGCGCACCAATTGTCGGTCGAAGCCCTCGATCCGGAACAGATAAAAAGCGCGTCGATCCTTTATCTCGAAGCCTATCTGTGGCGCTCAGAGGGCCCGCGGGCGGCGATGCGCGAGGCGATGCGAATCGCGCACGACGCCGGGCGCAGGGTCGCCTTCACCTTGTCCGACATCGCCTGCATCGTGCCGCACCGCCGCGAGATCGTCGAGATGCTGGAAAGCGGCGCGATCGACCTCCTGTTCGCCAACGAGGCCGAGATCGCGTCCCTCGCCGAAGCAGGCGACCGCGATGCCGCGATCGCGGCGATCGAGAACAAGGTGCGCGCGCTGGTGGTAACCTGCGGGGCCGAAGGCGCGCTTGCAGCCGAGAACGGCCGCCGTGTCGCGGTGCCGGTGGCGAAGATCGATGCGGGCATCGTCGACACGACCGGGGCGGGCGACCTGTTCGCGGCCGGGTTCCTCGTCGGCCAGGCCGAGGGACGATCGATCGAGCAGAGCCTGAAGATGGGTTCGATCGCGGCGGCCGAGATCATCTCGCATTTCGGCGCGCGCCCGGAGGGCGACGTCAGGAAGCTCGTGGATTCCCTGCTGTGAAGCGACTCGCAGTCTATTGCGGGGCCTCGATGGGCGCCGACCCCCTGTTCGAGGGCGTGGCGCGGCGCCTCGGCGAGGAGATGGCGCAGCGCGGGATCGATCTCGTCTACGGCGGCGGCCATCGCGGGCTGATGGGCGTGGTCGCGGACGCCGTGCTCGCCGACGGCGGCAAGGTGTTCGGCGTCATCCCGCAGGCTCTGGTCGACCTCGAAGTCGCCCATCAGGGCCTCACCGAGCTTCACACCGTCACCTCGATGCACGAGCGCAAGGCCAAGATGACCGAGCTCACCGACGCCTTCGTGGCGATCCCGGGCGGCATCGGCACGCTCGACGAATTGTTCGAAGCCTGGACCTGGAACGCCTTGGGCTATCATTCCAAGCCCTTCTGCCTCCTCAACGTAGCGGGCTTCTGGGACGGGCTGGTCGGCTTCCTGGATCATGTGACTTCGAGCGGCTTCATGTCGCCGGAGCGCCGCGCCCAGCTTCTGGTCGCGGACGAGATCGGCGAGGCCATCGAAAAGCTGGACGCGGCCGCAAAAGCCGCCGAAACTCGAATGATCTGGTAAGCGCGGGACGGGGGACGGCATGAACGAAGAGGCAAGTCGAATTTTGCTGGGGCTGGCGGGGATCGTCGCGATCCTGGCCATCGCCTTCCTGCTGTCGTCGAACCGGCGGGCGATCCGGCTGCGCGTCGTCGCCGCCGCCTTCGCCCTCCAGGCCGGCATCGCCATCCTCGTCCTCTACACGCCCTGGGGCCGGGCCGCGATCGCATGGATGTCCGGCGGCGTCGCCAATCTGCTCGGCTATGCGACGGAGGGGACGCGCTTCCTGTTCGGCGGACTCACCGACGACCCGCTCGGCCAGAATTTCGCGATCCAGGCGCTGCCGGTGATCGTCTTCTTCGCGGCCCTGGTCGCGATCCTCTATCATCTCGGCATCATGCAGCGGATCGTCCGCTGGGTCGGCGGCGGGATCGGCTGGGTGACCGGCATCTCCCGCGTCGAATCGCTCGGCGCCGCCGCGAACATCTTCGTCGGCCAGTCGGAATCGCCGCTGGTCGTCAGGCCCTATCTCGCCGCTTTGCCGCCCTCGCAAATCTTCACCTTGATGACGGTCGGCATGGCCGGCGTGGCGGGAACGATCCTCGCCGCTTATGCTTCGATGGGCATCAACATCGAATATCTCCTCGCCGCGGCCTTCATGTCCGCGCCCGGCGGCATCCTGATGGCGAAGATCATGATGCCGGACGAGCCCCGCGCCGACGAGCTTCCGCTCGACGACGCCGCCAGGCCCGCCGAGGAGAAGATCGACGTCGCCGAGACCTTCGAGGAAGGCGAGCAGCCCGCCAATGTGATCATGGCCGCCGCGCAGGGCGCGCAGACCGGCGTCAAGCTGGCGGTGGCGGTCGCCGCGATGGTGCTCGCATTCGTTGCCATCGTCGCCTTGCTCAACGGCCTGCTCGGCGGTGTCGGCAGCCAGTTCGGGATCGAAGGGCTCACGTTCCAGCGATTGGTCGGATACGTCTTCCAGCCGATCATGTTCCTGATCGGGGTGCCGTGGAACGAAGCGGCGGAGGCGGGAGGCCTGTTCGGCACCAAGATCGTGTTGAACGAGTTCGTCGCGTTCATCGATCTCGGCAACGTCGAGGGAAGCACGCTGACGCCGCGCTCGATCGCGATCATCACCTTCGCGCTTTGCGGCTTCGCCAATTTCTCGTCGATCGCGATCCAAATGGCGGTGACCGGCAGCCTCGCGCCCAACCAGCGGCCCGTGATCGCGCGGCTCGGCGTCAAGGCGCTTATCGCCGGCTCGCTCGCCAACCTGATGAGCGCCGCGCTGGCCGGGCTGCTTCTGCCTGTCTAGGTCTGCGGCGGACAGTTGCTTAGATCTGCTGGGGACAGTTACTTGTAACTGTCCCCAATCCGCAGCGTGACGCGGCGGCCCCTTCGGAGTAAAGCGGTGGCATGAGCACCCTCGCCGAACCCCGCCCGCAGGTCGCCTCGGTCTCGCTGACCGCGTCCGACGCCCATCCCGAAGCTTTCGCCAAGGAGCTCGGCGAATCGTTCGAGCGCTACGGCTTCGCGATCATCGCCGACCACGGCATCCCGGCCGACCTCATCGCCCGCGCGGAAGAGAAGGCCAAGGCCTTCTTCGCGCTGCCCGAGGAAGTGAAGCGCGGCTACAAGGTCGAAGGCGGCGGCGGCGCGCGCGGCTACACACCGTTCGGAATCGAGACGGCCAAGGGCGCGACCGCTTTCGACCTCAAGGAATTCTGGCACGTCGGCCGCGAGCTGCCGCCCGGCCATCGCTATCAAGAGCAGATGGCGCCGAACGTCTGGCCCGACGAGGTCCAGTCCTTCCGAGACACCTTTCTCGAGCTGTTCGCCGCGTTCGACGCGACCGGCCTTCGCATCCTGGAGGCGATCGCCCGCTATCTCGGGCTCGATCCCGACTATTTCGCCGACACGGTGCGCGACGGCAATTCGGTCCTGCGGCTCCTCCACTACCCGCCGACGCCCGGCGACGGGCCCAATGTCCGCGCGGGCGCGCACGAGGACATCAACACGATCACCTTGCTGCTCGGCGCCGAGGAAGCGGGGCTCCAGCTCCTCGACCGCGACGGCAATTGGCTGCCGGTGACGCCGAACGAGGGCGAGCTCGCCGTCAATATCGGCGACATGCTCCAGCGCCTGACCAACGGCGTGCTGCGCTCGACCACCCACCGGGTCGTCAATCCGCCGCCCGAGCGGCGCGGCCATTCGCGTTACTCGATGCCTTTCTTCCTCCATTTCCGTCCCGATTTCCTGATCGAGACCCTGCCGGGCTGCGTCGGCCCGGATCGGGCGCAAAAATGGCCCGAAGCGATCACCGCGCACGATTATCTCCAGGAGCGCCTGCGCGAGATCAAGCTCGCCTGACGAGCGCCAGCGCTGCGGCGACGCAGCGGCGGGTCGAGCTTGTCGCGCCGGCCGGCAGCGCGTCGGGCGGGAACTCGGCGACCTCTTCGACCTCGAAAGTGCGCCGCGGCGAATAGACGACGTCGCGGACGAGGAAGAGCGACGACGCGCCCATCCGATCGACGCAGACGACCGGGCCGTGGCCGGTCATGCCGATCTCCTCGCATAGCTCGCGCAGCGCCGCGGCTTCGGCGCCCTCGCCGCGGCCGATGCCGCCGCCCGGAACGCGCCAGCCGCGCGCGTAGGTCAGACGGATGAGAATGAGCTGGCCCTCGGGAGTCAGCGGCACGGCCAGGGCGCCGCGCCCCCGCGATCCCCTCAGCCGCCACCAGGCCAAACGGAGCTGCTGCAGCCCGGTCAGCGCGGTGCGGAGGAGGAAGCGGCCTGGCTGCACCCCGGCGGCATAGGATGCCGCTGGGGCGGCGTCCATTGCGGCGGGTTGACGGCCCAGCACCGGCGAAATAGTTTCAGATTGAAACTAGGTTGGAGGATGGAATGGAGCCTGCTTACGGCCTCGCCGACCCCGAGACCCTGCGTCGCCTGAGCGGGCTCGAACTGCTCCGCGCTCTGGCCGCGGGCGACGTTCCGGCGCCGACCATGGGCCAGCGGCTCGGCTTCCGCCTCGTCGAGGCCGAGGAAGGCCGGGTCGCCTTCGAAGGCACGCCCGACGGCGGGATGCTCAACCCGCTCGGCTCCGTCCATGGCGGCTGGGCGCTGACCCTGATCGACAGCGCCGCCGGCTGCGCCGTCCACAGCCGCCTGCCCGCCGGCGCCGGCTATACGACGCTCGAGACCAAGGTGAACTTCACCCGCGCCATCCGCCCCGACGCGGGGGCTGTGCGCTGCGAGGGCAAGGTGCTCGCCTTCGGCCGGCGAATCGCGACCGCCGAGGCACGGCTGACCGGTGCGGACGGCGCTCTCCTCGCCCACGGCACCTCGACCCTGATGATCTTCGCAGCGGCGGACTAGGGTCCTAGCCGGCGTCAGCCAGGTTGGCCGGACCGAAGCCCGCCGGCAGCAGCTCGGAGATTCGCCGCGCCTCGGTCGCGCTGCCCTCGCCGTTGGCCGAGACGATCTCAAGGTCGCGGCCCGAGACGTGGGCGGCCTCGAGGATCGACTGGCGGCAGCCGCCGCAGGGCGTGACCACCGCCGCGCCGGCGAGGGTGCCGTCCGGGCCGACACTGCCACCCGCGACCGCGATCCGCGCGATGCTCTCGAGCCCGAACGCCTGCTTGGCGGCGGTCAGCGCCGCGAGCTCGGCGCAGACGCCGAGCCGGTAGCAGGCATTCTCCATGTTCGACCCGATTGCCACCTCGCCGTCCACCGATTCGATCGCGCAGCCGACGCTGAATCGGGAATAAGGCGCATAGGCGCCGAGCGCCGCCGCGCGGGCGCGTTCCACCAAAGGGTCTCGGGTCCGGGCATCGCTCATCGCCGGCCATAGTGACAGCGCCCGCGCCTCGTGCCAACAGCGCTGCCGAGGAAGGAGCGGCGATGACGAAAAGGCTTCTCTGCGGCGTGGCGGTGCTTTCGCTCGCAGGATGTGCGACCACCGATCGAGCAGGTGAGCAGGCGGCAGCGCCCATCGAGGTCCGCATTCTTGCCTTCAACGACTTTCACGGCAATCTCGAGCCGCCGCGCCAGGCGGTGTCGGCGCCGGTGCCGGGCCTCGCCGAGCCGGTCCGCGTCCCCGCCGGCGGCGCCGCTTATTTCGCGACCGCGCTGGCGCGCCTGCGCGCCGAGGCCCCCAACAGCGTCACCGTCTCCGCCGGCGACATGATCGGCGCCTCGCCTCTGGTCTCGTCGGTATTTCTCGACGAGCCCACGATTCACGCGATGAATCTGATGCGCGTCGACTTCAACGCGGTCGGCAATCACGAGTTCGACCGCGGCCGCGCCGAGCTGCTCAGGATCCAGAACGGCGGCTGCGCGCAGCACGGCCCCCGCCGCCCGTGCCAGCTCGAGCCGTTCCCCGGCGCGCGCTTCCGCATCCTCGCCGCCAATGTGCTGACCGAAAGCGGCGAGACCCTGCTGCCGGCCTCGGGCATGCGCAGCTTCGGCCGCGGCGCCGGCCAGGTCCGCATCGCCTTCATCGGCCTTACGCTGCGCGAGACGCCGACCCTGGTCACTCCGTCCGGCGTCGAGGGCCTCACTTTCGCCGACGAGGCGGAGACGATCAACGCGCTGGTCCCGCGGCTGCGCGCCGAGGGGGCCGACGCGATCGTCGTCCTCATCCACCAGGGGGCCGCCCAGCCCGGCCCGCGCTTCGCGGGGCGCGCGGCAATGGTCGAGCCGGCGCCGAGCTGCGAGACGATGGAGGGTGATCTCATGCCGATCCTGGCGCGGCTCGATCCCGAGGTCGACCTCGTCGTCTCCGGCCACACCCACAACGCCTATATCTGCGACTATTCGACGATCGACCCGACGCGCCCGTTCCTCGTCACCAGCGCGGGCCGCTACGGGACGGCGCTGACCAGCATCCGGCTGACCGTCGATCCGGCTCGCGGCGTCACCGCGCGCCGCGCCGACAACGTCATCGTGCAAGGCGAGGCGTTTCGCGGCTCCTCCGGCGAGGTGCCGGTGAGCGGCCTCTTCCCGAGCTTTCCGCGCGACCCGGCGGTCGGCGCGCTGGTCGACCGCTACGCGGCGGCGGCGGATCCCCTCGCCGCCCGCGTCGTCGGGCGGTTCACGGGGCCCGCGACGCGCGAGGCGAGCCCCGCCGGCGAGACCGTGCTCGGCGACCTCGTTGCCGATGCCCAGCTCGCCGCGACCCGCGCGCCGGAGCATGGCGGCGCCCGGATCGCCTTCATGAACGGATCGGGGGTGCGCGCCGAGATCGTCCCCGCCGCCGACGGCAGCGTCACCTACGGCCACATCTACGCCGCCCAGCCCTTCGGCAACAGCCTGGTCGTCAAGACCTTCACCGGGCGGCAGATCCGCCGTCTGCTCGAGCAGCAGTTCGCCAGCGGGTGGAATACCGTGGAGCGCCCCAACATGCTGATGCCCTCGCGCGGCCTCAGCTACGCTTTCGATCTGAGCAGGCGCGAGGGGCAGCGGATCCTCGATCTGACCCTAGACGGGCAGCCGATCCGCGACGAGGCGACCTATCGCGTGACGATGAACAGCTTCCTCGCCACCGGCGGCGACAATTTCACGATCTTTCGCGACGGCACGAACGTCTTCGGCGGTCCGCAGGATCTCGATGCGTTCGAGGCCTATCTCGCTGCCGCCGGATCGCTCACCCCGCCCGCCGCGAACCGGATCACGAACCGGACGCCGCGGCCCTGAGCGCAAACGGCCGCGGCATGACGCCGCGGCCGCTGCTTGGTCGGGACCGGTCGCCGCCTAGAAGTCGAAGCGGACGCCGAGCCGGATCTGGTAGAGCGACTGACGCGCGCTCAGCGACTCGTTCGGCGAGGTGACGGCCGAATAGCGATACTGGGCGCAGGTCTGGCTGGTCAGGGTATTGACCACCCCGGCCCCCGGCGCGGTGCCGGTCGCGGTCGGGGTCGACAGGCACTGGATGTTCACGATCGCGGCGGTCTGCGGGAAGGACACCTGGCGCAGGGCGCCCCAGTCGCTGTCGATCATGTTGAGCACGTTCTCGATGTCGGCGAAGACCCGGAACCGTGCCCGCGGGAAGGCGCGATTGATGAGCGGCGCCGGGATTTCCTGCGAAACCTGCAGGTCGACCCGGTACACGTCGGGCGAGCTTTGGCTGTTCTTGGGCACGATACGGCCGCGGTAGCGGTCGAGACCGAGCTGTCCGACCAGGCTGTTGAACGCCGTCTCGCTCGCCGCGGTATCGAACGACACCCGCGGATCGGCCTGGGTCGGAATGTAGAGCAGGTGGCGTGCCGCATTGCCGACCGTTCCGGTGGTTGCGAGCCGCCCGCCGGACGGATCGAACGAGGTGATGCTGTACGGCCTGCCGCTGCGATACTCGCCGAACAGCGAGAAGCGGGTCCGATAGTCGCCGAAGAAGGCGTGATTGTAGTCGAGCCTCAGCTTCACCTGGTCGGTGATCTCGTAGATCGACCGGCCGTAAGCGGCGCGGTTGGGGTCGACGAACGAGTTGTTGCTGTAGAGCGAGCCCGCGGTCGCCGAGGTAATGGCGTTGGTGTCGGTGATGTTCGAACGCGTGTAGCTGGCGTCGATGCCGAGGCCGTTGTCCCAATTCTTCGAGACCCGGACCACCCCGATATAGGAGCGGCCGCGCGACTCGTTGGTCATCAGCAGGTCCTGGTTGGTCGATGCGACGCCGCCGAGCGGGCCGTAACGCGGACGGCCGTCGGGCAGGGTACCGATCGGAACCGAGCGAAGGTCGGTCCACTGATAGGCGTCGATCACGCTGCCGTAGAGCAGGTCGATGCCGAACAGCCAGCCGTCGCCGAACGAGCCGAGATCGGCTTCGTAATTGACCGACAGGGTCGCGCGCAGCTGCGAAGCGACGTCGAGATCCGGGTCGATCGCATTGACCGGCGCCAGCGCCAGCGAGGCGGTGTTGGTCGCGAGGAAATTGGTGACCTGCGGATCGAAGGTGCGTCCGTTCGCCCCGACCAGAGCCGAGTTGCAGAAGGCCAGCTGCTGGGCCGCCGTCAGGCCGCCCGGCACGGGCGTGCAGCCGGCTGCGCTGGTGTTGCGCTGGATGTCGATCTGATTGGTGAGCTGGCCCGTGTTCGAGAAGCTGTTCGACACGAACACGTCCGGAGTGCCGCCGGCGAAGACGCCGACGCCGCCGCGGATGATCAGCCGCTCGCGCGGGTTCCAGTTGAAGCCGATGCGCGGCTGCCAGACGTCCCGGCCGTCGAACGTCGAGGTGTTGCTGAAGCTGTAACGCTGGAAGAAGTTCTGATTGAGCGGCGGCGATTGCGGATTTCCGAAGCGGTCGTAGCGAATGCCGGCGGTGAGCTGGAACGTGTCGGTGACGTCCCAGTCGTCCTGAATGCCGATCGTGTAAGCCCGCGTATTGAATTGCGCCGCGGCGTCGTTGACGTTGAGCGAGGGGACCGCGCCGCCGAGACGCAGGCGGCTCGCGCGGCGATTCTGGAAGTCGGCGATCGAGTCGAAATAGAAGTTGCCGAGCGAGTTCTGCAGGAAGAGGTTGAAAACGGAGACGTCGGTATAGCCGAAGATCGCCTTCACCGTGTGGTCACCGCTGGTCCAGCGGGTGGTGAAGTCGATCGAGAGATTCTCTGTGTTGAGGTCGTTCGACTGGCGGCTGATGTCCGGGCCGAAGAAGATGCGCGAGCCGGTGCAGCTGGTGAACGACCCCGCCTGAACCGCGTCGAGGCAGACCTCGAACTGGCCGAACTCGCGGCCGCCGAACGGCGTCTGGTCGCGATTATAGTCGCGATAGCTGGCGCGCAGCTCGGTCGAGAAGCTGTCGGACCAGGTCGAGTTGAACTGAAACACGCCCGAATTGACCTCTTCCGCGAGCTCGTAACCGTTCGACTGGAGGCCGAGCGCCGGGGGCGCGGTGAGGAAGGTGTTCTGCTGGAACTGCTGGGTGCCGACGTTGCGGATGTAGGTAAAGGACGCGCGGTGATTGTCGCTGAAATTGGCGTCCAGCTTGACGATATATTTGTCGTCCTGCTCCTGCGCGTTCTGGATCAGGCCGAGCGTGTCGTAGCTGAACGTGCCCTGCGCGATGGCGCTGACCTGATCGATCTGGGCGATGGTGACGCCTGGAACCTGGTTGGCGAAGCCGGGGCCGACGCCGTCGTCGAACGGATCGGTCTCTTCGGTCCGCTCATAGGCGAACATGAAGAACAGGCGGTCGCGGATGACCGGGCCGGCGAGGAGTCCGCCATATTGGCGCGAGCGGAAATCCAGGCTGATGTCCTGCCCGCGCGTGCGCGAGCCGGTGAGGCTGTCGTCGCTATGGGTGGCAAAGGCTGAGCCGTGGAAGTCGTTGGTGCCCGAGCGCAGCACGACGTTGATCGCGCCG
>DASQKE010000112.1:0-15628 GCA_035630675.1 Allosphingosinicella sp.
AAATAGGGATCGAGCAGCAGCCCGGTCTTCGCCTGCAGCGCCGGCTCGTGGCCGTCGGCCTTGAGCGCGGCGCACAGATCGGCGGTTCGGCGGTCCTGCCACACGATCGCCGGCCCCAGCGCCTCGCCGGTTCGCCGCGACCAGAAGATTATCGTTTCGCGCTGGTTGGTGATGCCGATCGCCGCGATCCGCCCCGCCCCGCCCGCCGCCGCGACCATCTTTTGGGCGCAGGCAAGGCTCGCCGACCAGATCTCCTCCGCATCATGCTCGACCCAGCCCGGCCGCGGATAGGATTGCGCCAGCTCCCGCTGCTCGGTCCCGAGGCACACCCCGTCCGCCCCAAACAGCATCGCGCGCGTCGAAGTCGTGCCTTCGTCGATGACGAGGATGCGGTCGCTCATCTGCGCAGCTTTGACGGAACAACTCCCAGTGTCGAGCCTGAAAGCCCTCCCCCTCGAGGGGGAGGGGCTTAAGAGTGACACTGCCGCGGACTGACCGCTACGGAGCAATCCATGGACTCGTTCGACCTGCTCGTCGTCGGCGGCGGCATCAACGGCGCCGCGATCGCCCGCGACGCCGCGGGGCGCGGGATGACAGTGCTGCTCGTCGAGAAGGACGACCTCGCCGCCCATACCAGCTCGGCCTCGTCCAAGCTCGCTCATGGCGGCCTGCGCTATCTGGAGCGTTACGAGTTCCGCCTGGTCCGCGAATCGCTCGCAGAGCGCGAGACCTTGCTCAGGAACGCGCCGCACATCGTCAGGCCGCTGCGCTTCATCCTGCCCCACGCGCCCGGAATGCGGCCCTGGTGGACGATCCGCATTGGGCTCCTCCTCTACGACGCGCTCGCCTTCCGCTTCAGCCTCCCGCGCTCGCGCCGAGTGGGCCGCACCGACCCCGTGCGCGCGCCCCTCAGGAACGGCGAAGCGCGGCGCCTGCTCGCCTACTGGGACGGATGGGTCGACGATGCCCGGCTGGTCGCACTCAACGCTCTCGACGCGGCTGAGCGCGGCGCCGAGATCGCGACTCGAACCGCGCTCGTCTCGGCACGCCGCGAAGGCGAAGTCTGGCGCGCCGAGCTCGGCGGCGGGCGGATCGTCGAGGCAAGAGCGATCGTCAACGCCGCCGGCCCGTGGGTGGCCGAAGTGCTCGAAAGCCGGCTCGGCGGCAGCGGCGCCGCGCGGGTTCGGCTGGTCCGCGGCTCCCACATCCTCGTCCCGCCTCTCTGGGACGGCGAGCAGGCCTATGTCCTCCAGCAGCCGGACGGCCGCATCGTCTTCGCCACCCCTTTCGAGGGCGGCACGCTGATCGGCACCACCGACGTCGCCGCGTCCGCGCCCGGCGAGGCCGCCGTCACGCGCGATGAGATCGCCTATCTCTGCGCCGCGGCGAACCGTTACTTGGTGCGCGAGGTCGCGCCCGGGGACGTAATCTGGAGCTTCGCCGGCGTCCGCGCGCTCGCCGACGACGGCGCCGCCGACCCGCAGGCAATCAGCCGCGACCATCGCCTCGAGCTGGACGAGGCGCCCGGTGCGAAACTGCTCTCCATATACGGGGGCAAGATCACGACCGCCCGCGCCCTCGCCTCGCAAGCCCTCGATTTGCTCGGCGCCAGGGGCCTGAAATTCACCCGCACGGCCCCACTGCCGGGCGGCGACCTCCTGCCGCCGTTCCTCGCCTGGCTCGAGACGGTCTCGGCGTGGCTGCCCCCGGAGCTGCTCGGCCGGCTCTCCCGGGCATATGGCACCCGCCTGCGCGCGCTGCTCGGCGACGCCGCCGGCCTCGCCGATCTCGGCCGAAATTTCGGCGCCGGCCTCTACGAAGCGGAGGTCCGCTACCTGCGCGACAAGGAGTTCGCCCGCACCGCCGAGGACATCCTCTGGCGCCGGACCAAGCTCGGACTGCGCTTCACCGACGCGGAGAAGGCGGCGCTGGAGCGCTATCTGGCCGGCTAGGGGAACGGCTCCGCGGCGCGCGTGTTGCATCCGCCATGGCACCGTCAGCGAAGATCGCCCACGCGCGCAGCGGCCAGGGCCGCAGCGTCATCGGCTGGAAGCTCGACCGCGCCCAGCGTGCTGAGCTCCTCCGGCAATTCCCGCCCAGATACCGCAAGGCCGACGCCGATCATGTCACCCTCTCGGTCCGCTCCGCGCGCGATGCGGCGCTTCCCGACGAGACGCAGGGCGAGATCGTCGGCCGGGTCGACGACGGTCGCGGCGTCGAGGCGATGGTCGTCCGCATCGACGGGACCACCGACCGCCCGGACGGCAGTACCTATCACATTACCTGGTCCCTTGAGGACGGCCGCAAGGCGCACGAATCGAACGATGTGTTGCGCGAACGGGAATGGGAGCCGTTCGATCTTCCGATGCCAATCAAACTCCGTCCGGATCGCTGGCCGCACGGCGCGTGACCCGCCAGCTCTATCTCGACTGCGACGGCGTCCTCGCCGATTTCGACAAAGGCGCGACCGCGGTGCTCGGCGCGTCGCCCACAGCCTATCAGAAGCGTCGCGGACCCGGGCGCTTCTGGGCGAAGCTGGCGGCGGCGCCGGATTTCTATTTCTCGCTGCCGCTGCTGCCCGACGCGATGCGGCTCTACGAAGCGGTGAGGCACCTCGATCCGGTCCTCCTCACCGGCCTGCCGCGCGGCAATTGGGCGGCGGACCAGAAGGTGCGCTGGGCGGCGCGGCACTTCCCGGGCGTCCGCATCATCACCACCATGGCCCGCGACAAGCGCGACCATGCCAAGGAAGGCGACGTCCTCGTCGACGACCAGTTGAGGCACCGTGCCTTGTGGGAGGACGCCGGCGGCGTCTTCATCCACCACAAGAGCGCGAAGCAGAGTCTGGAGGAGCTCGCGGCCTATTTTCCTCTCTGATTTCCGGCGCTTCTCCTGAACCTTTGCCCGCTCGGCTCGTTCTGGATGCACCCCCTGAAGCCAATGGAGCGTACCTATGATGCAGTCCAACGAGCACGACCTCAGCGTCGTCAATTCCCTGATCACCACCACCATCGACAGTGCCAACGGCTTCGAGCGCTCGGCCGAGGATGCCGACGTGCCGCAGTTCGTCGAGATGTTCCGCTCCTTCGCCGGCGAGCGCCGCCAGGTCGTCGGCATGCTCCAGCAGCATGTCCGCAAGCTCGGCGGCGAGCCGAACGACGACGGCTCGCTCAAGGCCGACCTCCATCGCCGCTTCGTCGACCTGCGCGACGCCATCTCGAAGGGCGGCGACAAGGAGATCGTCGAGGAGGTCGAGCGCGGCGAGGATTATCTCAAGGCCAAGTACGACACGGCCCTCGCCGACACCAAGCTCTCGCCGGACACGCTGGCCGTGATCCGCGAAGCCTATCAGTCGGTCCGCGCCGGCCACGACCGCGCCAGCGCCCTCAAGCACGGCATGCAGGGCGCCACCGCGCACTGAGTCCGGAGCAGCAAGCGCAGCGGCCTCGCACTCCGGTGCGGAGCCGCTTCGCGTTTGGACCGCCGCTAGGGTCAAGGGCAACGGAGCATGTGCACCACCGCTAGCCCTGAGCCTGTCGAAGGGCGGCTCGCAACGCTCGGGGATCGGGCTTCGACAGGCTCAGCCCTAGCGGAGGTGGAGCGGACCCGTCTCGCACATTCCCACTTCCCCACTACCCGCGTTGGGCTATGGGAGCGGCGCACCTCTCTGAGGAGATATCGCCGATGCGCCTCGCCACCGTCGCCGCTTCCGCCCTGCTCCTCGCGCTCGGCCCCGCGGTCTCGACGGCGCAGGCGCCGCCGGCCCCTGCCCAGGCACAGCCGCAGGGCGAGCTGGTCGTCATCCACGCCGGCACCTTGCTCGACCGACCCGGCCGCCCGCCGCGGCGCAATGCCAGCATCTTCGTGCGCGGCGGCCGGATCGAGCGCGTCGCGGACGGCTTCGCAACCGTGCCGGCGGGCGCGCGGCTGATCGATCTCTCCGATCGCTACGTGCTGCCCGGACTGATCGACAGCCACGTCCACCTCACCTCCGACCGGGCGGGTGTCGAAGGCCAGCTCGCCGGCATCACCGAGAGCACGCCGCTCCGCGCCTACGAAGCGGCCTGGAACGCCCAGAAGACGCTGCAGGCGGGCTTCACCACGGTGCGCAATCTCGGCTCCGAGGACGGCGTCACGCTCGGCCTGCGCGACGCCATCTCCCGCGGCTGGGCGGTCGGCCCGCGGATCGTCGACGCGGGCTCGGGCATCTCGGCGACCACCGGCCACATGGATCCGACATTGGGCATGCGCGAGGAATATCACGAGGCCCTGCGCGCCGGCATGACCACCTGCGACGGCGCCGACGACTGCCGCCGCGCGGTGCGCCGCCAGATCGCCCGCGGCGTCGATTTGATCAAGATCGCGACCACCGGCGGGGTCAACAGCCGCATCGGTCTCGGCCTCGGCGCACAGATGTTCGAGGACGAGGTCCGCGCCGTGGTCGAGACCGCGCATCTCTACGGCAAGCGCGTCGCCGTCCACGCCCACGGCGCCGACGGCATCAACCTCGCCTTGCGCGCCGGCGCCGACTCGATCGAGCACGCAACCTTGATCGACGACGAAAGCGTCCGCCTGTTCCGCGCCGGCACCGCCTATCTCGTGCCGACTTTGTCCACCGTGAACGGCTATCTCGAGCGGCTGAGGACCAATCCCAACGCTTACACCGGCGAGGTCCGGCAGAAGATCGAGTGGCGAATCTCGATCACCGGCCAGAATCTGCGCCGCGCCGTTCCCGCAGGCGTCAGGATCGCATTCGGCACCGACGCCGGCGTCTCGATGCACGGCCGCAACGCCGACGAGTTCGTGCTGATGGTCCAGCACGGCATGACGGCGACCCAGGCGATCGTCGCCGCCACAATCAACGCCGCCGACCTGCTCGGCCTCTCCGCCGAGATTGGCTCGATCGAGGCAGGCAAAAGTGCCGACATCGTCGCCGTCTCCGGCGACCCGCTCGCCGACGTCGGCGTGCTGCGCACGATGCGCTTCGTGATGCGCGCCGGACGGGTGCATAGGCAGGAATAGCGGCGAGCGTGCAGTTCGTCCTGAACAGACGGTGGGCTCGTCGAAGCAACGTGTCGCGTCACCGGCCAACGCCGCACCACGATCAACTCATTCGCCCCGAAGGAGCCACGCAATGATCCAGCTCGACCGCCGCCAGTTCCTGCTCGGCTCCGCCGCGACCGGTGCCTTCGCGCTCTCCGGATGCACCACTTCCGGCACCGCGCGGTCTCCCTCTGCGCGGGCGCGGTCACTCTACGACGAGATCTTCAACGCGATGCTCGAGGCCTCGCCCGAGACCGCGACCGGCCTCGGCCTCGACACCGGCGCGCGGGCGCATCTCAGGCGCCGCCTCTCGGACGAATCCAGCGCCGGCAAGATGGGCGCCTACGCGCCGATGATCGCGGCGCTGCCGAGGCTGCGGCAGATCGACCGGGCTGCGCTCGGCGGGCAGGAGCGCGCCTGGCTCGACACATTGACCTGGGTCGCCGAGCGCGTCGCCGCCTTCGCGCCCGTCCCTTATGGCGGCGTCGGCGGCTACTCCTATCCGATCCCCTACGTCCTGACCCAGCTCACCGGCTCGTACCAGGAAGTCCCGGACTTTCTCGACAGCCAGCACAAGATCGAGACGCGCGACGACGCCGACGCCTATGTCGCGCGCCTCCAGGACTTCGGCCGCAACGTCGATTTCGAGGTCGACCATGCCCGCGCCGACGCCGGCCGCGGAGTCGTCCCGCCGGCATACGTCCTCGACAAGGCGCTGGCCCAGACCCGCTCGCTGAGGGGCGAGCCGGCGGGGCAGTCGACGCTCGTCCAGTCGCTCGTCCGCCGCGCCCGCGAGAAAGGGATCGCCGGCGACTGGGCGACGGCGGCGACGGCGGTCGTCGAAGGCCGGGTCTATCCCGCGCTGGACCGCCAGATCGCGGCGCTGACCGAGCTTCGCCGCGGCGCCGGCACCGCCGCCGGCGTCAGCCGCCTGCCACAGGGCGAAGCCTTCTACGCCAATGCCTTGCGCTTCCACACCAGCACGACGCTCACGCCCGACCAGGCCCATGAGATCGGCCTCAGGCAGGTCGCCGAGCTCTCGGCCGAGGCGGATCCCCTGCTTCGCGCCGAGGGCCTGACCCAAGGCGGCGTCGGCGCCCGGCTCACCGAGCTCGGCCGGATCGAGCGTTACCTCTATCCCAACACCGATTCGGGCCGCGAGCAGCTCCTCGCCGACCTCAACCGCCAGATGGACGCGGTCCGCGCCCGCATGCCCGAAGTCTTTTCGACCATCCCGCGCTCGCCGATGGAAGTGAAGCGCGTGCCGCCGGCGATCGAGCTCGGCGCGCCGCGCGGCTACGCCCAGGGCCCGAGCCTGGATGGCTCCCGGCCGGGCGCTTATTACATCAACCTGCAGGACACGCGCATCTGGCCGAGATGGTCGCTGCCGACTCTCACCTATCACGAATCGATTCCTGGCCACCTCTGGCAAGGCTCGATCGTGATCGAGAACCAGAACATCCCATTGCTGCTGAGGAACATCGGCATCCCCGCTTACGGCGAGGGCTGGGGCCTCTACGCGGAGCAATTGGCGGACGAGATCGGCATGTACCGCGACTTCCCGCAGGGACGGATCGGAATGCTCCAGTCCTTCCTCTATCGGGCGGCGCGGATCGTGGTCGACACCGGCATGCACGCGAAGGGCTGGAGCCGCGACCAGGCGATCCGCTACTTCGCCGAGAATGTCGGCCTGAACCCGATCGCCGCGGAGAGCGAGATCGACCGCTATATCGTCTGGCCGGGCCAGGCGGCGAGCTACAAGCTCGGCCACAACGAGTTCGTCCGCCTGCGCGAGGACGCGCGGCGGCGCCTCGGCGCGCGGTTCGACCTCAAGGGCTTCCACGACGCGGTTCTGCTGAACGGCGACATGCCCCTGGAAGTGCTCGGCACGGTGGTGGGCGACTGGGTGGCCCGGCAGGGATAGCGGGCGCTCAGGCCAAACGAAACCGCTAGGGCTGAGCTTGTCGAAGCCCGGGTCCGATGCGGTGCGACCCGCCCTTCGACAGGCTCAGGGCCAGCGGTTGTGAATCTTAATCCAAGCTGTTGCATAATTATGCAACAATCTGCATAGACCGCGCATGATTCAGGCGGCTATCCTCGGTGCATCGGGCTTCGTAGGCGCGGAGTTGCTGCGCCTGCTCGATCTGCATCCGCATATCCATGCAGCGCGGATGTTCGGGGACAGCCAGGCGGGGCAGGCGCTCGGCGACGTCCACCCGCACCTCGCGCCGGCTTTTCCACACACGCTGGTCGAGCGGTTCGAGCCGGCGGCGCTGGACGGCACCGACCTCGTCTTCGCCGCGCTCCCGCACGGCCACAGCCAGCGGCTCGCGCCGGAAATCCTCGACCGCGGCATCCCGTTCGTCGATCTCGGCGCGGATTTCAGGCTCGACACCGCGGCGGACTATGCACGCTGGTACCATGAGGAGCATTCGGCGCCGGAGCTGCTCGAGCGCTTCGTCTACGGCATCCCCGAACTGCACCGCGAGCGGATCGCGGGCGCCAGGGCGGTCGCGGCGGCGGGCTGCTACCCGACCTCCGCGATCCTCGCGCTCAAGCCGTTGCTCGGCATGATCGAACCGGGCTCGATCGTCGTCGACGCGGCCTCGGGCGTCTCCGGGGCCGGCAAGGGCCTGAAGGACGAGACCCATTTCAACAGCGTCGACGAGAATTTCTCCGCCTACGGCCTGCTCACCCACCGCCACACCGCCGAGATGGAGATGGCGCTCGGCTCGAACATCCTGTTCACGCCGCACCTCGCGCCGATGAACCGCGGTATCCTCGCCACCTGCTACGCGACCGCCACGGGGCCCTGCGACCCGCTCGCGGCGCTGCGCGAAGCCTATGCCGCCGAGCCGTTCGTCCACGTCTCGGAGCGCCCGCCCGCGACCAAATGGGTCTTGGGCTCGAACGCGGTCCACCTCACCGCCCGCTACGACGCGCGCACCGGCCGCATCCTCGCCATCGCCGCGCTCGACAATCTCGTGAAAGGAGCCGCCGGCCAGATGATCCAGTGCGCGAACCTGATGCTCGGCCTCGAAGAGAGTGCCGGCCTCCCCCGCGTCGGGCTCTGGCCGTGAGCGTCACCGCGGCCGAGGGGTTCGTCGCGGCCGGCTGCCATGCCGGCGTCAAAAGGCGGCGCTACGACATGGCGCTGATCGCGACCGACGACCGCAAGCCGGTGACCGCGGCGGCGGTGTTCACGCAGAACAAGTTCTTCGCCCCGCCGGTTGCCGCATCGCGCGAGCGGCTCGAAGCGAATGGCGGCCGCGCGGCGGCGGTGATCGTCAATTCGGGCAATGCCAATGCCGGGACCGGATTTGCCGGGCGCGCCGATTCCGAGGCGATGTGCGCGGCGGCCGCAGAGGCGCTCGGCGTGGACGCGGCCGACGTGCTCGTTTGCTCGACCGGCATCATCGGCACGCCGCTGCCGATGGAGAAGATCCTCGCGGCGACGCCGAAGCTCGCGAAGAAGCTCTCGGTCGACGGTGCCGGCGACGCCGCCAAGGGGATCCTCACCACCGATCACATCGTCAAGGAGACCCTGGTCCGCGGCTCGACCTTCACCTTGGGCGGCATGGCCAAGGGCTGCGGGATGATCGCCCCCAACATGGCGACCATGCTCGCCTTCCTCACCACCGACGCCGACGTGAAGCGGGACGACCTCCAGCGCATCCTGCGCGACGCCGCCGACCGCACCTTCAACACTCTCAACGTCGACGGCGCGACCTCGACCAACGACACCGTGTTCCTGCTCGCCTCCGGGCGGCGCGGGCGCCCGGACCTGGCCGAGTTCTCCGACGCCGTTCACCGCGCCTGCGAGGACCTCACGCTGCAGATGGCGCGCGACGCCGAGGGGATGACCAAGATGGTCATGCTGCGCGTCACCGGCGCCGCCTCGGACGCCGAGGCGCGGGCCGCGGCCAAGGCCATCGCCGAGAACAATCTGGTCAAGTGCAGCTGGTACGGCGGCGATCCCTATTGGGGCCGACTGCTCGCCGCCGCCGGCTCGTCGGGCATCGCCTTCGAGGCCGAGAAGGCCGTCGTCTCCTATGGCGGCATCGTCGTTTCGCGCGCCGGCACCAATGCCGAGCACGACGAGCAGGCGGTCCGGACGCACATGAAGAACGAGCGGATCGAGATCGAGGTCGCCCTCGGCCTCGGCAGGGGCGCGGCCCAGGTGATCGGGATCGACCTCGGCCCGGGCTACATCAAGGAAAATGCAAAGACGTCATGACCGCCCCCCCGCATAAATTCGAAGCCGGCGACGTCGCCGCCGTCCTCGTCCAGGCCCTGCCCTATATCGAGCGCTTCCACGGCAAGGCGGTGGTTGTGAAGCTCGGTGGGGCGGCGATCGACGCCGAGCTCGACCGCGCGCTCGCCCAGGACGTGCTGCTGCTCCGGTCGGTCGGCGTGCGCTGCGTGCTCGTCCATGGCGGCGGGCCGCAGGTCAACGAGATGATGCGCAGGATGGGCAAGGAGCCGGTGTTCCGCGACGGCATCCGCGTCACCGACGAGGAGACGCTCGACATCGTCCGAATGGTGCTGGTCGGCAAGATCAACCGCGACCTGGTCGGCACGATCAACCGCGAGACCGCCGAGGAGCCGGTCGCGGTCGGCGTCTCGGGCGAGGACGGCGGACTGCTGACGGTCGCCCCGCGCGATTCCTCGTTCGGCTTCGTCGGCGACGTCAGCCACGTCCGCGCCTCGGTGCTGAACCGGCTGCTCGACGAGGGGCTGACCCCCGTCGTCTCGACGATCGGCTCCGACGAAGCCGGCCACCCCTACAACATCAATGCCGACGAAGCGGCCCGAGCGATCGCGGTGGCGATGCGGGCCGAGAAGATCGTCTATCTGACCGCCGCGCCCGGCTTGCTCGAGGATGTCGGCGACGAGACGTCGCTGGTGCCGCGGCTCACCTCGGCCGAGCTGCGCGAGCGGATCGAGCATGACAGCGTCTCGGCCGGCATGATCCCGAAGCTGCGCGCCTGCGCAGACGCGGTCGACGGCGGCGTCGGCTCGGCGCACATCATCGACGGCCGGGTCCACCATTCGCTGCTGATCGAGATCCTGACCGACGAGGGCATCGGCACGATGGTGAAGAGGGAGGCGAGCTGGTGAGGGACCTGATTTCGATCGCCGATCTGACGCGCGCGGAGCTCACGCGCCTGCTCGACGACTCAGAGCGCGATCTCGGCCGTCCGCTCGCCGGCAAGGGCGTCGCTCTGGTCTTCCAGAAGCCGAGCGCGCGGACCCGCAACTCGATGGAGATGGCGGTCGTCCAGCTCGGCGGCCACCCGGTCTATATCCAGAAGGAAGAAGTCGGCCTCGGCACGCGCGAGACCGCCGAGGACGTGGCGCGCACGCTCGCCTGCTACCATGCGGTCATCGCGGCGCGGGTGATGGACCATCGCGACCTGCTCGCCATTGCCGCGGCGACCGAGACGCCGGTGCTCAACCTGCTCTCCGACAAAGCGCACCCGCTCCAGGCGCTCGCGGACTTGCTCACCGTGCGCCAGCTCCTCGGTCGCATCGAGGGCGCGCGCATCGCTTATGTCGGCGACGGCGACAACAATGTCTGCCGCTCGCTCGCCGAAGGCTGCGCCCTGCTCGGCGCCGAGCTGCGCATCGCCAGCCCGCAAGGCTACGGCCTCTCCGACGCGCCCGAGGGAGTCGTGCAGACCGCCGACGCCGCCGAGGCGGTGGACGGCGCCGACATCGTCTACACCGACGTCTGGGTCTCGATGGGCCAGGACGCGGAGGCGGAGGCCCGCTCGGCGGCGCTCAAGCCTTATCAAGTCGGCGAGGCGCTGATGGCGCGCTGTCCCGAGGCCCATTTCCTCCACTGCCTCCCCGCCCGCCGCGGCGAGGAGGTCGCGGCCGAGGTGATCGACGGCCCGCGCAGCGCGGTCTGGCGCCAGGCCGAGAACCGCATGCACACCGCGCGGGCGGCGCTGGCGTGGATGGTGGAGGGATGAGGGGCGAACGCAACCAGTTCCTTCCCATCGCGAGATGGGGAGGGGGACCATGCGCAGCATGGTGGAGGGGTAGAAGGCGCGGGCCGCTGCAATTCTCTCGTGGCCCTCGGACGCCGCGCCGCTTACCCCTCCACCAGCCTGCGGCTGGTCCCCCTCCCCACGCGCTCCGCGCGCAGGGAGGAGCTTCATGACCGACGCGCGCATCCGGCGGCAGCGCGCGATCTCCGATCTCGTCCGCGCCGAGCCGCTCGCCAGCCAGGAAGAGGTCACCGCCCGCCTCGGCGCGCGCGGCTTCGCGGTCACCCAGGCCACCGTCTCGCGCGACCTCGACCAGCTCGGCGCGGTCAAGGTCAAGCGCGGCGGAATCCTCTCTTACGCGCTCCCGGACCAGCTCGGCGACAGCGACTGGGCCGCCGCGCGCCTCGCCCGCATCTTCGCCGAGTGGGTGCAGTCGGTCGAGGCCGCCGGCAGTCTCATCGTGCTCAGGACCCCGCCCGGCTCGGCCCATCTCGTCGGCCTCGCCCTCGACCAGGCAAAGCTCGCCGAGGTCGCCGGCACGATCTCGGGGGACGACACCCTCTTCATCGCGTTGCGCGACGGCGTGAATCCCGCGGCCCTCGAAGCCCGCTTCAAGAAGCTTTCCCAGGAGTCCTGACATGAATGCGCCCAAGAAGGTCGTGCTCGCTTATTCGGGCGGGCTCGACACCTCGATCATCCTCAAATGGCTGCAGAGCGAATATGGCGCCGAGGTGGTGACCTTCACCGCCGACCTCGGCCAGGGCGAGGAGGTCGAGCCGGCGCGCGCCAAGGCCGAGCTGCTCGGAATCAGGCCGGAGAACATCTACATCGAGGACCTGCGCGAGGAGTTCGTCCGCGACTACGTCTTCCCGATGTTCCGCGCGAACACCGTCTATGAGGGTCAATATCTGCTCGGCACCTCGATCGCGCGGCCGCTCATCGCCAAGCGCCAGATCGAGATCGCACGCGCGGTCGGCGCCGATGCCGTCTGCCACGGCGCCACCGGCAAGGGCAACGACCAGGTCCGCTTCGAGCTCGGCTATTATGCGCTCGAGCCCGACATCCGCGTGATCGCGCCGTGGCGGGAATGGGAATATGCGAGCCGCGAGCAGCTCATCGCCTTCGCGCAGGAGCACCAGATCCCGATCTCGAAGGACAAGCGCGGCGAGGCGCCCTTCTCGATCGACGCCAATCTCCTGCACTCGTCCTCGGAAGGGAAAGTGCTCGAGGACCCTTCCGTCGAGGCGCCCGAATATGTCCACCAGCGCACGATCTCGCCCGAGGACGCGCCCGACAAGGCGACATTGATCGAGATCGGCTTCGAGGGCGGGGATCCCGTCTCGATCGACCGCGAAGCGCTGTCGCCGGCGGCGCTGCTGACCCGCCTCAACGAGCTCGGCCGCGACAACGGCATCGGCCGGCTCGACCTGGTCGAGAACCGCTTCGTCGGCATGAAGTCGCGCGGGGTCTATGAGACGCCGGGGGGCACCATCCTGCTCGCCGCCCATCGCGGCATCGAATCGATCACGCTCGACGGCGGCGCCATGCACCTCAAGGACGAGATCATGCCGCGCTACGCGCAGCTCATCTATAACGGCTTCTGGTTCTCGCCGGAGCGCGAGATGCTGCAGGCCCTGATCGACAAGAGCCAGGAGCATGTCTCGGGGACGGTGCGGATGCGGCTCTACAAGGGCAATGCGACGGTGATCGGACGCGAAAGCGCGCTCGCTCTGTACGATCAGGACCTCGTCACCTTCGAGGAAGGCTCGTCGAGCTACGACCAGCGCGACGCCGCCGGCTTCATCCGCCTGCACGCCCTTCGCCTGAGGATCGCGGCGGCGCGGGCACGGCGCCAAGCATAAACCGATCGTTTACACTGTAATGATCTTAGTAAACGTCTGCATTATCTCGTTTTTTATTTGACATCGACTTGGGAGCGGCCCAAGCTTCAACTCAAGGCCAAAGCGGGGGCAATGGCATTGTGGATTGACGGCGGCGCGCCTCGACGGCAGCCGCTCCGGGAGGGCTGGTTCGATGCCGATGTATGTGTACGCGACCGACGGGGAGCCGATGGGATTCCTGTTCGAAAGCTTCCTGTTCGATTTCGCCGGGACCCCGCTCGGCCGGCTGTTCGGGTCGCGCGTCCACCGGCTCGACGGTTCCTATGTCGGCGAATGGTTTCACCAGATGGTGGTCGAGCGCCGCCTCGTTCCAACCCGCTCGATCTTCCCCGCGAACCCGCCCCAGCGACCGCCGCTGCCGCCGCGGAGCGAGCCGAGGCGGCGCGTCGCCGAATATGCGATCTATCCGGACGCCTTCCACCTCCTCTATCAACCGGACGCGCTGCAAGCCGCGGAATGATCAGGTGATCAGCTCCTTGAGCTGCCGCGACGTGTCGGCGAGCGCCGCGGGCGCGATCCTTGTCCCCTGTTCCACCAGCCTGCGGCCCTGCGCATAGTCCCGCGTCGCGTTGACGCAGTCGAGCGCGATCACCCGGCCGGCCTCGAGATAGACCAGCGAGAAGCTCCCCGAAGCGGGATCGCCGCGCAGCACGATCTGGTCATGGCCGAGCCACAGGCCGACGCTCTGCAGGCGCAAATCATATTGGTTGGACCAGAACCACGGCACCGCGTCGTAGGGCCGCGACTGCCCGCAAATGTCGCGCGCGGCGGTTGCCGCCATGTCGTGGGCGTTCTGGACCGATTCCAGCCGGATCGCCGCCCCGCCGGCCCAGCGGCTTTCGTGGAGGGCGCAGTCGCCGAGCGCGTGGACGTGGGCGAGGCTGGTCCGGCAGAAGGCGTCGACGAGGATTCCGTTGCCGCCCTCCGCCCCCGCCGCCAGCAAAGGCGCGGCGGCGGCGTCGATGCCGATGCCGATGCCGGCGATGACGAGGTCGCACGGGATCGCCTCGCCGCTCGCCAGCGTCACCGCGTCCGCCTCGATCGCGGCGACGGCGACGCCGAGCCGGACGTCGACGCCTTCGGTCCGGTGCCGCGCCTCGAAGAAGCGCGACAAAAGCTCCGCGGCAACGCGCGAGAGCACGCGGCCGAGCGCCTCGACCAGCACCACCTCCTTGCCGAGCCTGCGCAGCACCGCCGCCGTCTCCAGCCCGATATAGCCGCCGCCGATCACCGCCACCCGCCGCGCCTCCGGCAGTGCTGCGCGGAGCCGGTCGACGTCGGCGCGGCTGCGGATGACGTGTGCCCGCTCCGCGCCCGGGCAGGCTAGCCGCTTCGGGACCCCGCCCGCCGCCCAGATCAGGTGCTCGTAACCGATTGCCTCTCCGTCCGCGCAGACGAGCCGCCGCGCTTCAGGATCGACGGCAACGACCTCGCGGCCGGTCAGCATCTCCACCCCGCGCTCGGCCCAGAAGCGGGGCGGTCGGATCAGCGTCCGCTCGAACTCCTTCTCGCCCGCCAGATACTCCTTGGACAAAGGCGGCCGCTCGTAGGGCAGCTCGGCCTCGCGCCCGACCATCCCGATCGAGCCCGCGAAGCCGAGCTGCCTGAGCTGGATCGCCGCCTGCGCCCCGCCATGCCCGGTGCCGACGATCGCGACGTCGAAATGCCTCATGCCGCACTCCTGCCCAAGCCCGCCCTGTTCCGCCAAGCGCTTTCTCGCCTATAGAGGCGGCGATGGAGAGGCCGATGCGGATCGCTTGCCTCGGCGGGGGACCGGCCGGGCTCTATTTCGCAATCTCGATGAAGCTGCGCGCGCCGGCCCACGAGATCGACCTCTTCGAGCGCAACCGCGCCGACGATACGTTCGGCTGGGGCGTCGTCTTCTCCGACCAGACGGTCGAGAATCTGATGGCGAACGATCCCGTTTCCGGCGCGGTCATCGCCGGCGAGTTCGCGCATTGGGACGATATCGACGTCCATATCCACGGAACGACGATCCGCTCGTCGGGCCACGGCTTCATCGGCATCGGCAGGAAGCGCCTGCTCGCCATCCTCCAGGAGCGGGCGCAGGCGCTCGGGGTCCGGCTCCATTTCGAGCATGAGGCGAGCCCGCGGCTCGAGGACTGGGCGGAATACGACCTCGTCATCGCCGCCGACGGCGCCAACAGCCGCATTCGCTCGGCCTACGAGGAGCATTTCGGCGTCGACGTTCAGGTCCGGAAGAACAAGTTCTTCTGGTTCGGGACGGAGAAGGTGTTCGAGGCCTTCACCTTCGCTTTCGAGCAGACCGAGGCGGGCTGGGTCTGGGCGCACGCCTATCGCTTCGGCGACGATCTCTCGACCTTCATCGTCGAGATGGCGCCCGACACCTGGGCCGGGCTCGGCCTCGACCGGATGGACCAGGCCGAAGCGATCGCTTTGTGCGAGCGGATCTTCGAGCGATATCTGGACGGCCGGGCCCTGATGTCCAACGCCGCCCACCTGAAGGGACCGGAAGCCTGGCTCCAGTTCCGCCGGATCATTTGCGAGCATTGGTCGCACCGCAATCTGATCCTGCTCGGCGACGCGGCGCACACCGCCCATTTCTCGATTGGCTCCGGCACCAAGCTGGCGCTGGAGGACGCGATCAAACTCGCCGAGGTGCTGAACCGGCCCGGCCTCGGCCGCGAGGCGGCGCTTGCCGAATAT
>DASQKE010000113.1:0-18414 GCA_035630675.1 Allosphingosinicella sp.
CCCTATTTTTGCCGGACCGAGGACGAGGGGTTGTTCGCCAATGCGCGCGCGGTCGGCGAACATCCGGCGGTACTGGCGATGCAATCGCTTGCGGCCGAATTGAAGATTCACATCCCCACCAGCTTCTTCGAGGCCGACGGACCGCATCATTACAACAGCCTCGCGATGATCGACGATCGCGGTGCGATCATGGGCGTCTACCGCAAGAGCCATATCCCCGACGGCCCCGGCTATGAGGAGAAATTCTACTTCCGCCCCGGCAATACCGGCTTCAAGATATGGAAGACCCCCAATGCGACGCTCGGCGCCGGAATCTGCTGGGATCAATGGTATCCGGAGACCGCGCGCAGCCTGATGCTGATGGGCGCCGAGATTCTCTTCTACCCGACCGCGATCGGCACCGAGCCGCACGACCCCGACCTCGACACCAGCCGCCTGTGGCGCCGCGCGATGGTCGGCCACGCCGTCTCCAACGTGGTTCCCGTCGTCGCCGCCAACCGGATCGGCGACGAATGCGGCCAGCATTTCTACGGCCACAGCTTCATCTGCGACGAGCGCGGCGACATGCTCGCCGAGTTCGGCGCCGGTGAAACCGGCGTGCTCACCGCGACGCTCGACCTCGCCAGCGTCAAGCGCCACCGCGCCGCCTTCGGCTTCTTCCGCGACCGGAGGCCCGATCTCTACGGGCGGCTCAGCGAGGATGTTTGAGGGACCGATTGAACCAGTGCAGATCTCGTCATCCCGGCGGAGGCCGGGATCTCAGGACAAGATGACGCCGGTGCACCTGCAGCGCTCCATGCGCGCCGCCTTTCACGCCTGAGATCCCGGCCTTCGGGTTCCCATCAAAGTACTACTTTGATGGGGTCCCTCCCGGGATGACGGCCTGGGACGGCTAAGGCTTCAATTCGACCGCCCTCGCGAAGACGGCCTCGAACATCGGCGCCGTGAGCCGGCCGGTATTCTGGTTGTAGCGCGAGCAATGATAGCTATCGATCAGGACCCGCCCGTCCGGCAGGCGGTGCTCCGCAAGGTGTCCGAACGGGAAGGCCGAGAGTCTGCCACCCACCGCCCGCACCGCCGCATCGTGCCCGATCCTTCCGAGAGCGACCAGCACCCGGACCCGCGGCAGCGCCTCCAGCGAGGGCCGTGAAAAATTGCGCGTGCAGGTCGCGATCTCCTCGGGCGTCGGCTTGTTTTGCGGCGGAACGCATTTGACCGAATTGACGATCGCGACGCCGCGCAGGCGCAGGCCGTCGTCCGGCCGCTCCTCGAAACGGCCCTCGGCGAGGCCGAACTTCAGAAGCGTCTCATACAGCAGGACGCCCGCAAAATCGCCCGTGAAGGGGCGGCCGGTGCGGTTCGCGCCCTGCTTGCCGGGCGCCAGGCCGCAGATCGCCAGCCAGGCGTCCGGGTCGCCGAAATTGGGGACGGGCGCGTTCCACCAGGAGGGATGCTCGGCGCGCAGCGCGTGGCGGTAGGCGACGAGGCGCGGACAGAGCGGGCAGTCGCGCAGCGCCTCCGTAGCAGGGGTGGGGCTATCGGGCAGCATCCGGAGCGTCTAGTCGCCGGGCGATGGGCAAGACAAGCTACGCGCTCGCGCTCGGCTCGAACCGCCGCTCGCGGCACGGCTCGCCCGCCGCCACCCTGCGCGCCGCCTTTGCCGAGATCGCCCCCGACGCCGTCTCATCGATCCGCGCCACGCCCGCGCTAGGCCCCGCCGGGCGCAGCTTCGCCAACGCCGCGGCGATCGTTTCCACCCGCCTCGATCCGCCCGAGCTGCTCGCTCAGGTCAAGGCGATCGAGCGCGCCTTTGGCAGGCGTGGCGGCCGCAAATGGGGACCCCGCGTGCTCGACATCGACATCCTGCTGTGGTCGGGCGGGGCCTGGGGCGAGGACGGCCTCATCGTCCCCCACCCCGAGATGCGCGCGCGCCGCTTCGTGCTCGAGCCACTCGCGGAGATCGCGGCGGACTGGCGCGACCCGATGACCGGCGCCACCGTCCGTCAGCTTCTGCACCGCCTGCGTCGGCCGGCGCGCGGTTGACCGGGCGCGCCGCCACTCCTACTTCACCGGGCCACGGGCCCTTAGCTCAGTCGGTAGAGCAACTGACTTTTAATCAGTAGGTCGCTGGTTCGAACCCAGCAGGGCTCACCATCGCCATACGCCGCCACGGCCGCTTTCCGGGCGATGCATCCAAGTCCCGCCCAAATTGTTAATGCCGGGTGAGCCGCAAGCTTCCAGTCCTGATACTGAGCGCCGCCGGCGCGGCCGCTCTGGTCGCGCTCCCGGCCGGCCGCCAAGGGACGGCGGCCGAGGCCGATCCGGCGGCGGTCGAGACCTATCTGGCGCAGCTGAGCGAGACGACGCCGCGCGACCCCGCGGCACCTCCGGCCGAAAGCGTCGAGGACCCGACGAACGCCAAGAAAGCCGACCGCGCGGAGCGCATCCTGCACGGGGTCTACGCCGTCGCGCGCTAACCTGTCTCCGCCAGCGGCAGGCCCGCGTCGGCGCTCATGACCAGTGCGGCGATATCCTCGCCGGCGACGGGCCGGCTGATCAGATAGCCCTGGGCGACGTCGCAGCCCATCGCCGCGAGCGCGGCCAGGCAGGCCTGGTCCTCCACCCCTTCCGCGACGACCTCGAGGCCAAGCTCGTGCGCCATGGCGATGGTCGAGCGCACCATGATCGCGTTGCGCGGCGTCAGGCAGAGGTCGGAGACGAAGCTGCGGTCGATCTTGAGCTCGGTCGCGGGCAGAGTCCTGATATAGCCCAATGAGGACTGTCCGGTGCCGAAATCGTCGATCGAGACGCCGACGCCGAGGCTCCGCCACGCCTCGAGCGCGGCGATCGACGCTTCCGGATCCGCCATCGCCGCCGATTCGGTGACCTCCAGCGTCAGCGCTCCCGCCGGGAGACCGCTGGCACGCACCATTTCGCGCAGCTCGGCCATGAAGGCGGCGTCGCCGAGCAGGCCCGCGGAGACGTTGACCGCGACGCCGAGCGCGAGGCCGTCCTCGTCGCGCCAGCGCATCGCGCGCGCCAACGCCTCCGCGAGGACGTGGCGGGTGAGATCGCCGGCGCGGCCATTCTCCTCGATCAGCGGCACGAAGGTGTCGGGCGGGAGCAGGCCGCGTTCCGGATGGAACCAGCGCACCAGCGCCTCGACGGCATTGATCCGGCCCGAAGCCAAGTCGAGCTTGGGCTGATAAAAGTTGCGAAGGTGGCCCAGGCGGAAGGCCTCGTCGAGCTCGCCCATCAGGGCGACGCTGCGCTCGATCGCGGCCGAATCCCGCTCGGTGAAATGCTGGACGCGGACGCCGGAGCGCTCCGCCTGCGAGGCCGCGAGCGCGGCGTTCGAGGCGAGCTGGCGCGCCGCCGCGCCGGCCCCGCCGGCGAGGCCGAAATGGAGCGGCACCTCGATCCGCCGGCCGCCGGCTTCCTGGTCGCGCGCGACCGCCGCGAGGCCGTCGAGCGAGGCCGCGTCCGCGTCCGGGGCGGCGATCCAGGCAAGGGCGGCCTCGTCGCAGCGGTAGATCCGCGTTGCGCCGCTGCCGAGGCGCAGGCGCTCGGCGAGCGAGGCCGCCAACCGGGCCATGGCCTGCGGTCCCAGCGCCGCCGCGAGCCCGGCATGGCCGCCGATGCGGGCCACGACGATCTCCACCGACTCGAGCCCCACGAGGTCGGCTTCGAGAGCTGAGAGGTTGGGGAGGCCGGTCGCCGCATCCTTGAGCCCGCTCTCGCGCTCGCGCCGGCGCTGCATCAAGGCGGTCGACACGGCGGCGGCGGCGATCAAGGCCGCGGCGCCGGGGACGATCTGATAGGTCGTCATCAGATAGATGTCCGCCGCGAAGGACGCCGCCGGTAGCGCGGCAGCTCCGAACCCGAGGATGACGAGCCGGCCCTTTCGCAGGAACGACGCCCCAGCGGCCAGCATCAAAGCGAGCACGAGCGGCAGGAGCGCACCGCCTTCGTGCCGCTCGGAGCCGGCGATCAGGGTCTCGGCCGCGATCGCCTGGATCACGGCGCCGGGCAGCATGCCGTGATGCGGAACCGCATAATGATCGCCGAGCTCGACCGCGGTGGAGCCGATGATGATCCGCCGGCCGGCGAGCGCGGAAGCCGGCACGCGGCCTTCGAGCAGATCGACGAAGCTGTGCCGCGGGATCGACGCGGGATCGATCGCATAGTCGATCCCGAAGCTGTCGCCGACGCTGTCGGTCCGCTCCGCGACCATGCTCGCCAGCGACGGCCGCGGAACGCCCATCGTCTCGCCGCCGAACGGCATCCGGCGCAGCGCGCCGTCGCCGTCGGGGAGGACGTTGGCGGTGGCCAGGAAGGCGTTGTCGGCCAGCGTTGGGATCGGCGCGGCGTCGATCGATTCGTCGCGGCCGTAGGCGCTCTGCTGGCTGAAGGTCGGGAGGATGACGCCGCCGCCGGCACGGGCGAGCGCGGCCGCGAAGGCCGAATCCTCGGCCGCGGTGGATTCGCTCGAAAAGTCGATGTCGAAGGCGATGCTGCGCACGCCCGCGGCGCGCAGCCGGTCGACGGCGGCGGCGTGCAGGCTTCGCGGCCAGGGCCAGCGGCGCAGCGCCCGGATGCTGCGCGCGTCGATCTCGACGATGTGCACCTGGCCGCTCGCCGGCCGGGCGCGGACATCGTCGCGCGTCTCGGCGAGCATGCGGTCGAGCCCGAGGCCGAGGCCGGTCGCCCAGAGCAGGATCCCGATCGCCGCGGCGGCGGCGAGCGGCGCGAGGACCAGAGCGAGGCGCGCGCAGGCCTTGCGCATCAGAAGGTCCGCGACAGGCCGAAGCGCAGCCGGTGGCGGTCGGCGCGATAATATTCGATCGAGCTGCCGGTGCGGTTGTAGGTGTAGGTGAGAGAGGGCGTGAGGCCTATCAGCACAGGCCGGCGCGCGGCGACGTAGACGCTGCCGTTGAGGCGCCAGTCGCGCCGCGCCTCGGGCGAGAGGATCGGGATCGGACCGTCATATTCGAGCCGGCTGATGCCGCCGCTGATCCCGCCGAGGAGGTCGCCGCTGAGATAGTGGCTGAGACCGCCATAGGCGCCGAACTCGCGGCTCGAATAGGCGTCGGCGCCCAGCCAGCTGCCACGGGCGAAGAGGCCGAGCGAGCCGGTCAGCGTCGGATCGAGCACCGCTTCGTAGCTGAGATAGGCGCCCACCTCGCTGCCGCCGAACTCCTCGCCATAGTCCGAGTCGAAGAAACGGGCGTCGACGAACAGCGAGACGGCCTGCCCTTCGCCGACCGGCTGGCGATAGCGGGCGCGAAGGCCAATGCCCTGCATCGCCGAGACCCCGGCATGCTGCCGGTCGAAGCCGGTGACCTGGATGAGAATTGTCGCGCCATTCTCCCCGGCGAGCTCGACGCCGGCGGCGAGCAGAGCAGAGGCATCGTCCGAGCGCTCGCCTTCCTGCTCCAGCACGAAGCCTTCGGCATCGACGGCGACCGCCACGCCGCGAGCGACCGGAATGCGTCCCCGGGCGTGGGCGGACACCCCGACGCCTATCCCGCCATGCTCGCGCAGCGACGGGTCGAGCGGCACCGGCAGGACCGTGCCGTCCAAAGTGAGATCGATGGTCTCGCGATCGGTGGAATTGGTGACGTTGCTGTCGGCGACGACGCTGGCGTCGATCGTCAGGCGCCAGTCGGCGCTCTCGCGGGCGCGGCGGCGCGGCGGCTGCGGGCGGTTCTCGCGCGCCTGCTCTTCGAGACCCGCGGGATATTGTTCGCCGGGTTCGGGCGGCTGGGTGGAAGGGGATGTAAGCTGATCGTCGGCAGTGGCGTCGGACCCGTCGTCGCGATCGGCTCCCGCATCCGCGAAGCCCGTGAGCAGCAGCCAAAAGCCGACCAGAATCGCGCCGCGTCGCACCGAGTTCCCACCTCCCGTACCGCCGCGCCCACCGCGCTGCGGATCAGGACCTAGCAGAACAGAGTTGAGGAACTCTTAGCGACTTTTCCGAATACACTCAGTCGCTTAGAGGCAGATCAGGCCGAGCAAGCAGCGCGAGGGTTCGTTCGGCTGCGAAACCGGCGGCGGCGACGGCGCGGTCGTAGGCGGCGGCGGAGTCGTCGTCGGCGAGCTCGGAGATGTCGGAGCCGGAGCGGGTTCGACCGGCGCAGGCGCAGGCGCGGGAGCGGGTTCGACCGGAGCAGGTGCGGGCTCGACTGGCGCAGGCGCGGGTTCCGAAGGAGCAGGTGCGGGTTCGGACGGTGCCGGGGCCGGCGCAGGCGCAGGCGCAGGCTCAGACGGTGCGGGAGCAGGAGCAGGCGCCGGCTCGGCCGGAGCAGGTGCGGGCGCAGGAGCAGGCGCCGGCTCGGCCGGTGCAGGTGCAGGCGCGGGCGCAGGAACAGGCGCCGGCTCGGACGGTGCAGGAGCAGGCTGCGATGGCGCAGGCGCAGGCGATGCGGGCGCGGATCCGGCCCCAGTCGGTGCAGGTGCAGGCACCGCCGGGACCGGCGGGACGGGCGCGGGAACCGGCAGGGCCGGGGCGGCGACTACGCCACCTCCCCCGTTGTCGTTGCCATCGCCGTCCCCGTTATTGCCGGGAGTCGGGACCTGCTGCGCGAGCACGTCGGCAAGCCGAGCTTCGACCTCGCGGACGCGGCCGGTTTCGTGTCCCGAGCCGCCGCGCGGACTGGAAGCAAGCGAATCATATTCGAGGCGCGGGAGATCGGAGCCGGCGCCCTGCCGGCCGCCGTCGTTGCGGTGCTCGGCCGATGAGCCGCCATTGCCACGGTCGTTGCGATGCTCCGCCGACGCGCCGCCGCGATTCGAGCCGGCCTCGCGCGCCATGTCGGCGCGGGCTTCGGCGGATTCACCATGGCTGAGGCGCGAGGGATCGGCGGCCGAGACGCTCGCCGCGAAGCCGGGCTCGACCATGCGGCTCATCTCGCCGCTCAGCGTCGCGACCTCGACGCGGCCTTCGCTGACCGCGACGGTGGCGCCGTCCTCGCCGACCGTGACCGTGAAAACCGTGCCCTTGACCAAAGCGACGAGGTGGGGCGTGCGCACCCCGAAATGCGGAGTGCCGCGCCGCTCGATGCGATATTGCGCGCGGCCGGACGCCTGCAGCATCCGCACGTGCTGCGCGTCGCCCGCCTCGGCCGCGCCGGGGACACGGAGCTGGGTGCGAGGCGAGACGATCACGAAATCGCGTCCGCGCACCAGCACGGCCCTGCCGCCGGCGCCGGTGCTGATGAGATCGCCCGGCGCGACGGTCGCGCCGCGCCGCGCCGCCGCGACCTGCGCTCCGCGCCTCACTTCGACCTGCCCCGCCGCCTCGGTGACGCGCCAGGACGCGCTCTGGGCGAAGGCGGCCGGGCTCCAGATCAGGAGCAGAAAGGCGATGAGCGCGCGCAGGTGCATCGATAGTCCCCCAGGACGGCAGGTCCGGAAGCGTGCGGCATAGGCCCAAGACCTTGCGCGCCGGTGAAGGCGCTTGGAAAACAGCCGGTTAAAGCGGGGGCCCCGCGCCCTCGCACTTTCGCGCCGCTCGTGTACCTAAGCAGGCGTGGAACCGCACGGAATCAGCCTCGGCGAAGCGGCCCGCGTCTGGGCGCGGATCGCACTCTTGAGCTTCGGCGGCCCGGCCGGCCAGATCGCGGTGATGCACCGCATCCTCGTCGAGGAGAAGAAGTGGATCGGCGAGGCGCGTTTCCTCCACGCGCTCAATTATTGCATGCTGCTGCCCGGGCCCGAAGCGCAGCAGCTCGCCACCTATGTCGGCTGGCTGCTCCACCGCACCAAGGGCGGGCTGATCGCCGGCATATTGTTCGTGCTGCCCGGCATGGTTTCGATCATGGCCTTGTCCTGGATCTACGCCGCCTGGGGGCGGGTCGGCGCGGTCGAGGCCTTGTTCTTCGGCCTGAAGGCGGCGGTGCTGGCGATCGTGCTCGAAGCGGTGCGGCGGATCGGCGCGCGCGCGCTCCGGAATTGGATGATGCGCCTCGTGGCGGCGGCGGCCTTCGTCGCGATCTTCTTCTTCGGAGCACCGTTTCCGCTGATCGTCCTCGCCGCCGGCCTGATCGGGTTCGCCGGGGCCAGGCTGGGAGGAGCTGCTTTCTCGCCGGGCGGAGGCGATCACGGCCTGTCCACGCCAGCGGCGATCCCGGACTGCGCAACCGCGCTCGGAGAAGCGGTCCCCGACCATGCGCGGCCGAACCTGCGCTGGTCGCTCCGCGTCTCTTCCGTCTTCCTCCTCCTCTGGCTGGTCCCGATCGCCGCGCTCGCCGCCGCGCTCGGGCCGGACGACGTTTTCACGCGGATCGGCCTGTTTTTTTCGCAAATGGCGGTGGTGACGTTCGGCGGCGCCTATGCCGTGCTGGCCTATGTCGCCCAGCAGGCGGTCGAGACCTATCGCTGGCTCGCGCCCGGCGAGATGCTCGACGGGCTCGGCATGGCCGAGACGACGCCGGGGCCGCTGATCATGGTCACCCAGTTCGTCGGCTTCATGGGCGCTTATCGCGATCCGGGCGGGCTCGATCCGATGCTGGCGGGGACGCTCGGCGGCCTCCTTGCCACCTGGGTGACGTTCACGCCCTGCTTCCTGTGGATCTTCCTCGGCGCCCCGTTCATCGAGCGCCTGCGCGGCAACCGCATGCTCGCCGCCTCGCTGTCGGTGATCACCGCGGCGATCGTCGGCGTCGTGCTCAATCTCGCCATCTGGTTCGCGCTTCACACCCTGTTCCTCGAGGTCCGCCGCGTCGAGCAGGGGCCGCTGAGCTTCGACGCGCCGGTGCTGAGCGCGCCCAACGTCCCCGCTCTGCTGCTCGCGGCCGTCGCCATGTTTGCAATGTTCCGGATGAAGATCGGACCGGTCCCGGTACTGGCGGGCTGCGCCGCCGCCGGGGTTGCGCTCAGGCTCGCCGGCATCGCCTGAGGCGGCGCTGGCGGCCTTTTCGCAAACATGTTAGCTTTTCGCTGCCGCGCATCAGACGCGAAAGAGAGCAGGGAGACGCAATATGGCCCCGAACGAGATCGTCACCGAAGCTGAGCTCGGGAGCGACCTGACCGAGCCGATGACTTTCGCCCAGACCGACGACGAGAACGAGGACTAGAACGCGCTCGCGGTGCCTGCCGCGGCAGCGGAGGGCTTCTTCAAGATCGTCGCCGGCCACGGCCGCGCCTGCGGCGTCACCCGGCTCGCCGACATTACCGGGCTCGACAGGATCGGGTTTCCCGTCTGGCAGGCGGTTCGCCCCGCCGGCAAGGCGCTCAGCGTCCACCAGGGCAAGGGCGCCAGCGCCACGGCCGCGAAGATCGGCGCGCTCTGCGAGGGGATCGAAAGCCATTGCGCCGAGAACGCGCAGGCCGACGGACCCCATTGCCGCTTCGAAGACCTTCCCGAACGGGAGCGGGCCCCCGAATTCGCCGATTATGCACGGAGACGCGAGGACGTGTCGCGCCCCGAAGCGGTACGCTGGTGCATCGCGCGGGAGCTGGTCGGCGGCGGCGATATCCACCTCCCGCACGACCTCGTCTCGCTCGACTTCACCGAGCCCGGGCGCTCCTGGTTCGACCGGTCGAGCGCCGGCCTCGGCCTCGGCGCCGACGCGGACGCGGCGACCCTGGTGTCGCTGCTCGAGCTGGTCGAGCGCGACGCGGTCGGCGAATGGCAGCGGCAACCCATCGCCGCCCGCCTCCCTTCGGCGATCGACCCCGGCAGCATTCCCTATGGCTGGTTCGGCGAGTGGCGCCGGCGCCTGGCAGCGCGAAGCATCGACCTCGTCGCCTTCGCGCCGGCGGCGGTCATCGACGTGCCGGTCGCGGTCTGCTGGATCGGCGGCGGCGAGGCGTTCGGCCCGGTCCGGCGCAGCTTCTCGGGATCCGCCTGCGACCCCGATCCGGAGCGCGCCCTGTTCAAGGCGTTCGCCGAAGCCTTGCAGTCGCGGCTCACCTTCATCGCGGGCGTGCGCGACGACATCCTGCCCTCTCATTATCGCGAACGCGGCTCCCCTCTGGCTCGGGCGCTGGCGGCGGCCGGGCGGCCCTGGGAGGACGTGCGCCCCTCCGCACCCGGCTGGCGGCCGGTCGCCGACGCCCTTCCCGTGGCCGGCTACGACCGCATCGCGCTGAAGCGGCTCGACGAGGATCTGGACGGCATCGCCGTCACCAAGGCGTTCGTGCCGGGGCTTGGCTCGCTCAAACGGAAGCGCCGGGTGCCGCGATGACGATCATCGTCTTCGCCGGACCGTCGCTCCCGGGCGCCGACCGCGCGGCCCCGGCACCGGTCGACTGGCGCCCCCCGGCCGAGGCGGGCGACCTGCTGCGCCTCGATCTCGGCCCCGGCCTCACCATCTGCCTGATCGACGGTTATTTCGACCATCGCCCCGCCGTCCGCCACAAGGAGATCCTGCTCGCTTTGGCCGAGGGCGCGCGGGTGATCGGGGCGAGCAGCATGGGCGCGCTGCGGGCCGCGGAGATGGCGGGCTTCGGAATGGAGCCCGTCGGCGTCATCGCCCGCGCCTTTGCCGGCGGCCGCCTCAGCGGGGACGACGAAGTCGCGCTCGTCCACGGCCCCGCCGAATGGGACTGGCGGCCTCTCTCCGTCCCGCTCGTCGAGGTCCGGGCGACGCTCCGCAGCCTGCGCCGCCGCCGTCTGATCGCCGCTTCCGAAGCGCGCCGACTGTTCGAGACCGCACGCGCGGTCCATTTTGCCGACCGCTGCTGGGCGTCCATCGGCGAAGACGAAGCGATGCAGAGGCTGATCGAGGCGGAGCATGTCCCTCTCAAGCGCCTCGATGCGATCGAGGCGGTGCGCGCCGCGCTGACGCCGGCATCGCCCGCGCCGCGGCCGCAGGCGGTCTCGACTAGCTTTTTGCGCGCCCTTGCCCGCGAGGTCCGGGTGCCGCCGCGCTGAGCGCCCGTTCGAGCAGCCCGGTGAACAGCTCGCGTTCGGGCGCCGCCTGGAACGGGTGGTGGAACAGCACCCAGGCCTCGAGCCGCGCCGCATCGAGCGGCTCGGGGCCGCACCAGCGCTTCTCCATCCCCGCCCGCCACGCGCCCGAGCGCGGGCCAAGGTCGTCCGAGCCCCGGCCGGCGCTGGCAAGCAGGGTGTAGAGCTCGCTCATCACGCTCGGCCCGCCGGTGGCGCAATCGTCCGGATGAGTGCGCGTGGCCAGCGCGAGCCGCTCCGCCGCCTCGGCATATTCGCCGCGCAGCAGATGCAGGAACCCCTCCTCCTCATAAGGCGCTTCGGTGGCGAAGGGCGTCAGCTTGCGGCAGCGCTCGAGCAGCTCCGCCGCCTTGTCGAGCTCGCCGAGGAACATGAAGGCCGTCGCGATCTCGATCAGCCGCGCCTTGTTATAGGGATTGAGCTGCAGCGCCTCTTCGAAATGCTCGCGCGCGCGCGCCGGCCCGCCGGCCCAAAGGTCGCACCAGCCCTTGACCGTGTGGAGGTGCGATTCGCCGGGGTCGAGCGCAACCGCGCGCCGCGCGAGCTCGTGCGCCCGGCGGCGCTCGTCGGGTCCGCTCGCGCCGAGGCCGGTATAGCAGAAGTCGGTATTGTAGAGCCGGACGAGCGGCGGATAGGCCTGGACGAAGCGCGGATACTGCTCGATCAGGCTCTCCCAGTCGGCGGCGAGCTGCCGCGCCTCGGCGACCCCGCCCACGCTGCGCATCCTCAACTTGTTGTGGAAATAGACATCGTAGACGGCACTCGGCTGGTCGGGAAGGTTGCGCATAACGTCCTCGTGGAGCTTGGGCAGCGCCGCGGCGGCGATTCGCCGGACCAGCTGCTCGACGCATTGGCCGACGGTGTCGGCGGGAAGGTTGACCGTGTCGGCCCAGACGATCGCCTGGCCGCAAAGACGAGTGAGGCGCGCGAATGCGCGGATCGCGCTGCCGATGTCGAGCAATTTGACCGACAGCTCATAGTCGCGCTCGCCATAGCTCTCCGCCGCCGGCGCGGCGCTCGTCTCGACGTCCGAGACGAGCCTGATGTCGCGGAAGCGCGACAAAGCGAACAATATCTCCTCGCGCAGCACCAGCGCCAGATGCGGGTGGCTGCCGCGCAGGGTCTCGTCGTCGATGGCGGGGATGTAGAGCAAAGCGGCATCGCCGAGGCCGGAACCGACAGCGCGCGGCTCGGGCGGACGGGCCGGCGCGGGCTGAGGAGGCGGAGCGGCGGCGACGGCCGCGTCGGCCTCGGCGACTTCGGCGATGAAGCGGTAGCCGCGGCCATAGACGCTTTCGATGAAGCGCGGCGTCCTGGTGTCGTCGCCGAGTGCGCGGCGAAGCTCCTTGACCGCCGATGTGAGGGCCGCCTCCGAGACGATGGTCCCGTCCCAGACCGACGAGAACAATTCTTCCTTGGTGACCAGCTTGCCGCGCTCGCCGACCATCTGCAGCAGCAGGCGGAAGGCCTTGTTGCCGAGCTTGACCGGCCCCGAAGGCCCGCGCACCCGCTCGTCCGCCGGGTCGAGGATGAACTCGCCGAACGCAAGCTTGGCCGATGAGCCTGTGCCGCGAACCGGCATTCCTGTTCTCTTCTCCGACACAAGGTTTCGAGGTCACTTCGTCTAGCACGCGCGGGCGACGAGTTCGACAGCGATCGCGGGCGCCCGAATCTGGGAAGATTCTGGAAAGATCGGGGGCCAGCATCTTTCCAGCGCCCGCTCAGGATGCGGCGCGGCCGGTCCGGTAGATCGATGTCACCGAGGCAATGACGCCCCGGCCCACAGGAGACCCACCATGATCCGCAAGACCGTCCTCGCCATCGCCGCCTCGTTCATGACCTTGAGCGCCTTCAGCGGCACCGTCGCCATCCTCAACGGCAGCGGCCCGGCCGCCACCGTCCAGACCGCCTGAACCTTTCCCCAACCACCCGCCCACCAGGAGACATGCCATGATCCGCAAGACCCTCGTCGCCCTCGCCGCCTCGTTCATGACGCTCAGCGCCTTCAGCGGCACCGTCGCGATCCTCAACGGCAGCGGCCCCGCCGCCACCGTCCAGACCGCCTGAACCATCCCTGATCCCAGCAAACCCAGGAGACACCCCGTGATTCTCAAATCCGTCCTCGCCATCGCCGCTTCGCTGATGATGCTCGGCGGCCTGAGCGGGACGTCCTCGATCCTGAACGGCGCCGACGCGGCAGGAGGCCAGATTGCCTGACCGCGCGGCAGCCCCTACGATCCGCAGTCTGTTCGGACTATGTGCGGGGACTCCTCAAGGCGGCGTCCGCCTGGCCCGGACCGAAGAGTCCTCGAAGATCGCAAGGACCCGCGGCTTATGGCAGGAAAAGAGCTGGGGCCGGGGCTCGAAACTCGGCGCCTCATCCTGAGAACCTATACGGCGGACGATCATGACTGCGTCCACCGGCTCGCCTCCGATCCGGAAACCTTCCGTTTTTCGCACCACGGTCCGCTCGGCCCCGAAGAATCCTGGGCGATGCTGCTGCGCCATGTCGGCCATTGGAGCCTGCGCGGCTGGGGCGTGTTCGGCGTCGAGGAAAAGGAAACCAAAGCGCTGGTCGGCCAGGCCGGCCTCAACGATTTCCGCCGCCGCCTCGGCCCCGATTTCGACGGCGTACCCGAGATCACCTGGTCGTTCGAATCGAAGGTCCACGGCCGCGGCTACGCCACCGAAGCGGCGCAAGCAGCGCTCGACTGGATCGAGCGCACCCACGGCGCCGCGCGGACCGTCTGTCTGATCCATCAGGACAATGAGGCCTCGCTCCGCGTCGCCGACAAGCTCGGCTATCGCGAGTTCCGCCGCTGCGACTATCGCGGCTACCCCGCGATTTTGTTCGAACGGCTCGCCAAGCGCTGAGCGCGCGCGCCTTCCCTTGTGCCGCGGATCAGCTAAGGGGCGGACAACATAGCAGAAGAGAGGGCTTCATGGCGCGCGAACCTTCCTATCCCGAAGACGCCCCGGTCGGCGAGGCTCCCGAGCCGGGCCGCGCGAGCGAGGCGGCGGAAGCGGCGGCCGCCGCCAAGGCCGCCGGCCCGCGGCGCACCCGCCACATCGTCACCGGCGCCGCGATCGGGATCGGCTCCGCGGCTCTCGTCGCCGCCCTCCTCTACGCCAACCGCTCCCGCAAGGGCGACAGCTAGGGTCCGTACCCGACCCTAGGCCTTTCTAGCGAGCGGCAGGGGACCGCCGAGCAGGATCGGCACGATCGCCTCGGTCGGCCCGTCCCGCTCGGGAAAGCGCAGCGCGGCCGCGGCTTCGACGATCGCATCGGCAAGCCCTTCCGCGCTCGATCCGTCGCCGAAGGCGGCCCGGTCCAGCACCAGCCGCGCCGTCTCGACCTCGCCCGACGCTGCGATCGCGAGCCGGACCACGACAGGCCCGTGCGGATCGGCGCTCATCGGCCGTGCGTCGAGCGCCTCGTTCGCGGCTGTCTCGACGACGGCGCCGACTTCCGCCGGGGTCAGCGCCCCGCGCGTGCCGGGGCCGGTCTCGCTGAGATGGCCGTGAAGGACGAACCGGCCCTCGCGCGGATCCATCGAGCCTTCGAGGCGCTGGACCGCGTGGGGCATGCGGTCGTCGAAAATGGTGAGCCGGTTGAACGCGGGCGCAATCGAATCGTAGAATCCGCCGGGGCCGGCCTGGGCCGTGGCGAGATTGTCGCGGAACAGGTCGCCCTCGCGCATCACCAGGGTCTCGCCGCCGCGCGTGTCGCGCGCATCGTGCGTCAGCGAATAGACGAAGCCGAAGCGGCCATTTTTCGAGTCGTTGTGGAAGGCCTGGGCGCAGCCGGGAATGTAGAGGCTCAGATAGGGGAATGTGACCCGGCCCATGCCGAGCATGTTCCACGACCAGGCCGTGAGCGCGGCGTAGAAGCGGTCGACCAGCGCCCGCGGGATCACCTTGTCCGGCCTTGTCCTCAGATAGGTGTAGAGATTGGGGACGTACCAATAGTTCCAGACCTGGAAAGGCTCCGCGCCCTGGCGGTAGGGCTCGGCGAAATGGGCGTCGATCGCCGCGCGCATGTCCCGCGCGAGTTGCGCTGGAAGGAAGCCGTCGACGACATGGTGTGGCGCACGGAGCGGCGCCCGCTCGTCGGCCGGCGCGATCGCCGGCCCCTCGCGCTCGCGAAGATCCTTGGCGGGAACCGTGATCAACATAGGTGCGCGCTCCTACGGCTTCGGTACGATGATAAGAGCAGCGCGGCCGCTGTCCAGCACAGCGCGACGTACAAGCTGGCGGGCGAGCCGACCGACGCTATAAGGGCGGCTCAGCATGGGGGGTGACTTGCTCGGACCGACAATCGAGACCAGCCGGCTCGTTCTGCGCCCGCCGCAAGAGGCGGACCTCGACGGCTGGGCCGGATTCTCGGCGGACGAGGAGAGCTCCCGCTTCGTCGGCGGCGTGCAGCCGCGCGCACTCGCCTGGCGGTTCATGGCGACGATGACCGGGAGCTGGGCGCTCAAGGGCTTCGGCATGTTCTCGGTGATCGAGAAAGCGAGCGGGTGCTGGATCGGGCGGCTCGGCCCGTGGCAGCCCGAAGGATGGCCCGGCACCGAAGTCGGCTGGGGCCTGGCGCGCGATCACTGGGGCAAGGGCTACGCCACCGAGGGAGCGGCGGCGGCGATGGACTGGGCGTTCGACGTGCTCGGCTGGGACGACGTGATCCACTGCATCGATCCGGCGAACCTGGGCTCGGTCGCGGTCGCGCAGCGGCTCGGGTCGACCAACCGCGGCCCGGGACGGATGGCGCCGCCCTTCGACGAGCATCTTGTGGACATCTGGGGACAGACGCGCGACCAGTGGCGCGCCCGGCGGCAGGCGCGATGATCGATTTCTATTCCTTCAGCCTGCTCGATTTGCTGCCGTTCATCGCGATCGGTTTCGCCGCGCAGCTGATCGACGGCGCGCTCGGCATGGCGTTCGGGGTCATCTCGAACACCTTGCTGCTCAGCCTCGGAATGCCGCCCGCCGCCGCCTCGGCCAGCGTCCATGCGGTCGAATGCTTCACCACCGGCATTTCCGGCATCAGCCACGCCTTGTTCCGCAACGTCGACTGGCGGCTGTTCGGGCGCCTCGTGATTCCGGGCGTCGCCGGCGGCGTACTCGGCGCCTACGTGCTCACCCAGGTCCCGGCGGAGACCGCCCGGCCGCTCGTTTTGGCTTACCTCACCGCAATCGGGCTCTACCTGATCTGGCGCGCGACCGGGCACCCGCCACAGCCGCGGACGCCGCGCATCGTCGGCCCGCTCGGCCTCGTCGGCGGCTTTCTCGACGCGGCCGGCGGCGGCGGCTGGGGCCCGGTCGTCACGTCGAACCTGCTCATCCAGGGCGCCGAGCCAAGGAAGGTGATCGGCACCGTCAACACGGCGGAATTCTTCCTCACCGTCACCATCTCGGCGACTTTCATCTTCGCGCTCGGGGTCGAGGACTTCACCTTCGCGGTCGTCGGCCTGCTGATCGGCGGCATCGCCGCCGCGCCGCTCGGCGGGCTCATCGTCAAAAAGCTCCCGCCCGAGCGGCTGCTGCTCATGGTCGGCATCGTCGTCACGATCACCAGCCTCTACGGGATCTGGCGCGCCCTCTCCTGATCCCGCTTCGGGACTCTCGCAAGATTCCCCGAGAATTATGGTTTCCGAGCCGTTAACCTGATTCGGCGGCGACTCGGCCGCGCCATATTTTCGGGAGCGTGGTTGCGATGAGAAAATCCCCGATCCTGCTGGCCGGCTTCCTGCTGGTCGCCGTGGGGGCATCCGCACCGAAACAGGAAGCGCGCCTCCGCTACGACCCCGGCGCCGGCGCCGACGGGCCCCATGAAGCGGTCGCGGAATCGGACGCGAGCAACGTCTCCGGCTATCCGCCCTGCTCGCGCCTCATCACGGACCGGTGCATCCAGCTCTACGAGCGCCGCGTCCGCCTCGCTCTGCCGCCCCGGCCGCGGGCCGCGATGGGCGGCCCGATCGAGGGCAATGCCGCCTATCCGCACTGCTCGCGGCTGATCACCGACGAATGCGTCCAGCTGTTCGACCGGGCGCCGCGCCCGGCCCGCGCCGCGCCGCGCCGCGCACGACCGGTCTCTCCCCAAAGCGAGCCGAGCACGCCCGGCATCTGAGCGAGGCTCATTGCCGGGTCGCCGCCGCACAGTCGCGTGCGGGCAGTGGCGCGATTTACCAACATTTGGTGGACGAGGGCTCGCTCGGGGTCCCGCGAGCGGTAGAGAAATCCAGCAAGCAATTGACCTCGCTCGGTTTCCTGAATTTGGCACGGCCCCTGCTTTAGCTCTCGCGAAGGCGGGCCCGACGGCCCGCGAGCAATGGGAGCCGATCATGTCAGACACCAATATGTTCATGCGCGACGACACTTTCTTCGGCGTCTGCGAGTCCCTCGGCGAGGATTTCGGATTCAATGCGAACTGGCTGCGGCTCGCTTTCGGCGTGTCGCTGCTCCTGAACCCGGTGGCCGTGATCGGAACCTATGTCGCGCTCGGAGTGCTGGTCGTCTTCTCGCGGCTCGTGGTTCGCAACCCGCGCTCGGCCCGCGCCGGAGCCGGAGCGCTCCGTGCGCCCGCCGTCCAGACCGGGGCGGAGCGGCCCGTCGAGGTGCAGGAAGAGCTGCAACTCGCCGCCTGAGCATCCTTTCCACCACGCTAATGCGCCGTTCACGCCGTTTTTACGCGGTTGATCTAAGTCAGGCCTGGAGCGGGGCTGCTGTCGTCGCTCCGGGGAGGAACGGCATGGCTTCAGTGAATGCGGGCGAGGCGGGACGGAGCCGGATCGGCGCGCTGTTCGACGCCGGCCTAGCCGGCCAGGGCAGCGCCTCCCACGCTTTCCCGGCAAGCGAGGAGCTGCTGCGCGGCGCCAATGCGGCGCGCAACCTCGCCGACGCCGTCCATTTCCTGTGCATCCTCCACGGACGCCACCCGGGGGTGATCGACCTCGCCGCGGATCGCTGCGTGGATCCGGCCGCCCGCGCCTGGCTGGCGCAGAACGGCGAGGCGTTCGCCGCCGAACGCCGCTATCTGGCCAGGCTCGCGGTCGCGGCGGGGCCGGTCCCGGGCACGCCCGGCGGCAGCGCCAGCGAAGCGGCCGTGGTCGGCCAGCGCGCCGCGATCGCGACGCTCGCCTCGTCGGAGCGCAGCGGCTGCGCGCTCGGTGCCGCTCTGGGCCTCGCCGCCGACTGGGTCCACATCCGCTTGGTGCTCGACGCCGCCGCCCGCCGGCTCGGAGTCGAGCCGCCACCCTCCGGCCTGTCCCCCCAGAGCGAGATCCGTCGCACCGCCGAGGCGGCGGCTTCCAGCCCCCCGATCGAGCGCGCCTTGCTGTTCGGCGCGGAGCAGATCCTCGTCCAGCATCACGGCCTGTGGGCTTTGCTCGAGGCCCGCGAGCAGGCCCGCCGCGGCAACTGAGCGGACACGGCCAGCTGCCTCAAAGCGAACCCGGGCTTCGACAGGCTCAGCCCTAGCGGATTTCCAAAGCCGCCAGCTT
>DASQKE010000114.1:0-13243 GCA_035630675.1 Allosphingosinicella sp.
CGCCCGAGGCGCTCCGGGTGACGGTCGGCCAGACCGCGATCCCGCAGCTCGGCGCCTCCGGCCAGCCGATCGGCAATGTCAGCCTCCGCGCCGAGGATCTCGCGGCGCGAGCACAGGGCGGCGCTTCCCCGCCGCAGCCGCAGCCCCCGGCCCAATAGGGGTTAATGCGGTCTGGCGGCGGCGGTCTTTCCCGATTAGCATGCTCGAACAATGACTTTAGGGGTTGGGGTAATGCGGTTCCATTTGATCGCCGCGGTGCTGCTCGCCGGCGCCGCTCTGCCGGCGGCCGCGCAGGAGCGGCCCGATGTCGAGCAGCGCATCGAGCGGCTCGAGCAGCAATTGCGCGCGGTCCAGCGCCGGGTGTTCCCAGGCGGCGCGGGCGCGCAGCCGGTCGAACCCGAGATCCGGCCCGATACGACGCCAGCCACCGCCCGCCCCTCGACGGGCAGCGCGGTCGGCGATCTCACCGCGCGGGTCGACGCGCTCGAGGCGCAATTGGCGGGCCTCACCGGCCAGATCGAGGAGAATGCCAACCGCGGCCGGCAGATGGAGGCCACCATCGCCCGGCTGCGCGAGGAGACCGTGGCGCGGCTCGACCGGCTGGAGACGCCGCGGGTCCAGACCGCCGCGCCCGGCCCGGCCGCCGCCCAGCCCCCCGCGCGCGAGCCCGTGCGCATCGCCGCCACCACGCCGGAGCCGGCCGCGCCCGCGCCGGCTGCGGCCGGAGACGCGGCCGAAGAGGCTTACAATGCCGGCTTCCGGCTGTGGGAGGCGCGGCGCTACGAGGAGGCGCAAACGGCTTTGCAGGCGGTCGCCGAGCGCTATCCCCGCAGCCGCTGGGCGAGCTGGGCGAGCAACCTCGCCGGCCGCGCTTTTCTCGACGATGCCAAGCCCGCGACCGCCGCCCGCATCCTGCTCGCCAACTACCAGACCAACCCACAGGGCGAGCGCGCCGCCGACAGCCTCTATTTCCTCGGTCTCGCCTTGGTGTCGCTCAATCGCCGCCCCGAGGCCTGCCGCGTCTATGACGAGCTCGCGCGGGTCTACCCGAACATGCGCGACTGGCTGCGTACCCGCCTGCCCGAGGCGCGGCAGAATGCGCGCTGCGCGGCCGCCGGGGCCTAGTCGCGCTCGGCGAGTCCGTTGCGCAGGCGTAACATGAAGCCTATCCTGAGCGCTCCTGATCCGGGAGAATGAAGATGGTCCGGTCCCTCTATCTGCTGTTCGGGGCCGCGGCCTATCTCATCTTCTTCGGCACCTTCCTCTATCTGATCGCCTTCGTCGGCGACCTGCCATGGGTGCCGCGCACGATCGACCGGCCGGAGAGCGGCTTCGGTCTCGGCGGCGCGGTCGCGACCGACCTGGCGCTCGTCGCCTTGTTCGGGCTGCAGCACAGCGTGATGGCGCGGCAGGGCTTCAAGGCCGCCTGGACGCGGATCGTGCCGGAGCCGGTCGAGCGCAGTTTTTATGTGCTGTTCGCCAGCCTCGCCTTGATCGCCATGTTCCTGTTCTGGCAGCCGCTGCCGGGCGTCGTGTGGAGCCTCGGGAGCGAGGCGGCCCGCATCCTCTTATGGGCGCTTTTCGGCGCGGGTTGGCTGATCGTTCTGGTGAGCACGCTCCTGATCAGCCATTTCGAGCTGTTCGGCCTCAAGCAGGTCTGGGCGCACATGCGCGGCGCACCCGCGGAGCCGCCCGTCTTCCGCCAGCCCTTCCTCTACAAACTGGTCCGCCATCCAATCTATTCCGGCTTCTTCATCGCCTTCTGGGCGACGCCCGAGATGAGCGTGGGCCATCTCCTTTTCGCCGTGGCGATGTCCGCCTACATGCTGATCGCGATAAGCTACGAGGAACGCGACCTAATCCGCCTGTTCGGAAAGGATTACGAGCAATACCGCACCAACGTCGGCAAGCTCACCCCGCGGCTGATGCGGCGGGGCTGAGGCTCAGGCTGCCGCAGGACGGTAGCGCGGCTCGGGAATGGGCAGATCGTGGTCGCGGGCGACTGCAAGCCAGCCTTCAATAGCGACATGGACCTCCGCAACGGCCTCGGCAGGGGTCGGGCCGTGCGCCGAGCAATATCGCAGGTCGGGGACGTCCGCGATCCAGCAGCCGTCCTCGTCGGACCAGAAGACATTGATGTGATAGCGGGGCTCTGTCACTCGTCGATGCTCAATCCGTATTCGGCCACTATATCAAGCAGACGCCGCACCTGATAGCGCTTTGCATCCTTGCCGTCCGGCTGCACAGTCAGCACCCACGGTACGCTCGTGTGAACGTAATGGTGATGGCTTCCCGTCGTGCGCTCATGCTCAAAGCCGAACGCCCGCAGTAGGCGCTCGAAGTCGCGGAAGCTGATGATCTGCGCTGACGAAGCAAGCAGCTGTCGGTAGAGCTTTGTCGACTTGACCACGGCTGCCTCCTCGTTTGGCAGCGCACTATGAATCGCCGATTGCCTCGACAATCAACAACTATCTGTCCGCGGCGATCGGACTGCGTCGGAATATTACTGTTGCCTATAATCTACCTCCGCCCGCCCATCCGCTTGCCAAGCCTCGTCGCCTGCTGCTTGCCGAAGCGCGTCTTCCTCGTGCCGGGCTTGCCTTCGGTGGAGTGGCCGAGGATGGGCGCGCGCTTCTCGCGGTCGGGGATGCCGAGCTCGTCGGCTTCGAGACGGCGGATCTCGTCGCGCAGGCGCCCGGCTTCCTCGAATTCGAGGTCGGACGCGGCCTTGCGCATGCGCTGCTCGAGGTCGGCGATATAGGCCTTGAGATTGTGGCCGACGAGGTGCGGGCGCTCGTCGTCGCCGGTATCGACGACGACGCCGTCGCGCTGGCTGACGTCGGAGAGGATGTCGGCGATGTCGCGCTTGATCGTCGTCGGGGTGATGCCGTGCGCCTCATTATACTCGACCTGCTTCTGGCGGCGCCGATCGGTCTCGCGCAGCGCCCGCTCCATCGAGCCGGTGGTCCGGTCGGCATAGAGGATCACCCGGCCCTCGACGTTGCGGGCGGCTCGGCCGATGGTCTGGATGAGCGACGTCTCCGACCGCAGGAATCCCTCCTTGTCGGCATCGAGGATCGCGACCAGCCCGCATTCCGGGATGTCGAGACCTTCGCGCAGCAGGTTGATGCCGACGAGAACGTCGTAGACTCCGAGGCGCAGGTCGCGGATCAGCTCGATGCGCTCGAGCGTCTCGACGTCCGAGTGCATGTAGCGGACCTTGAGCCCCGCCTCGTGCATGAACTCGGTCAAATCTTCCGCCATGCGCTTGGTGAGGGTGGTGACCAACGTGCGGTAGCCCTTGCGGGCGGTGATGCGGGCTTCGTTGATCAGGTCGTCGACCTGATCCTCGACCGGCTTGATCTCGACCGGCGGATCGATCAGGCCGGTGGGGCGGATCACCTGCTCGGTGAAGACGCCGCCGGTCTGCTCGAGCTCCCAGGGGCCTGGCGTCGCCGAGACCGCCACCGTCTGCGGCCGCATCGCGTCCCACTCGTTGAAACGCAGCGGCCGGTTGTCGATGCAGGACGGCAGCCGGAAACCGTATTCGGCGAGCGTGATCTTGCGGCGGTGGTCGCCGCGCGCCATCGCGCCGATCTGCGGCACCGTCTGGTGGCTCTCGTCGACGAACAGCAGAGCGTTTTCGGGGATATATTCGAACAAGGTCGGCGGCGGCTCGCCCGGCAGGCGACCGGTGAGGAAGCGCGAATAATTCTCGATGCCGGCGCACGATCCGGTGGCGGCGATCATTTCGAGGTCGAAATTGGTGCGCTGCTCGAGCCGCTGCGCCTCCAGCAACTTGCCCTCCCCGTGCAGCTCCTTGAGCCGCTCGGTGAGCTCGTGCCGGATCGCCCCCATCGCCTGCTTGAGCGTCGGGCCGGGCGTGACATAGTGGCTGTTCGCATAGACCTTGACGTAATCGAGCGCCGCAATCTTCTTGCCGGTCAGCGGATCGAACTCGACGATCGCCTCGATCTCGTCGCCGAAGAAGGCGATGCGCCAGGCCATGTCCTCATAGTGGGACGGGAAGACCTCCAGATTGTCGCCGCGGACTCGGAAATTGCCGCGAGCGAAGGCCTGGTCGTTGCGCTTGTACTGGAGGGCGACGAGCTTCCTGACGATCTCGCGCTGGTCGACCGTCTCGCCCTTCTTCAGCGAAAAGGTCATCGCCGAATAGGTTTCGACCGAGCCGATGCCGTAGATGCAGGACACCGAGGCGACGATGATGACGTCGTCGCGCTCGAGCAAAGACCGGGTCGCCGAATGGCGCATCCGGTCGATCGCCTCGTTCACCGAGCTTTCCTTCTCGATGTACGTGTCGGAGCGCGGGACATAGGCCTCGGGCTGGTAATAATCGTAATAGCTGACGAAGAATTCGACGGCATTGTCCGGAAAGAAGCTCGAAAATTCCCCGTAGAGCTGGGCGGCGAGGATCTTGTTGGGCGCCAGGACGAGAGCGGGGCGCTGCAGCGTCTCGATCACCTTGGCCATGGTGAAAGTCTTGCCCGAGCCGGTGACGCCGAGCAGCACCTGCGTCTGCTCCTGCTGCTGCATGGTGGCGACCAGCTCGGCGATCGCCTGCGGCTGGTCGCCGGCGGGGGAATAATCGGAGACGATCCTGAACTTCCTGCCGCCCTCGGCCTTTTCCGGCCGCTTCGGGCGGTGGGGGACGAACGCCTGCCCCGTGTCCGGCTCGCCGAGGCCGGTCCTGATCGCAATATCGCCCATGGCTCGCATATGGCCATTCGCGCGGCGGCGCGCTAGCTTCGACGCACATAAGGGAGGGGCAGGATCATGCGGCTTTCAATGCTGGTTCCGCTGGCGGCGCTCGCGGCCTGCGGCGGTGAGGAGCAGCAGAAGGCGAAGGCGCCGCCGCCGCCGCAGGCGTTGCAGGCCGGCCAGTGGCAGATGAGCTACGAGGTGATCAACTTCCGTCGCGCGGACGAGGGCCGGCCGCGGCTCGACATGCCTGTGGGGACGCGGGGCAGCGCTTCCGCATGCATCGCCGACGCCGAAACGGCGCGGCCGCCGATGGGTCTGTTCGCCGGCTCGGAGTTCGAAAACTGCGCCTGGCGCGAGAATTTCTACATGCGCAACGGCCGCCTGGTCTCGTCGGGCCTCTGCCGGCGCGACGGCGTCGGCCAGGTCGAGGTGACGATCTCGGCCGATTTCACCGGCACCACCTTCAACGGCACTGCGGAGATGCTGACCCGGCTCGTCAGCGACGGCGACGTGGTCCTCGCCACACGGATCGAAGGCCGCCGCATCGGCGACTGTTCCGCGGGCGCAGAAGGCGGGAACCAGGCGAACGGGCAATAAACCGGCCGTGCCTCACCGTGGCCGTGATTGCCGCGCTCGCCGGCTGCGGCGAGGGCGGTCAGCGCGAGCGCCAGGCCGCCGAAAACAACGTCGCCGCGGCGCTCGCCCAGGTCGAGATCCGGCCGGGCCTGTGGGAAATGACGAGCGCGATCGTCTCGGTCTCGCAAATCGGGCTCCCGCACGAGATCGCCGAGCGGATGAAGGGCCCGCGCCGGACCGTCCGCCACTGCATCACGCCCGTCCAGGCGGCTCGCAATGACGCGAATTTCCTCCCCGCGGGGGGTGGCGGACGATGCAGCGACGAGACGTTCGAGATGAACTCGGGCCGGATCGCGGGCACGGCGATTTGCCGGGACGAGGCCGGCGCCGAGACCCGGCTGAGGAGGGCCGGCCGCTACGCCGCCGAGCGCTACGAAGTGCGAACCGAGATCGAGACGCCCGGCATCGGTCCCGGCCGGGTGATGACCTTGGTGACCCGTCAATCCGGGCGCCGCGTCGGCGACTGCCCCGAAGAGAGAGAGGAAAGAAAATGATCGGCTATGTGACGCTCGGCACCAACGATCTGGAGCGGGCCCGCGCTTTCTACGACGCCCTGCTCGCGGAAATCGGCGGCAAGCGGCTGATGACGATGGAGGAGAACGGCTTCACCCTCTGGGCGACCAATTGGGGGCAGCCGGGCGTCGCCGTCACCCGCCCCTATGACGGCCGGCCTGCGGTGGCGGGGAACGGCAACATGATCGCGCTCGTGGTCGACGAGCGGGCCAAGGTGGACGCGCTGCATGCCAAGGCGCTGGAGCTGGGCGGCAGCGACGAAGGTGCCCCGGGCCTGCGCAGCCCGGAGAATCCGCGCGCCTTCTACGGCGCCTATTTCCGGGACCCGGAGGGCAATAAGCTCTGCGTCTTCCGGATCGGCCCGGCCTGAGCCGGTGCGGGTCCGCGCCATCGTCAATCGCGGCGGCGGGACCCTGCTGAAGAGCGGTGACGACGATCCGCGAACGCACCTCAGCGCAGCGTTCGAAGCGGCCGGAATCCAAGCCGAAATCCGCTGCGTCGAGGGCGATGGCCTGGCGGGGGAATTCCGCGCGGCCGCGGAAGATCCCGCGGTCGACATCGTAGTCGCGGGCGGCGGCGACGGCACGATCAGCTGCGCCGCCGGGGCGCTCGCGGACACGGACAAACCGCTCGGCATCCTGCCGCTCGGGACCCTCAACCACCTCGCGCGCGATGCCGGCATCCCGACCGACCTCGAAGGCGCGGTCGCGATCATCGCCGCCCGCCACGTCCGCCGGATCGACGTTGCCGAGGTCAACGGCCGCGTCTTCGTCAACAATAGTGCGATCGGGCTCTACCCCCGCATGGTCCGCCGCCGCGAGGAGGAGCAGGAGCGGCTCGGCCGATCGAAGCGGCTGGCGATGCTGTCGGCAAGCCTCCACGCCTTCCGCCGCTTCTCGCAGCATCGTCTCACCATCGAGCTGCACGGGCTGAAGGCGCCGCTCGAGACGCCTTTGCTGTTCGTCGGCAACAATGTCTACGAGACCAGCCTGCTGACGCTCGGCCAGCGCAAGGCGCTCGATCAGGGCGAGCTCTGCCTCTACGCGCCGATGGCGCGTGGCCGGCTTCATTTCTTCAGCCTCGGTCTCAGGAGCCTGTTCGGCCTTGGCAGGCAGCGCGATTTCGCAAGCCTGACCGGCATCACCGAAGCGATCGTCCGCTCCCGCCGCGCCGCGCTCAACGTCTCGCTCGACGGCGAGGCGACGACGATCGCGACGCCGCTGCGCTACCGGATCCGGCCGGGCGCGCTCGGGCTCATCGCGCCTCCGCCAGAGGAGGCACGCTGAAGGTCCGGCCGACTTCGGTGACGACGAAGCGATTGTCGGCAATGCCGCGGGCGCGGCGCAGGTCCGCCAGCCGGCGCGGCGGATCGCCGATCGGCTCGAAAGTGAGCTGGACGGTGCCCCAGTGCATGCCGAGCGCCATGGCGGGGTTCAGCGTCTCGAAGATGCGGACCGATTCCGCCGGGTCGACATGGCTGCCGCGCATCACGTCGCGCGGCTCGTAGGCGCCGATCGGCAGGATCGCGAGCCGGAACGGGCCGCTGCGCACTGCCTCGCTCACCCAGGAGCCGTCGCCCCAGCCGGTGTCTCCGGCGAAGAAGATGTTGCCGTCCGGGAGGCGGATTGTGAAGCCCGACCAGAGCGCGCGGTTGCGGTCGGTGCCCCAGCGCGTCGACCAGTGATGGACGCGCTCGACCACGACCTCCGCCCGGCCGGCACGGACGCTCCCGCCCCAATCCCGCGCCACTGCTTCGATGCCGTGGCGGCGGAGCAGGACATCGTTGCCGAGGCTGGTGACGATCGCGGGCCGGTCGCGCTGCCAGAGACGGCGGAGCGTCGCGACGTCCATATGGTCGTAATGATTGTGGCTGACGAGGACGAGGTCGATCCGGGGCAGGTCGTCGAAGCGGATCCCGGGCGGGCGGACCCGCTTCGGGCCGACGAAGGAGAAGGGCGAGGTCCGCTCCGACCAGACCGGGTCGGTGAGGATGTTGAGGCCCCGGGTCTGGACGAGGACGGTGGCGTGGCCGATCCAGGTGACGCGCATCTCCGAACCATCGACGCGGCGCGGCGGCAGCGTCGGCGTTACCGCGACGCGCTCCGGCCATTCGGCACGGTTCGTGGCGCTCGCCCAGCGGCGGAAGAAGCCCGCGGGGCTGCGCCGCGGCGGCGGCGGCACGCCCGGGTTGAAGAAGCGCTCGCCGTCGAAATGGTCGCTCGGGGGGCCGCGATAATAGATGCGGTCGAGGAAGGGCGGGATCAGCGACGGCGCCAGGCTGAGCGCGACGGCGAGGAACAGGATCGCGGTCCCGACGCGCTTCAGCAGCCTTCGCATGGCGCGCGCCCTTAGCCGGGCGGAGCGCCCGTGGCTACGACCGGGACCCGCTACCGGACGAGAGTGAAGCCGGCCGGCGCGCGGCTCTCGCGATGCTCCTCATGATACATGTCCATGACGAGCTGGAAGCGGCCGGGCGCGGCGCTGCCGCAATCGAGCGGGTAGACGTCGACGATCGTGCCGAAGGCGCCGACGCCGGCATTGGCGCGCGGACCGATTTGAGGCGCATTACCGTCGGCGCAGCGCAGGCGGGCGATGTAGGCGCGCTCGCCGTCGGGGCCGCCGACCCGCACCGGATTCTCCGGCGTGCCGAGCGGGTGCGCCTCGGCGGCGGCGAGGGCTTCGCGCAGATCGTCCTGATCGGGCGCGAGGCCGAAGTCGCGGAGCATCTGCTCCGGGCTCATCGTCCGGTCGCCCGGCTTGGGCTGGGCGGCGGCGGGCGCGGCGGCGAGGAAGGCGGTGGCGGCCAGAACGAGGGCGATGCGCATCTTATGCTCCTGAGGATTCTCGCGTCTTGCTAGAGGCTTGCGGCGCTCAATGGAAGTTGCGGCTCCTCACTTCGATGATTGCGTCGCGGGCGGGCCGGTGGCGCGGGTCGGGGCCGCCGAAGCTGGCGCCGTCGCCCGGGCTGACGCGGTGCGGGAAATGCATGGCGGCGACCGAGTGGAGCAAAGGCGTCATGTCCTCGAGCCGGTCGGAGATGACGTGGACGACCTCGCCCTCGCGCTGGACGCGGCCTTTCACCCCCATCATCGCCGTGCCGAGCACGATCCGCCGCTGCGCATCGAACAGGCGCTGCCAGATGATGACGTTCGCGACCCCGGTCTCGTCCTCGATGGTGACGAAGGTGACGTTGCCGGCGCCGGGACGCTGGCGGACGAGGACGATGCCCGCGACCTCCACTTTGCGCCCGTCCTTGATCTCGGCGAGACCTGCGCAGGAGACGATCCGCCGCGCTTCGAGCTGCGGGCGGATGAAACTCAAGGGGTGGGCGCGCAGCGACAGCTGGAGCGAGCGATAATCCTCCACCACCTCCCGCCCCTCGGTCATGGCGCGCAGCTGCACCTCGGGCTCGCGCTCGCGGGCGTCGGCGGCAGCGAACAAGGGGAGCGGCGCGTCGCCGAGCCCGCGCACGCGCCACAGCGCCTGCCGCCGGTCGAGTCCGAGCGACGCGAACGCGTCGGCGTCGGCGAGCTTCTCGAGCGCGGCGACGGGGACGCCCGAGCGCCGCCAGACGTCTTCAACGGAGTCGAACGGCCGGTCGGAGCGCGCGGCGAGGATCTGGGCGGCATGCTCGTTGGCGAGCCCTTTCACCATGCGGAGGCCAAGGCGGAGGGGGATGAGGTCCTCCCCACCGCTTCGCGGCAAGGAGGAACCTCCGGCCTCCAGCGTGCAGTCCCAGCGGCTCTCGTTCACGCATACGGGCCGGACCTCGACCGCGTGCTCCTGCGCGTCGCGGACGATCTGGGCGGGGGCGTAGAAGCCCATCGGCTGGGCATTGAGGAGAGCGGCGCAGAAGACATCGGGATGGTGGCACTTCATCCAGCAGGACGCATAAGCGATCTTGGCGAAGCTGGCGGCGTGGCTCTCCGGGAAGCCGTAGCTGCCGAAGCCCTCGATCTGCTTGAAGGTGCGGGTGGCGAAGTCCTCGGAATAGCCGTTGGCGATCATGCCCTTGATCAATTTGTCGTGGAAGTGGCTGACGCCGCCGGTCTGCTTGAACGTCGCCATCGCCCGGCGGAGCTGGTCCGCCTCGGCCGGCGAGAAGCTCGCGCCGACGATCGCGACCTTCATCGCCTGCTCCTGGAAAAGCGGCACGCCCAAAGTCTTGCCGAGCACCTGCCGCAGCGCCTCGGACGGATAGTCGACCGCCTCCTTGCCCTCGCGGCGGCGGAGGTAAGGGTGGACCATGTCGCCCTGGATCGGGCCGGGACGGACGATCGCGACCTCAATGACGAGATCGTAGAAGCGCGTCGGCTTCATCCGCGGCAGCATGTTCATCTGCGCGCGGCTCTCGATCTGGAAGACGCCCAGAGTGTCGGCCCGCTGGATCATCTCGTAGACGACCGGATCGTCCTTCTGGAGATCGGCAAGGCCGATCGCGATGCCCTTATGCTCGGCGAGCAGCTCGAAGGCGCGGCGCATGCAGCCCAACATGCCGAGGCCGAGCACGTCGACCTTCATGAAGCCCAGGGCGTCGATATCGTCCTTGTCCCATTCGATCACGCGCCGGTCCGCCATCGCCGCGGGCTCGATCGGGACGAGGTCGTCGAGCCGGTCCTGGGTGAGGACGAAGCCGCCCGGATGTTGGCTAAGGTGCCGCGGAGCGTTGATCAGCTGGCGGGCAACTTCCAGCGTCAAGGCGAGGCGCTCGTCCGAGAGGTCGAGGCCCAATTCGGCGGCGTGGCGCTCGGCGACGCCTTCGTTGGACCAGCCCCAGACCTGGCTGGCCAGCGCCGCGGTCAAATCCTCGGGCAGGCCGAGCGCCTTGCCGACCTCGCGGACCGCGCCGCGCGAGCGGTAACGGGATACCACCGCCGTCAAGGCCGCGCGATGGTGGCCGTAAGTGTCGTAGATCCACTGAATCACTTCCTCGCGCCGCTCATGCTCGAAATCGACGTCGATGTCGGGCGGCTCCTTGCGCTCGGGCGAGACGAAGCGCTCGAACAGGAGCTCGTGGCGAATGGGGTCGATCGAGGTGATGCCGAGCAGGAAGCAGACGCACGAATTCGCCGCCGAGCCGCGCCCCTGGCACAATATGCCCTTCGAGCGGGCGAAGTTCACGATCGCAAAAACGGTGAGGAAATAAGGCGCATAGTCGAGCTGGCCGATCAGCCTCAGCTCGTGGCGCAGCTGCTTGTCGAGCGCTTCGGGCACGCCCTCGGGATGCTTCGCCCGCGCCGCGTCCCAGGCGAGCTTTTCGATCGCCTGCTGGGCGGTGAGACCGGGGATCGGCTGCTCGTCGGGATATTGATAGCGCAGCTCGGCGAGGTCGAAGCGGCAGCGCCGGGCGATCTCGCCGCTGGCGGCGAGGGCGTGCGGGAAGGCTGCGAAGCGGCGCGCCATCTCGTCCGGGCCCTTCAAATGACGGTCGGCGTGGCGCTCGCGGCGAAAGCCCAGTTCGTCGATCGTGCATTTCTCGCGGATCGCGGTGACCACGTCCTGGAGCATTCGGCGGTCGGGCGAATGGTAGAGGATGTCCCCGGTCGCGACGCTCGCGACGCGCGCCGTGTGTCCCTGGGCGTCGAGGGCGTGGAGGCGGCGCGCGTCGCCGGGGCGGCGGCGCAGGCTCAGGGCCTGGTAGGTGCGGTCGCCGAAGGTGCCGCGGAGGCGGGCGAGCAAAGTGGCGTTGGCCTCGTCGGCTTCGCCGGGGAGATGGACGGCGATCAGACCTTCGCAATGGGCTTCGAGGTCGGGCCAGTGCAGCTCGCATTTGCCCTTGCCGGCGCGCGCCTTGCCAAGGGTGAGCAGGCGGGTGAGGCGCGACCAGCCGAAGCGGTCGACCGGATAGACGAGGAGGCTGGTCCGGTCGGCCAGATCGAGGCGGCAGCCGGGGATGAGACGGACGCCGGTCGCCTTCGCCGCCTCCCAGGCGCGGACCATGCCGGCGACCGAGTTGCGGTCGACGATGCCGAGGGCGGGGAGACCGAGAAGGGCGGCGGCGGCGAACAGCTCATCGGGCGCGGACGCGCCGCGCAGGAAGCTGAAATGGGTGGTGGTCTGGAGCTCGGTGTACATTGCTGTGTGGATGAAGGTCAGAGAAAACCGCTAGCCCTGAGCCTGTCGAAGGGCGGATTGCAGCGCTCTGCACCCCGGGCTTCGACAGGCTCAGCCCTAGCGGTTTCCTTCCCAGTCATTCGCCTCCCCATCACCCGAACAGGCCGTGGAGGTACCAGCTGAGGTCGCCGGTGCGGGCGTCGACGCCGTCGCCTCTGCGGAACAGCCAGAAACGGGCGCCTTGCTCATCCTCGACCTGGAAATAGTCGCGCACCGCCTCCGCTTCCGAGCAAGCGCGCCACCATTCGCCGTGGATGCGCTCGGGGCCGTCGGCGGCGCGGACCTGGAAGGCGCGGCCGCGCCAGGTGAAGCGGCGCGGCGGCTGGTCCGGCAGCAAGGCCATGACATTCTCGACCCGTTCGGGCGGCGAGAGCAGCCGCACCGGGCGCGGCCAGCGCGGCCATTCGGCGGGACGGGCGAGCGGCGACAGGCGGCGGACGCTGCGCTCGGGCACGTCGCTCTCGACCGCGCCGATCCGGAACAGCCGCCGCGCCCCCAGCCGGCTCGCCAGCCGGTCGATCAGGAAGGAGAGGTCCGGCGCCGGCTTCGCACCCGCCAGCTCGCCCTCGATCGGCTCGGGGGCGAGCGGCTCGGCGCGGAGGGCGACGAGGCGCATCGCCTCGATGCCGAAGCCGGGATCGATCTCCTCGATCTTCGGGAGGAGCAGGCGGAGGAGATGCGCGGCGTCGCGGGTGGCGCGGGCGGTGCCGATGGCGAGCTGCTGCTCCGCGCCGTCGACGCGCAGGCAGACGAGCCGGACGCGGCGGGCGCCGAGCGCGCTTTTGGCCAAAGTCTCTGCGAGGCTCGCCATCAAAGCGGCCAGCGCCTCGCCGATCGCATCCGCGCTCGCGATCGGCTCGGCGAAGCGCAAGGCCGCCGAGGGCGCCTCTTCGGGCACGACCGGATCGACCGCTTCGCCGGCGCGGCCGAGCGCCTGATCGAGCCGCTCGACCAAAATCTTGCCGAAGCGGCGCTGGAGCGGCCCGCGCGGCATCGCGATCAGCTCGCCGATCGTCTCGAGGCCGAGCCGCCGGGCGGCGCCGAGCGCCTCGCCGGAGAGGCGGAGCGCGGCGAGCGGCATCGGCGCGACCGCCTCGGCCTCGGCGCCGTTCGGGCAAAGCGAGACCGGAGCGCCGGAGAAACGGGCGAGGGCGTGGGCCGCCCCCCAGGTCCCGGCGACCGCGATCCGGGCGGTGAAGCCGAAGCGGGCGCAGAAATGCAGGATGCGCGCGCACATCTTTTGCTCGCCGCCGTGGAG
>DASQKE010000115.1:0-9385 GCA_035630675.1 Allosphingosinicella sp.
CGACCGAACGCTCGGGGTTGAGCCGCCCGTCGAGCCAGTCGTGCCACACGAGGGCGGACCCCGAGAGCGAGATCGGCACGACCAGGATCGCAAGCAGGAGGCCGATCCATTTGTGGACGCTGAACCAGAGGCTGCGCAGGCGTAAGCGGGACGGCATCACGATGCTCCTTCACCGCTGCTCTGCCTTTATTGCAAACGCTTCGCAATAGCTCGTTCGAACAGCCACACCCGGATCGCGCTGCCTAGATTAGCCGGATCGGCCGCCTCCACCCGCTCGGCGTCGATCCGAGCGACGAGGGCGTTGAGCGGCAGCCGCTCCTCCTCCGCCGCCTCCCGCAGCGCGTCCCAGAAGACCGGTTCAAGGCTGATCGACGTCGCATGCCCCGCGATCATCATCGAGCGTTTGATCGGGCCTTTCATCCGGACCGAAGTACCACTTCGATCCGATTAGTACATGTGCTGGCCGCCGTTGATGCTGAGCGTCGAGCCGGTGATGAAGCCGGCATCCTCGCCGCACAGGAAGAGGACGCCGCGGGCGATCTCGTCGGCGCGGCCGAGCCGGCCGACCGGGATGCGCGAGACGATCTTGGCGAGCACGTCCTCGGGCACGGCAGCGACCATGTCGGTGTCGATATAGCCGGGCGCGATCGCGTTGACGGTGATGCCGGCGCGGGCGCCTTCCTGCCCCAAAGCCTTGGTGAAGCCGTGGATCCCGGACTTGGCGGCGGCGTAATTGACCTGGCCATATTGGCCGGCCTGGCCGTTGATCGAGCCGATGTTGACGATCCGCCCGAACTTCCTGCCGTTCATCCCGTCCCAGACCGCCTTGGCCATGTTGAAGCAGCCGCCGAGATTGACGTCGATCACTTCCTCCCAGGATTGGCGGCTCATCCGCTTCATCGTGCCGTCGCGCGTGATCCCGGCATTGTTGACGAGGACGTCGACCGGTCCCAGCTCGCTCTCGACCTGCCCGATGCCGGCGACGCAGGCGTCGTAATCCGAGACGTCCCATTTGTAGGACTTGATACCGGTGCGCTCGCTGAACTCGGACGCCTTCTGCTCATTGCCGGCATAGTTCGCCGCGACGCTCATGCCGGCGTCGCGCAATGCGATCGAGATCGCCTCGCCGATGCCGCGGGTGCCGCCGGTGACCACTGCAACGCGTGCCATGTCTCTCTCCATTTCTGTTCTGCGGACGCCTCTATGGCCGGGCGGTCCATCCTTCAAGCTCGCGGCCGATCATGCTGCGCAGCATTTCGATCCCCGGCGCGCTGTCGTTGAGGCAGGGCAGATAGGCGAAATGGGTACCGCCCGCCGCCATGAACGTGTCGCGACCGCTGATCGCCAGCTCCTCCAGCGTCTCGAGACAGTCGGCCGAAAAGCCCGGCGCGACGATCGCGACCTTGCGCACGCCTTTGCCCGGCAGCGACTCCAGCATTTTGTCGGTCGCGGGCTCCAGCCATTTCGCGCGGCCGAAGCGCGACTGGAAGGTGAGCAGCAGCGCGCGCCCCATCGCGTCGGCGAGCAGTCGGGTGGTCTTGTGGCAGTGGCAATAATAGGGATCGCCGAGCTCCAGCGTGCGCTGCGGCATGCCGTGGAAGCTCGCCAGCACTGCCTCCGGCTCGAAATCGAGTGTGGCGAGCGCGGCCTCGGTGCGGCGCTTCAGCGCGTCGATGTAGAGCGGATCGTCATGATAAGGCGGCAGCGTCCGCAGCGCCGGCTGCCAGCGCAGGCGCCGCAGATGCGCGAACGCCGCGTCGTTCGCGGTCGCCGTCGTCGCCGCGCAGTATTGCGGATAGAGCGGCGCGATCAGGATGCGCTCGCAGCCCTCGCTCTTCAGCCGGTCGAGGCGCTCGCCGATCGCCGGCTTGCCATAGCGCATCGCATGGTCGACGATCACGTTCTCGCCGAACGCGCCCGCCAGCGCCCGCGCCTGCCGCGCGGTGATCGCGGCGAGCGGCGAGCCTTCGTCGGTCCACACTTGCTTGTACGCATGGGCCGACTTTTTCGGCCTCGTGTTGAGGATGATCCCGCGCAGGATCGGCTGCCAGAGGAGCTGCGGGATTTCGATCACCCGCGGGTCGGAGAGGAACTCGCGCAGGTACGGCTTCACCGCGCCCGGCTCCGGCGAACTGGGCGTGCCGAGATTGATCAGCAGCACGCCGATCTTCGGCGGCGCGACCGAGGGGTGATCGGCGGGCCTCACCATCCCCGGCTTCCGAGCACGAGCGGCAGCCGGCGCGGCCGCCGCCCGGTGAGCGAGGCGAGCGCGTTGGCGATGGCCGGCCCGGCCGGCGCCACACCGAGCTCCGTCGCGCCGCCCGGCGGCTCCTCGGACGGCATGATCTCGACGCTGATCTCGGGCGAATCGGCGAGCGCCGGCAGGCCGAGCGCGCCGAGATCGTTCGCCGCCGGCATGCCGTTGCGGATCCGCAGCGGCCGCCCGGTCGCTCCGGCGATGCCGTGGATGATGCCGCCCTCGATCTGCTGCCTGACGATGTCCGGATTGACGATCCGCCCACAATCGACCGCGGCGACGGCCCGCAGCACGCGGACGCGCTGTTCGGCCGTAAGCTCGATCTCGACCAGCAAAGCGATGTGGGAGCCGAAGGCGCTGTGGCAGGCGATGCCCATGCCGCTGCCGGGCGGTCCGCCGTTCCAGCCGCCGAGCGCCGCCGCCTGGCTCAGCACCTGCGCCAGCCGCGGGTTGGAGCCCAAAAGCTGCATCCGGAACGACAGAGGCTCGATCGCCGCCCGCCGCGCCAGCTCGTCGAGGAAGCATTCGGTGAAGAAGCAGGTGTAGGTGTGCGCGCCGCCGCGCCACAGGCCGGTCTCGAGGCCGATTTCGACCGGAACCCGCTCCACCGACAGAGCGGGAATCGCATAAGGCGGCACTGCCCCGGCCACGTCGGCCGTCTCCGAAACGCCGAGCAGCCAGCCCGCATGCAGCCGCTCGAGCAACGGCGCCGCCGTCGCCGGCACCGCGATCCGCGCCTGCCAGGTGGCGATGGTGGCGCCGTTGCCGAACCGGGCGCTCATCCGCGCCAGAGCCGGCGCTCGCATCCGGTCGCGCTTCAGCTCCTGGAACCGCGACCAGATCACCTGCACCGGCCGCCCGACCCTGACCGCGATCGCCGCCGCCTGCTCGATCGCATCGGTCTCGATCTTGCGGCCGTAGCCGCCCCCGACCAGGGTCGGGTGGATTGTGATCGCGCTCTCCGCGAAGCCGGACGCGCGGGCGGCGGCGGCGCGAGCGAGGCCCGGCGCCTGGGTCGGCGCCCAGACCTCCATCAGATCGCCGACGATCCGCACCGTCGCGGTCAGCGTCTCCAGCGGCGCATTGGGCGCCGGATCGACCGCATAATGCGCGCGAATCGCGTCGTTCGCGCCGAACTGCGTCTCCCAGTCGCCGATCGAAAGGACGCTTCCCGCCTCGCCGGAGACGAGCGCCGATTGGAGCGCTTGCTCGATCCCCTCGCTTGTCGCGAGGCCGGCCGGCACGCTGAACCGCGGCGCCATCGCGTCCAGCGCGCGGTTCGCGGTCCACCAGTCGGTCGCCGCGACCGCCGCCCAAATCGGGTTCCTGAGCACCGATACCACGCCTGGGATACGGCGGGCGGCGTCGACGTCGGCCCCCAGCAGCCGCGAGCCGGGCGGCGCGCTGCGCACGCTCGCATAGACCATGTCGCGCAGCCTGATGTCGCCGGCGAAGCGGGCGGAGCCGTCGACCTTGGCGGGCGTATCGATCCGCGGCAGCGCCAGCCCGGTGAGCCGCCCCTCGAGCCCGCCGCGGACCGGCAGATGCTCCGGAAGCTCCTTGCCCGCCGCCGCCTCGGCGAGCTCGGCGAAGCGCAGGCGGCGGCCGCCCTCGCCGACGACGAAGCCGCCCTGCGTATCGAGCGCCTCCCAGTCCGCGTTCCAGCGATCCGCCGCCGCCATCTGGAGCAAGGCCCGCGCGCCGGCGCCGGCCTCGCGCAGCCGCGGCTCGAACGCGCGCACCGAGGTCGAGCCGCCGGTGACGGTCAGCGCCGAGCGGGTCGCCTGCTCGCGCATCGCACTGCGGCCGAGCCCTGCAAACGGTTCGGGAAGCACGCCGTCGGCCATTTCCTCGACGAACAATAGATTGGCGTATAAGGGCGACAGCGGCGCCGGCTCGACCCCGACTGTCCGCCAGTCCGCGCCGAGCTCGTCGGCGAGGATCTGCGGCAGGCTGGTATAGACGCCCTGACCGATCTCGGCCTGCGGCACCGCCACGATCACCCGCCCGTCCGTGCCGATCTTGAGAAAGGCGTTGAACGCGGTTTCGCCCTCGCCTGCGACCAGATTGGGCTCGTAGCGGCGCGGCCATAATTGCCAGCCGAGCAGCAGCCCGATGCCGGCGCCGCCGCCGATCAGCAGCCCGCGCCGGCTGATCCCTCTCCTGGCCGGCCGCCGCACCATCGCCTCAGCGCGCGGCGCAGCTCGACTCCGGCCCCTCGACCAGATCGAGGCAGCGTCCGTCGATCGTCCCCGCCGGGATCGAAACGCCGATCATCGCGGCGAGCGTCGGCAGGATGTCGACCGTCTCGACCGCCAGCGGTTGCTCAAAAGGCCGCATCCCGCGCCGCCAGAACAGGATCGGCACGCGCCGGTCATAGTCCCAGGGACTGCCGTGGGTCGCGGCATAGCCGCGGCTGGTGTCCGCGATCGGCATTACCCGCGGCTGGAGTAAGACGATGAGATCGCCCGACCGATCCGGATCGAACGAGGCGCGGGCGCGGTCGGTCAGCGTCCATCCGTCGGGCGGACCGGACGGGCTCGGCGCGGCCTGCAGCTCGGCGCGGTTGAAGACCCACGCGACCTGCGGATGTGCGCGGTAGCGGCGCGCCGCCTCGTCCAGCGCCCGCGTCCGCACCGCCGCGGGCAGAGCGCGGTCGACATAGATGTCGCCGAACGGGCCGTCGCCGATCAGCACCGGCCCCTCGATGCCCAGCGCCGCGCCGATCGCCCGGCCCATCGTCGTCGCACCCAGCGCCGGATCGACGCGCAGCGCGGCCAAGCCGCCGTCGGCTCCGATCCGCTCGGGAACGTCGAGCCCGCCATGATCGGCGGTGAGCACGACCAGATAATCGACGCCGGTGCGGTCGAGCCTGTCGAAGAAGTCGCCGAGCGAGCGGTCGAGCTCGGTCAGCTGCAGGCACATCTCGCTGCCCTGGGTGCCATAGGTGTGGCCGATATAATCGGTCGCGGAGAGGCCGACGATCAGCAAATCGGTCGCCCGCCCCTGGCCGAGCCGCATCTCGTCGCGCATCGCCATGGCGAGCGCGAGCGTGGCGCCGTCGAACTCGGGCGAGGCGCGAAAGCCGTTCCTGTTGCCGGCCTCGCGCGCGAACCGTCCTTGGCCGACCGGCGCTCCGCCGCCGCCCAGCGGCACCGCACGGCTGCGCGCCTCGCACAGCCGCGACAGGTCGAGCGCCGGGCCCGGCCGCGCGATCGCCGCCGCGATCGCCGCGTTGGCACGGGTCACCGCCTGCGTCGGCTGGCGCCCTTCATGGCTGGTGAAGGCGCCGTCGCGCCACCACCAGCTCTGGTCCGGCCCGCGCCCGCCCATCATGATCGCGGCGCGGTCCTTGCCCGCGACCACCGCGACCCGGCTCGCCGGGTTCGCCCGCTTCATATGGTCGCCGAGCGCCGGCACCCTCAGGAAGTAATGCGAGACAGTGTAATTTTCCGCGGTGGATCCGGCGACGCGCGGATCCTCTGCGCAATAGACTTTGTGCTCGTCGTCGCGAGTGAGCGACTGATCGAACCAGTTGTTGGCGATGATCCCCGTCCGCGAGGGGCGCGATCCGGTGAGGATGGTCGAGTGGCCCGGACAGGTCTCGGTCGCCGCGTGCGACTGGTAGCCGGACGGGAAGACGGCGCCATTGGTCAGCCGCCTGAGGCCGCCGGTGAAATGCTGGCGGTATTGGGCGAAGAGGTCGGCCGAGAGCTGATCGACCGAGATCGCGACCACCAGGCGCGGCGGCCCCCGCGGCGCCGGCGCGGCGGGCTGCGCAAAGGCAGCTCCTCCGAGCACCGAGAGCAGCAGGGTCAGTGCGGCGCGTTTCAGCATGGTCCGGCTTCCCTCGATCCGACGCCACGGCCATGCCACAGCGGCGGCGGGAATCAACCGCCCTCTCGACTGCGCCGCCGCGCCCGCTATCGCCCGCCCGACGACGCAGCGAAGGAACGAGGACGAAATGGGCGCGACTGCCACCGAACGCCGCCTGCTCCAGGCCGCGGTCGGGCTCGCCGCTTTGGTGCCGCTCGCGATCGGGACACTGGGCCTGGTCGAAGGCCCCGGGATGCTGCGCGGCATCGGCGTCGACGCGCCGACCGACCTCGACAGCCACTTTCGTTACCTCTCCGGCCTCCTCGCCGGCATCGGGCTCGGCTTCGCCTCCTGCATCCCGGCGATCGAGCGAAGCGGCGCCCGCTTCCGGCTGCTCGGCCTGATCGTCGTGCTGGGCGGCCTCGGCCGGCTCGCCTCGCTGATCGCCGCCGGCACGCCCGGCGAAGGCCATCTGTTCGGGCTCGGAATGGAGCTGGGCATCGTGCCGCTGCTGATGCTCTGGCAGGCACGTTTCGCGCGGCGCGCGCGATAGCCGCCGCACGGCAAAAGGGCCGCCGGATTGTCGCCCGGCGGCCCTTCTACATGGTCAGCGGCCGGAAGCTCCAGCCCGGAAGACCCTGAAAGGCTTAGCCTTTCATCTCCCGAACGAGCTGGACCGACCCCTCTGCTGAACCATGAGACATCGGATCACCTCCTTTCGCTTGTTGAACTCGGTTCCACTATGATTCGCGTCGAATCCGCGATCAAGACTTGAACTCGAATATTTTGGGGCTAGAATCTTCCGCTTCGCGCCTCGCCGGCGCGGCTTCCCCCGGACTCAGCCGCGACAATCGTCGATCACCCGCGCCGGCTCCGGCCAGGCGGGGACGATCAGGGCCGGGAGCAGGGCCGCCTCGACCGCGAACCGGCCGCGGCTGAAGACGATCGCGTCGAGCAAAGGATCGGACGCCGCCAAGGTTGCGACCAGCCCCTCCGCGCCGCCCCTCGCGGGCAATGTCCGCGCCGTCGTACTGGTCCGGACCGTGAGCGCGCCGCCGGTCGCCGGCGCCACGCCCGTGCGCGCGATGGTCACCTGCCCCGGCGCCGCGCAGCGCAGGACGAAGCTCGGCTGCCCCGGCGGGCCGAACGAAGCGGTCCGAGCCACCTCGTCGAAGCTCCAGTCGCCCGCGCTCAACGGGGCGTCGATCCAGCCGGGCGCGGCTGCCGGCGCCGGCGGCGCGGGAGGAGCCGGTCGCGGCGCCGGGCGCTGCGGCGGCGGCGGCGCGGGCTGCGGCTCGGTGCGCGGCGCGCAGGAGCCGAGCGCCCCCGCCAGCCCGGCCGCGAGCGCGATCCGAAATGCCTTCATGACGCGACTCCCGCTGTGAACGGCCGCGCCGTCAACGCGCCGCCGCGCCGTTCGCCTCGTTCGCCGCCGCAGGCTGCGCGGCGGCAGCGGCCTGGCCGTTCCCCTCCGCCGTCGAGGCGCCGGCCGCGGCATTGCGCGGGAAGCCGGTCGAGCAGCCCTGCGCGAACTGGCCGATCATCGGGCTGTGCGGGAGCAGCAATTGGGTGCCGTCGCCGAAGCGGAGCGCGATCGGCGCCGTCGCCACGGCGAGCTGCTGGATGAGCAGATCGCCCGGCGCGAGGGTGGTGCGCTGGACCGGCGTGGATCCGCCGGACGAGACCACCGACAATTGTCGTCCCTGGCCGCCGACGGTGACGCTGAGCATCGGCGAGGCGCCGGGCGCGGGGGCGCCTGAGCGCTGAAGCACCAGCCCGCCGCGCTCGCCGCAGACGATCATGATCAAAGGCGCCGTCCCGGACGGACCGAACTCGAGCGCCGGCCGCTCCTCCTGGAGTGCGCGGCGCCATTCGCCGAGCGCCGGCTCGCGGTCTTCGCCGGCCTGGTCGCGCACCTGCTCGACCGCGCTGTAGCTGTCATTGCTCTCGGCGGGGCGCACGCTGGCGTCCTCGGTGCGCGCGCAGGCGGCGAGCAGGATCAGGGAAAAGGCGGCGGCCACTGGCTTCATCGTCGGATGCTCCTTCGTAGAGCGCATCTAGGTCCCCGCTCGCGCGATGTCACGGGGGGCGTTAAGCTCGTACGATGCCCGCGCCCGAACAGATCGACCGCTTTCGCCGCGACCTCGAAGCGCTGACCGGCGCGCCGTCCGCGCGGCTGGGCGTCGCCGTGTCCGGAGGCCCGGACAGCCTCGCTTTGCTCCTCCTCGCCGAGGCCGCCTGTCCCGGCCGTGTCGAGGCGGCGACGGTCGACCACCGGCTCCGGCCCGAAGCGGCGGAGGAGGCGCGGTTCGTCGCCTCGGTCTGCGCGGACCTCGGCGTGCCGCACTCCATCCTCGCAGACCCGGACACGCTCCTCGCCGCCGCCAACGCGCAGGCGCAGGCGCGGACGCTTCGCTATCGCCTGCTGGCCGACTGGGCGGGCCGGCGGGACATCGCCTTCCTCGCCACGGCGCATCATTCCGACGACCAGGCCGAGACGGTGCTGATGCGCCTCGCCCGTGGCGCCGGGCTCGCCGGCCTCGCCGCCGTCCGGCCGAGCCGCCGCGACGGCGCGCTGACGATCCTGCGGCCGCTGCTCGGCTGGCGCCGCGACGAGCTTGAAGCGATCGTCGCCGGGGCAGGACTCGAGGCGGTCGACGATCCCTCCAACCGCTCCGACGCCTACGACCGCACCCGCTTCCGCGCCCTCCTCGCCGGCACCGATTTGCTCGCCGCGCCGCGCCTCGCGGCCTCCGCCGCCCACCTCGCCGAGGCGGAGGACGCGCTCGCCTGGGCCGTCGAACGCGAGTGGCAGGCGCGCGCCGGAGAGGAGGAAGGCATCGTCACCCTCGATCCGTCCGGCCTGCCGACCGAGCTCGTCCGTCGCCTCGCCGCGCGCGCGATCGATACGGTGCGCGGAGATCGCGACTGGCGCCGCGACGGGCTCGCCACCGCGATCGGCGAGGTCGCCAGCGGCCGCCGCACGACCCTCGCCGGGGTGCAGATCAGCGGCGGGCAGCGGTGGCGCTTCGAGCCCGAGCCGCCGCGTCGCGCAGTCTAGCCCCGCCCCACCGCCCACCGCTATAGCGGTCGGCGAGCAGCGAGGAATCGAAGATGGGCCGGGTCGACGCAATCGGGAAGAACATGCACATCTCGCCACTCGCCTCGGTCGAGATCCCCTCGCTCATGGGCAAGGTGCCCGAGGCCGAGTGGAAGATTCGCGTCGATCTCGCCGCCGCCTACCGGCTGGTCGCTTATTACGGCTGGGACGACCTCGTCTTCACCCATCTCTCCGCCCGCATTCCCGGGCCG
>DASQKE010000116.1:0-3644 GCA_035630675.1 Allosphingosinicella sp.
TCGCGGTCTGGCCGACCGTCACCCGCAGCGCCTCGGGCGCGCCGACGCGCAACACCGGATTGCGCGCCCCCGCGGGCACCTGGAGGGCCTCCCCGGCGGCGAGCGTCCGCTCGGCGATCGTGCCCCCGCCCTGCTCGGAGATGCGCAGCCAGACCGGGGCGAGCGCGGTCAGCACCACCGGCTGGCCCGCCAGATTCTGCGGCGACGGCTGGGCGGGTGGCGCGGCAGGCCGGGCGGGAGCCGCTTCCTGTTCCTGCGCGGCGGCGGTCTCGCGGCCGTCGTCGACGCCGCTGCGGAAGACGAGATAGCCGAGGATCAGCAGGCCGGCGATGATCGCGGCGGTGATCGCGAGCCATTTGGGCGGCACGCGTGCGGGATCCGCGGGCTCGTAATATTCGGCCGCAGGGCCGGCGCGGCGGACGCCGCCGAGCTGCTGGCGAAGCTCGGCGCCGAGCGCGGGACCGTCGAGCCCGACCATATTGCCGTAGGAGCGGACGAAGCCGATGCTGTAGGTGCTGGCGGGAAGCGCCTCCCAGTCGCCGCTCTCGATGTGCTGGAGATGGCGAACGGGGATGCGCGTCTGGCTGGCGATCTCGTCGAGGCTGACCCCCTTCGCCTCGCGGGCCTCGCGCAGCCGCTCGCCGATCGGCGGAATCTGGTCTTCGTGCAATTCGCTCAATGAGGCATCCGTTCGGCTCGTTGCTAACCTGCATCACTCGAAGATGGTCATGGCGATGTCAACAGCGCGGCTCGCCGCCCGGTCAGGCGATCCTGACTTTGTTCCTTTCCGCCCAGGCCGCCAGCGCGTCGCGCATGTCGGGCGGCGGCGCGGCGAGCAGCCGTTCGACTTCCGCGGTCGCGGCGGCACGGTCGAGCGATCGGATCATCGCCTTGATCGGCCCGACCGCGACCGGAGTGATCGAGAAGCGTTCGAGCCCGATGCCGATCAGCGCCATTGCCTCGAGCGTGCGCCCGCCCATCTCGCCGCAGATGCCGACCGGCACGCCCGCGGCGCCCGCCTCGCGGACGACGCGGCGCAGGAAGCGCAGAATCGCGGGCGACAGCCAGTCGTAGCGCTCGGCGAGCTTCGGGTTGGCGCGATCGGCGGCGAACAGGAACTGGGTGAGGTCGTTGGTCCCGATCGAGAGGAAGTCGATCTTCGGGAGCAGGATGTCGAGCGTCTCGGCGAGCGCGGGAACCTCGAGCATCGCGCCGTAGCTCAGCCTGAGCGGCAGCAGCTTGCGCCGCTTCGCCATCCGTTCGCGCTCATGCTCGACGATCGCCTTGGCGGCGTCGAACTCCCACGGCTCGGAGATCATCGGGAACATGACGTTGAGCTCGCGGCCGGCCGCCGCTTCCAGCAGCGCCTGGGCCTGCGCCTTCATCAGCCCGTCGCGGTCGAGCGCGAGCCGGATCGCCCGCCACCCCATCGCCGGATTTTCCTCATGCTCGCCGCCCGAGCCGTCCAGATAGGGGAGAGCCTTGTCGCCGCCGACGTCGACCGTGCGAAAGACCACCGGCTTGTCGCCCGCGGCGTCGAGGACCCCCTTGTAGAGCTTCTGCTGGCTCGCGCGCCCCGGAAAGCCGGCCGAGATCAGGAACTGGAACTCGGTCCGGAACAGCCCGATGCCATCCGCGCCGAGAGCGTCGAGCGCCTCGGCATCGTCGCGCAGGCCGGCATTGACCATGACCGTAATCCGCGTCCCGTCCTTCGTCACCGGCGGCAGGTCGCGCAACGCAGCGAACTGGGCGCGGCGCTTGGCGGTGGCGGCGAGCTTCGCCTTGAACGCCTCCTTGACCGGAGCGGACGGGCGGACGAACGCGACCGCGTCGGTGCCGTCGAGCAGAACATAATCGCCGTCGCCGATCAGCTGGCGAACGTTCTTCGCGCGGCCGATCATCGGCACGCCCATGGCGCGGGCGACGATCGTCACGTGCGCGGTCAGCGAGCCTTCCTCGAGGATCACGCCCTTGAGCCGGCGCCGGTCATATTCGAGCAGCTCCGCGGGCCCGAGGTTGCGGGCGATCAGGATCGCGTCCTGCCTGAGGCCCATCTGCGCCGCGGTGCCGAGCTGGCCTGAGACGATCCTGAGCAGCCGGTTCGACAGATCGTCGAGATCGTGCATCCGGTCCTGGAGCAAGGAATCGTCGATCTGGCGCATGCGCATCTGCATGCGCTGGCGGACGCGCTCGATCGCCGCTTCCGCGGTGAGCCCGCTGTCGATCGCCTCGTTGATCCGCCGCGCCCAGCCTTCGTCATAGGCGAACATCTTGTAGGTCTCGAGCACCTCGTGATGCTCGCCCGCCGTGCCGAACTCGGCGGCGTTGGTCATATGGTCGATCTGCTCGCGCATCTTGCCGAAGGCCGAATAGACCCGGTGGCGCTCGGCCTCGGTATCCTCGGCGACCGTATGCTCGATGAGGATGCGCGGCTGGTGGTAGACGGCATAGCCGCGGCCCATGCCGGTGACGAGCCGCAGGCCGACGAGCCGCACCGGCCCGTCGTCGCGCGTCGTGCCCGCCGCCGAGGCCGCCTTGTCGGCGAGACCGGCATTGGCGATCAGCTCGGAAAGCACCATCGCCACCGTCTGCAGCGCTTCGATCTCGACATCGTCATAGGCGCGCGGATCGGCGTGCTGGACGGCGAGGACGCCGATCGCCTTCTCCTTGCGGATGATCGGGACGCCGGCAAAGCTGTGGAACAGCTCCTCGCCCGTCTCCGGCCGGAACGCGAATTCGGGATGACTGGTCGCCTCGGCGAGGTTGAGCACGTCGACGTTCCTGGCGATGGTCCCGACCAGGCCCTCGCCCATCGCCAGCCGGGTGACGTGGACCGCGTCCTGCTTGAGGCCGACGGTCGCGAACAGCTCGAGCACGCCGTCGCGCAAGAGATAGATGGAGCAGACCTCGCTCGCCATCGCCTCGGCGATGATCCGGACGACCTTGTTCAACTTCGCCTGCGCCGACGCGCGCGACGCCATGACGTCGTGCAGCCCGGTCAGGATCTCGCGCGACGAGGCGACGGAAGCGGTCGGCATGGCCGAGCGGTAGCAGGAAGGCGGCGGCGGTCCAATGCGGTCCTGAGCTTGACCGCAGAAGGCGGATGTGCGGACTGTCTCCGGTGCTCGCTGTCACCCTTCTGCTCCTCGCGGCCTCGCCTTCGGGCGCCGCCGCCGAGGCCAGGCACGGCGTCGAGGCGCAGGTCGCGGCCTGGAACCGCGGCGACCTCGAAACCGCGCTCGAAACCTATTGCGCCGAGCCCCGCATGACCTGGGTGACGCGGGGCGGCGTGACCCGCGGCTACGACGAATTCGCCGCCGGCATGCGTCAGGATTTCGCCGACCGCACGCTGATGGGGCGATACGAGGCGGAGCTGCTCGAGACGCGCTCGCTCGGCCGGCGCTCGGCCCTGGTCGTGCTGAGATGGTCGATCACGCGCGACGGCCGACGGCTGATGGGCGGCGTCTCGACCCAAATCTGGGAGCGCTGCCGCGGACGCCTCCGGATCACGCTCGAGCATGCGAGCTGAGTCGACAGCCTAGGCCGAGCGCCGCTCCAGGGCGTGGGCGGCTTCGTCGATGAGCTGGGCGACGATCTCGGGGACGCTCTGCTCGCTTTTCACCATGCCGACCGACTGGCCGGCC
>DASQKE010000117.1:0-8642 GCA_035630675.1 Allosphingosinicella sp.
ACGCCTGATCGCCGCGCTCGCCGCGGCCTGCCTGCTGATGCCGGCACCCGCCGCCGCTGCCCGCCGCGACGCGCCGGTGACACCGCGCCAGCTGATGCGCCATATCGAAATGCTGGCGAGCGACGGGTTCGAAGGCCGGGCCCCCGCGACCGAAGGCGAGCGGCGCACGATCGCTTACATTTCCGACCAGTTGCGCCGGCGTGGCGTCGGGCCCGGCGCCGTCGGCGCCAGCTGGTACCAGCCGGTCGACCTGATCGAGCGGCGGCCCTTGTCGCACGAGGCGCGCTGGTCCGCCGGCGGTCGCGCACTCGCGTTCGACAGCGAGCGCATCACACTGGTCGGCACCCAGCCCGTGCAACGGATCGACGATGCGCCGGTCGTCTTCGCCGGCCACGGTCTCGTCGATCCGGTGCGCGGCGTCGACCAGCTCGCGGGCGCCGACCTTCGCGGCGCGGTCGCTTTGATCCTGGTCGAGGCGCCCGATGTGCCCGGCTTCCCCAGCTATGCCGATCGCGAGCGCGCGGTCGCGCGCGCGGGTGCAGCCGCGGTGATCGGCATCGTCGCGGACGATGTCTCCTGGGACGCGGTGGTGCGCGCGGCAGCCGCGAGCGATACGGTGCTTGCGTCGAGGCCGCCGGTCAGCGGCGCCATCCAGGCGGGCGAGGTCGCGAGGCTGGTCGCGCGGGCCGGCGGCGATTTCGCGTCGTTGCTGAACGAGCAGTCCGGACCTGCCTTTCGCGCTGTGCCGCTCAACCTCACGGCCGGGTTCGAAATCGCCACCGAGGTGCGCCGCTACACGTCGAACAACGTTGTCGGGCGCATTGCGGGGACGGGCGGCGGAGGCGAGAGCGTGCTGCTGCTCGGCCATTGGGACCATCTCGGCCTCTGCCGGCCGGAAGGCGAAGCGGACCGGATCTGCAACGGCGCCGTCGACAATGCCAGCGGCATCGCTTTGCTGATCGAGATTGCCGGTCGGCTGGTCCGCCGCCGCCCGGTGCGCGACGTCATCATCCTCGCCACGACGTCCGAGGAGGTCGGACTGCTCGGCGCCGAGCATTTCGCCGTCGAACCGACGGTGCCGCTCTCCTCGATCGTTGCGGCCGTCAATTTCGACACGGTGGCGATTCACGGCCGCGGCGAGCCGGTGGCGGTGATCGGCCGCGGGCTCGAGCCGCTCGACCGCGCGATCGCCGAGACCGCGGCGGCGCTCGGCCGGCGGATGGATACGACCTACGCCGCCGATGCCTTCATCCGGCGCCAGGACGGCTGGGCGCTCACCCGCGCCGGAGTCCCCGCGGTGATGGTCGGCGGCTCGTTCGCCAACATGGACGCGCTCCAGGACTTTCTGTCGGGCGCCTATCACGGCCCCGACGACGAGGCCGGGCCGGACATCCCGCTCGACGGCGCCGCGGAAGACGGCGACCTCATGGTGGCGCTGGTGCGCCGTCTCGCCGATCCCGCGCGCTACCGGCCGCCGCCGCGGTGAACTTCGACGACCAGCTGCGCCGCTATTTCGGCACGGCCGATCTCGGCGAGATCTCCCCCGTCGCCCTCGAAGCCGGAGTCGAGCGCATGCGGGTCGATCTCGGCCTCGAGACGGATCGCGCCAAGCGTTTCGCCCTCTGGGCTCTCCTCCACATGCTCGGCGCCGCTCCCGACCTCGACGTCGCATTCGAGGAGGAGAAGGACCGCGAAGCCGCGCGCAATTTCATGGATCTCGCAGACGAAGCCGGCGAGGGGTGACCTAGCGCCTTGCGGCACCCCCTCCTATAGACCCAACCGAATCCTCGCGAGACAGAAATGGACATCCCGCTCGGCCTGACCTTCGACGACGTGCTGCTGCGGCCGGCGGAGTCGGGCGTGCTGCCGAGCCAGGCGGATACGCGCACGCGGGTGACCGAAGAGATCGCGCTCAACATCCCGATCATCTCCTCGGCGATGGATACCGTGACCGAGGCCGACATGGCGATCGTGATGGCGCAATTGGGCGGGCTCGGCGTGCTCCACCGCAACATGGAGCCCGACGAGCAGGCGGCGGCGGTGCGCGCGGTCAAGCGCTACGAGAGCGGCATGGTGGTCGATCCGATCACGATCCGGCCCGGGCAGACGCTCGCCGAAGCGCTCGAGCTGATGGCCAGGCACAAGATCTCCGGCATCCCCGTGACCGAGGCGGACGGCCGCCTCGCCGGCATCCTCACCAATCGCGACGTCCGCTTCGCCGAGAACCCGCGCCAGCCGGTCTCCGAGCTGATGACCCGCGACAACCTCGTCACGGTCGGACCCGGGGTCGGCAAGGACGAGGCGCGGCGGCTGCTCCACCACAGCCGGATCGAGAAATTGCTGGTCGTCGACGACGAGCGGCGCTGCATCGGCCTGATCACCGTCAAGGACATCGAGAAAGCCGTTGCCTACCCGGACGCGACCAAGGACGGTGCCGGCCGCCTTCGCGTCGCCGCCGCGACCACCGTCGGAGACAAGGGATATGAGCGCGCGCAGGCGCTGATCGACGCCGAATGCGACCTCATCGTCATCGACACCGCCCACGGCCACAATCGCGACGTCTCGGCCGCGGTCGAGCGCATCAAGCGGACCTCGAACCGGGTCCAGATCGTCGCCGGCAACGTCGCCACCGCGGAGGCGGCCAAGGCGCTGATCGGCGCCGGCGCGGATGCGATCAAGATCGGTATCGGCCCCGGCTCGATCTGCACCACCCGGATCGTCGCCGGGGTCGGAGTCCCCCAGCTCACCGCGATCATGGACGCGGCCGGGGAGGCTGCGAAATCGGGCGTGCCGGCGATCGCCGACGGCGGCATCCGCAACAGCGGCGACGTCGCCAAGGCGCTGGCCGCGGGCGCCGCCACCGTCATGGTCGGCTCGCTGCTCGCGGGCACCGAGGAGGCGCCGGGCGAGACCTTTCTCTACCAGGGACGCTCCTACAAATCCTATCGCGGCATGGGCTCGGTCGCGGCGATGGCGCGCGGCTCGGCCGACCGCTATTTCCAGCAGGACATCAAGGATCAATTGAAGCTCGTCCCGGAGGGGATCGAGGGCCAGGTCCCCTACAAGGGGCATGCGAGGGACGTCGTCCATCAGCTCGTCGGGGGGGTCAAGGCGGCGATGGGCTATACCGGCTCGGCCACGATCGAGGAGCTGCAGCGGCGCGCGACCTTCGTTCGGATCACCAATGCCGGCCTGAGCGAAAGCCACGTCCACGATGTCGCGATCACCCGCGAGGCGCCCAATTATCCGACGCGCTGAGCCATGACTCCCTCCGCCCGTGTCCAGGCGGCGATCGAGCTGCTCGACCTCGTCATCGAGGCCGCGCGGACGGAAGGCGCCGCTGCGGACAGCCTGATCTCCTCCTATTTCCGAACGAGGCGCTATGCGGGCTCGGGCGACCGGCGGGCGGTGCGGGAGCTGGTCTATCGGGCGATCCGCAGGAGCGGGGAGCCGCCCGCTTCCGGGCGAGCCGCAATGCTCGGCCTCGCCGACGACGATCCGGCGCTCTTGCCGCTGTTCGGCGGCGGCCCGCACGCTCCCGCGCCGGCCGCGCCGGAGGAAGAGCGGGCCACGCGCTCGTTCGCGCCTGCCTGGCTTGCAGAGACGATCGGCCACGCCGAGCTTCCCGCTTTGCTCGAGCGGGCGCCTCTCGACCTGCGCGTCAACCGGCTCAAGGGGATGCGGGAGGAGTCGCTGCGCCTCCTCCCCGAAGCCTCGCCGACGCCGCATTCGCCGCTCGGCCTGCGGCTGCCCGACGGATTCCGGGTCGAGGATCACGAGGCGTGGCGGTCCGGCCTCGTCGAGGTGCAGGACGAAGGGAGCCAGCTCCTGGCGCTCGCCTGCGGGGTCGGGCCCGGCATGGTCGTCGTCGACCTCTGCGCCGGGGCGGGCGGCAAGACGCTCGCGCTTGCCGCCGAGATGGGCGATCGCGGCCGCATCCTCGCCGCCGACACCGACCGCGGGCGCCTGTCGCGGATGCGGCCGCGCCTCGAGCGCGCCGGAGTGTCGATCGTCGAGCCGCTTCTGCTCGACCCCGGGCGCGAGCGCGAGGCGCTGGCGGATATCGTCGGCGCGGCCGACTTGGTCCTCGTCGACGCGCCCTGCTCCGGCACCGGCACCTGGCGCCGCAATCCGGAAACGCGCTGGCGCCTGACCCCCGAGCGGCTCGAGCGGCTGATCGCGGTGCAGGCGCGCCTCCTCGACATCGCCGCGACCTTGGTGCGCCCCGGCGGAGCAATGGTGTACGGCGTCTGCTCGCTGCTCGCGGAGGAGGGGCCCGGCCAGGCCGCAGCCTTCTCCTCCCGTTCATCCATGGTTCCGGAGACCGTGCCTATCGAAGCCGGACGCGCCGCCGGCAGCGGGAGGATAGTCTCCCCCGCTCATGACGGCACGGACGGCTTTTTCGTCGCGCGGTGGCGGGCGCCATGCTAGGCCTTCGCCGAGACAGGTTCATGGAGACGATGATGCGCCTCACTCCCATCGCCCTTTCGGCAGCGATCGCGCTGGCGACCATCGCCAGCGCCGGTTTGGGGCAGCGGCCGGACGACCAGATCGATCCGCGCTCGACGGCCCTCGTCCAGCAGGCGCAGGCGCACAGCGCCGCGGGCCGCTACAACGAGGCGATCGACCTGCTCGAGACCGCGCTCGCCGTCGATGCGCGCAACCGCACCGCCTTTATGGCGCTTGCCCGCGTTGCGATGGCACAGCGGCTGCCCGGCAAGGCGATCCGTTTCTACGCCACCGCGCTGCAGATCGAGCCCAACGACGTCGATGCGCTCGCCGGCCAGGGCGAGGCCTATGTCCAGCGCGGCGCCGTCGATCGCGCCCGCGCCAACCTCACCCGCCTGCGCACCTTGTGCGGCCAGAATTGCGCCCAGGCGACGAACTTGGCCGCCGTGATCCAGCGCGGACCGCCCGCCGACGTCCTGCAGGCCCAGCGCCCCGAGACCCCGGCGCCGCCCGCTCAGCCGACCAACCAGCAGAATTAGGCAGCCTTGTCCGCCGAGGTCTGTCACTAGGCTCCGTTCGGTCCGAGCGAAGTCGAGGACCGCTGTCGAGCGCAGCGAGACATGCCACGGTGCCCGAACAGCCTCGGCTTCGCTCCGCGGGGCGTCTCGACGTCGTTCATCCAGAGCGCCGCCGCGGGCGGCGTCGAAGGGCTCGACGCGAACGGGTCAGTGTGAGAGCTCGCGCGCCACCGCCACGAACTCGGCGATCTCCAGCGTCTCGGCGCGGCGTTCGGGGTCGATGCCCAGGCGCTCCAGCGCATCCAGAGCGCCGGGCAGGCCCTTCAGGCTCTGGCGCAGCATCTTGCGGCGCTGGCCGAAGGCGGCGGCGGTGACGCTCTCCAGCACCGTGGCGGCGACCCCCGCCGGCTGCTCCGCCGGCACGATGTGGACCACGGCCGACATCACCTTGGGCGGCGGCACGAAGGCGGAGCGGTGGACCTTCATCGCCAGGCGCGGCGTCGCGCGCCATTGGGCGAGGACGGAGAGGCGGCCATAGGCGCCACTGCCGGGCTTGGCCACGATCCGCCCGGCGACCTCCTGCTGGAACATCAAAGTGAGGCTCTTCCACCAGGGCGGCCAGGCCTCGCCGCCGAGCCAGCGAACCAGCAAAAAGGTGCCGACATTGTAGGGCAGATTGGCGACGATATGGGCGCCTTCGCCGGCTTCGCCGGTCTCGTCGATCGCCAGCGCGTCGCCCTCGATCACGCGCAGCCGCCCGTCGAAATGCCCGGCCAGCTCGGCGAGCGGCGCCAGGCAGCGCCGGTCGCGCTCCACGGCCGTGACCGTCGCGCCGGCGCGAAGCAGCGCCCGGGTGAGGCCGCCGGGACCCGGCCCGACCTCATAGACCCGCTCGCCCGTGAGCGCGCCGGGCACGCGGGCGATGCGGCCGAGCAATTGCTCGTCGAGCAGGAAGTTCTGGCCGAGCGATTTGGAGGCGCTGAGCCCGTGGCGGGCGATCACCTCGCGCAGCGGCGGCAGCGGCGCGCTCACCCGGCCGCCAGGCGCGCCGCGCAGGACGAAGCGAGCGCGATCGCCGCGACCATCGCCGCGGGATCGGCCTGGTTCCGCCCGGCGATGTCGAAGGCGGTGCCGTGATCGGGCGAGGTGCGTACGATCGGCAGGCCGAGCGTGATGTTGACGCCTTCGTCGAAATGCAGCGCCTTGAGCGGGATCAGCGCCTGGTCGTGATACATGCAGAGCGCCGCGTCGTAGCGGCTGCGCGCGCTCGCATGGAACATGCTGTCGGCGGCCAGCGGTCCGACCAGGTCCGCCTCATCCTCTTCGCACAGGCGGGCGACGGCGGGGGCGATCAGCTCGATATCCTCGCGGCCGAGCGCGCCGTTCTCGCCGGCATGGGGATTGAGGCCGGCGACGGCGAGCCGCGGCCGCATGATGCCGAACTGGCGCCTCAGGCCGCGGATCACGGTGCGGCCCTTGCCGACGATGAGCTCGACGGTCAGCGCCGCCGGCACGTCGGCGAGCGGCAAATGGGTGGTGACCGGCACGGTGCGCAGGCTCGGCCCGGCCAGCATCATCGCGACATTGGCGGCGGCGATGCCGCAACGCTCGGCGACGAACTCGGTCTGGCCCGGATGGGCGAAGCCGATGCCGTAGAGCTGCGCCTTCGAGACCGGCCCGGTGACGATCGCCGCCGCCGCGCCGGATCGGGTGAGGCCGACCGCGAGCTCGAGCGCGTCGAGAGCGCTGCGTGCGCCCGCAATGTCGGGCCGGCCCGGCGAGACCGCGCAGCCGTCGCCGACGGTCAGCACCGGCAGCGCGCGTCCGAAGCAGGCCTGGGCGTCGGCGGGAGAGGCGATCGCCTCGACCGGGCCGTTCCACACCGCCCGGACCGCTTCGATCTCGCCGACGACGAAGAAAGCGGGCAGGGCCCTCAGCTCCCGGCGCTCCCAGCTCTTGGCGATGACTTCGGCGCCGATCCCCGCCGGATCCCCCAGCGAGACGGCGAGCGGCAGGGTCAAGCCGTGCGGCTCCTAGCGATAGTCGATGACGGCGTCGCGGCGCAGGTCGCGAAGCAGGCGCTGGGCGCGGCGATTGACGCGATCGTCCTCCATCTGGCGCTGGAGCACCTCGAAGGTCGGCGCATTCGCGTCCTGCGGGTCGTCCCGACCGCACAAAACGAGGGTGCTGACGCGGGTATCGAGCGTTCCGAACGGGCGCGTCGCCTGGCCGACGCTGAGGCCGAGCAGCATCTCCTGCAGAGCGGGCGGCAGGTCGCGGACGCGGACCTGGTCGTTGGAGACGATCTCCGCGCCGAGCTCGGCCGCCGCCGCCTGCGCGCCGCCGCAGCCGCCCATCGACTGGGAGGTCCGGACGAAGCGCTCGAGCGCCGGGCGCGCCTGCTGCTCGGTGGTCCCGGCCGGAAAGGCGATCGACATCTGCATCAGGCTGAGCAGCGCGTCGCGCGCGTCGGGCATCAGGATCGAGCGTGTGTCGGAGACGGCGATGATCGAAAATCCGCCGGGAACGGCGATCGGCGGGCTGACCGAGCCCACCGGCATTTCCTGGACGGCGCGGGCGAGCGGGTCGGGCAGCTGCTCGGCGCGCACCCAGCCGAGATCGCCGCCGAGCGCCGCTGTCGACGCTTCCGAATATTGGCGGGCATAAGCCGGGAACGAGGCGCCGGCGCGGATCTGCTGGAGGATGCGAACCGCATTGGCCTGTGCCTCGACGGCACTCTCGGGCGTCGCCGAGATGAAGATTTCGCTGACTCGGAACTCGCGGGTGCCGCGCGCGGCGTTCATCCGGTCGATGATCGCGCGGACCTCGTCCTCGCCGACGTTGACGAACGGAGCGATGACGCGATTCTGAAGCCGCTGCCAGGCAAGCTCGGCATGGATCTGCCGCCGCATCGAGCGTTCCGAGGAGCCGATCGTGCGCAGATAGGCGCCGAACGTCGCGCGGGTCTGCTGCGAACGCTCGGCGACGCGGGTGAAGGCGGTGTCGATATCGCGCTGCTCGACCTCGACGTCGCGCGCCAGCGCGGCCTGGATCTGCAGGGCCTCGTCGATCAGGTTGCGCAGCACCTGCTGGCGGATGCGCTGCAGCTCCTCGGGGGGAATGCGGATGTTCTGCGAGGCGACGATCAGCGCCAGGCGGTGGTCGATGTCGGTCTCGGTGATGACGTCGCCGTTGACGATCGCGGTCGCCTTGCGAATGTTCGGATCGCCGCGGCCGAGAAACTCGACTTCGTCCGGAATGATGAGCCCGCCCGGCGAACCCCCCTGCGGCGGCGCATTCTGGCCAGCCTGCCGCGGCGCATTCTGGGCGGTCTGCGCCGACTGCGCGGCGGCCACGACCGACGCCAGCGAGCCGGCCAGCGCGAGCGCAGCCCTGGGAAGAGTTCCGAGCTTCATCATTCCTCCAATAAAAGCAGGCGCCTGCCATGGCCCGGCGATGCTGAACCGGACCTTAGCGGCCTAGATTGCGAAGCGCCACCCGGAACAGGAAGGTGTTGCCGCGGCGGGCGTCGAACGTGGTCTCGTAGTCGCGCCGCCAGGTGAGGCCGAGCTCGATGCAATCGTCGTCGTAGAGGATGCCGAACCGGTGCCGGACCGGCGAGAAGCCGTCGGTGGTCGAAAGCGGATCCTCCTCCGCGCTGGTGAGGTCGATCAC
>DASQKE010000118.1:0-14423 GCA_035630675.1 Allosphingosinicella sp.
CTGCGCCCGATTTTGGGAGGGGGACCCGAATGACCGCCGTCACCGAACCGCCGCCGCGCATCGCAACGCTCGACATCGTCCGCGGCGTCGCGGTCATGGGCATATTGGCGATGAACATCGTCGCCTTCGCGATGCCGTTCCAGGCCTATATGAACCCGCTCGCCTACGGCGCCGAGGGACCCGCGGACCTCGCCTCCTGGATGTTCAGCTTCATCTTCGTCGACGGCAAGATGCGCGGCCTCTTCTCCTTCCTGTTCGGCGCCTCGATGCTGCTGGTGATCGAGCGGGCGGAGGCCTCGGGGCGCTCGCCGGCCGCGATCCACTACAGCCGGATGGCGTGGCTGCTCGTCTTCGGCCTGCTGCATTTCTACTTCGTCTGGCACGGCGACATTCTCGCCGGCTACGCCCAGGTGGGCATGATCGCCTTTCTGTTCCGGAAGCTGAGCACGCGCGCGCTGATCCGCTGGGGCGTGGGCCTGATCGTCGTCCAGTTCCTCGTCTTCGGCGGCCTCGCGGCGGGCTCCTATTATTTGCAGACCCAGGCGGCACTTCCTGGGGCGCCGGCCGACGTGATCGCCGAATGGCGCGGACTGCAGGCCGAGCTCGGCGTACCCACCGGCCAGGCGCTGGCGGACAAGCTGGCTTTGTTCAACGGCCCCTGGCTCGGAATCGTCGACCACCAGCTCGAAGGTGCGTTCGAACCGTTCGTCGGGACCTTGATGTTCGGGTGGGAGACGCTCGCCTATTTCCTGCTCGGCATGGCGGCGCTGAAGAGCGGCTTCCTCCGCGGCGAGTGGACCGACGCGCGCTATCGAAAGATCGCGCTGACCGGCTTCGGCATCGGCATACCGGTCTACGCGTTGCTCGGCTGGCTCGCTTTCCGCGGCGGCTTCGAGGTTCCGGTGATGCTCGCGACGGTGATGGCCGCGACGGTGCCGTTCCGCCCGCTGATGGTGGTCGCGACGGCGGCGCTCGTGATCCTGCTGACCCGCCGCGGCGGCGCCCTCACCCAGCGCATCGCCGCGGCCGGGCGCGCCGCCTTCACCAACTATCTCGGCACCAGCTTCCTGATGACCGGCCTGTTCTACGGCTGGGGCTTCGGCCTGTTCGGCGATTTCAGCCGGATCGAATTGTGGTGGGCGGTGATCGCCATGTGGGTGCTGATGCTGCTCTGGTCGAAACCCTGGCTCGACCGCTTCCAGTACGGCCCGCTCGAATGGCTGTGGCGCTCGCTCTCGCGCTGGCAAATCCAGCCGATGCGGCGGCGGGAACCAGCCCCGGCCACGGCTTAGCGGCAAGAAAGGCCTCACAGGCGGACCGAGGCCGAGGCCTAAAGCTTTCGCTTGATACCGGCGCGCTTGAGGATGGCGTTGGCGGTATGACGGGACATATCTTGCCGTCGACGATGACCTGCCTGTCGCTCAGCGGGCTTTGCCAAACTTCGTGATCGCCTTTGCCAGCCCGCTGGAACGTGCATCCATGCTCCAGCAGGACTTCCTTCACCCGATTCGTGAAGCTTCGACCACCTTGGGGCCCTAGGCTGCGACGTCGAATTCGCGCTCGTGGTGCGCGATGACCCGGATGCTGTGAGGACCGCTCAAGCGCTCCTTGTCATCGATGTCCTCGGCGTGAATCTCGAGAAGGTCAGGAAGCATCGCGCCGGCCTTCGCAGCAAGTGCCTCCAAGGTATCGGCGTCGGCCGCGAGGCCGGGTATGTCACCCTCGATCGAGTACCAGACTTTCGATTCAGGATCGTATTCGGCCCGGATCGTCCAAACGGCCATGTCGTATCTCCCGAGGCCGGGCGAATATGGACGGCGATGCCGACGGCGACAAGTCCACATCAGACTTGGCTTATGGACCCTAACGCCGCATCAGCTCGGCGAGGGGCGCGGCCGGGACGATGGTGAGCCGCTCGGGCGGGTCTTCGATCGCCGGGAGGCTGCGGCCGTCGGGGAGCAGCGGGCGCGTGCTCCAGCCGGACGCGCGATTGCCCTCGTAACGGGTGCAGGTGGTCATCCCCTCGAGCGCGAGCAGGCCCATCCGGAACAGGAGCTGCGCCGATTCGTCCTCCTCGGTCATCGTCTCGCCCGGCAGCTCGTAGAGATGCGCGTTCGAGATGCGGTCGCTGCAGTCGACATTGTCGCGGCGAAAGCCGTTGGCGCGGGTCCCGATCACGTAGCGTGGGCTCAGGACGGAATATTGGAGGAACGGGCGTTCAACCGAGTCGAGCGCCGAGCCGTAGCTGTCGACCAGCTGCCATTCGGCGGGCACGAAATCGGCGATGCGCCGATCGGTGAGGATGATGACCGAGGGCGGCTCGCCGGCCGCGCGCAACAGGAAGTAATGGCGGTCGGCGCCGGCGGCGAGCAGCTCGGCATCGGGATCCGCGCCGCCGACATTCCATCCCGGGATGGCGGGTCCGGGCGCGTAAAGCTCTCCGCGCAGCGCCGCGATCGCGGCCTGAAGCTGGGCCAGCATCTCCTCATCGCCGGCGGGCTCGGCCTGCTCGATCGTCGGCTTGGCCGAGGCGGCGGCCGGCGCGGCGACCAGCATGGCAGCGGAGACGAGCAGGATCGAAAAACGGCGCATAGTCGCCTCCTTGGCAGCAGAGGCTAAAGCCGCTCCGACCCCGCGGCAATTGGAAATCAGCCGCCGCTCCCGCCGAAAGGGTTCTTGGAGCCGCGCAGCGTCAGCCGGACCGGGACCGAGCCGAAGCCGAGCTCGCGGCGGAGGCCGTTGACCAGATAGCGGCGGTAGCTCTCCGGCAGCATCTCGGTGCGGCTGCCGAACACGACGAAGGCGGGCGGGCGGTTGTTGACCTGGGTAATGTAGCGAAGCTTGATGCGCTTGCCGCCGGGCGCGGGCGGCGGATTGCGCTCGAGCGCTTCCTCGAACCAGCGGTTGAGCTGACCGGTCGAGACGCGGCGCGACCAGGTCTCGCGAATCTCGAACGCGGCGGCGATCAATTGGTCGATGCCCTTGCCGGTGATCGCCGATACGGTCAGCAACGGCACGCCGGGCGCCTGGGCGAGCCCTTCGCCGAGCGCCGCCCTGATGCCCTGGAACAGGCTGCTCTGACCCTCCGCCACATCCCACTTGTTGATCGCGATGATCAGGGCGCGGCCCTCCTGCAGGACATGGTCGGCGATCTTGAGGTCCTGGACCTCGAGGCCGAGCGTCGCGTCGAGCAGCAGGACGACCACCTCGGCGAAATCGACCGCGCGGCGGGCGTCGGCGACCGACAGCTTTTCGAGCTTGTCCTGGACGCGCGCTTTCTTGCGCATGCCGGCGGTGTCGATCAGGCGCACCGGCCGGATCGCGCCGTCCGGCGCCTGCCACTCCCAGTCGATCGCGATCGAATCGCGGGTGATGCCGGCTTCCGGGCCGGTGATCAGCCGCTCCTGCTCGATGATCCGGTTGATCAGGGTCGACTTGCCGGCATTGGGGCGGCCGACGATGGCGAGCTTGAGCGGACCCTCCTCGCCTTCCTCGGGCTCGTCATCGTCCGCCTTGCCGTCGAGATGGGGCATGAGCTCGTCGAACAGGTCGCCGACGCCCTCGCCATGCTCGGCGCTGATCGCGATGGGGTCGCCGAGGCCGAGCGAATAAGCGTCGAGCAGGCCGGCATCGCCCGCGCGGCCTTCGGCCTTGTTGGCGGCGAGCACGACCGGCGTATCGGCGGCGCGCAGCCAGCGGCCGATTTCCTCGTCGAGCGGAGTGACGCCGGCGCGCGCGTCGATCAAAAACAAGGCGACGTCCGCCTCGGCGACCGCGGCCTCGGTCTGCCGCCGCATGCGGCCGGGAAGCGACTGCGGATCCTCGTCCTCATAGCCGGCCGTGTCGATCACTCGGAAATCGAGGCCGATGAGGCTGGCCTCGCCTTCGCGCCGATCGCGGGTGACGCCCGGCCGGTCGTCGACCAGCGCCAGCTTGCGGCCGACGAGCCGGTTGAACAAGGTCGACTTGCCGACGTTGGGACGGCCGACGATCGCGACGGTGGGGAGCCTGGGCATCAAGCGGCGCCCTGCCCCCCGCCGGGCGGGCGGTCAACTGTAGGGACCGCGCCTACGTTCTTGATACACCTTGCGGATCGTTGCGGGATCGGTGCCTGCGGCTTCGCCGGCGTCGACCAGTTGGCGGAGCAATGCAGCGTCATCTGCCGCACCCGTTTCTTCGACCAGAGCTGCTTCCGCGCGCAATTCGCCGTAAACGGCACGCCTGCTCGGCGTCCTACGCCAGGAATCCCAAAGCAGCTTCTTCAGGCCGAGGGCGCCAGCGCCGCCCAATGGAGCCACGACGAATGGCTCTGCAAAGCCGAACAGATTCAGGGCGGCGTCGACGAGACCGCCCGCCGCGGCCCCCACACAGAAAATTCCGACGTCGATAGCACTCTCGGCCCCCGCGTCTTTCGGGTTCAGCGACAGCGCCACAGGTCAAGCGGTCGTGCGGGTGAACAGCCAGTGCCTGAGAATCAGCGCCGCCACGGCGGCAACAAGGAAGCCCAAGATCGAGTCCGCCAAAGCTGCACCTACCAGCCCGACGGCGACCGCCGATCCGATCGGCTCCTTGTACAGGATTGCGGCTGCCCAGCCCGCGATCGCCCCTTGCGAGCGCGGCACATGGGCTTTCGTGGCTGAACCATGAGCCTCGACGACATGCTCGACACCAGACGTGAGAGGCTTGGAGCTAATCACGTGCTTCTCCCGACGCGATCATATCACGCCACCTCCGACTCGCCTACCCTCGCTACAAAGCGGGGGGATTGCCTCAGCGGTAGGCGGTAAGGCGGCCGCTATCGTCGAGGATGTAGAGGGTGTTGTTGGCGACCACCGGCGGCAGCGAGATCGGCGCGCGGGCGTTGATCGTCGTCTGCACCGTGCCGTCTGCCGCCGAGGCGAAGACGATGTGGCCGAGCGTGTTGACCGTCACCAGCCGGTTGCCGGCGAGCACCGGGCCGCGCCAGGTGATCGTGCCGCGGCGGTCCTCCTGATCGCGCCAGCGCTGCAGCTGCGAGATCCAGCGCACCCGGCCGGTGGCGCGGGCGATGGCGAGAAGCTGCGCCTGATCGGTGACGACGAACACCCAGTCGCCGGCGAGCCACGGATTGCCGAGGCCGCCGATGCTGAGCTCCCACAGGCGCTGGCCGGTGTTGAGCTCGACCGCGACCATCCGGCCGCCCTGGCCGATGGCATAGACCCGGCCCTGATCGATGACCGGGTCGGCGTCGATGTCGGTCAGCGCATGGACCGAGGTGGTGACGGTGGTGCGGGCGAGCGCGTCCGACCAGACCTCCTGCCCGTTCTCGTAGCGGTACGCACTCAGCTCGCCGGACGAATAACCGGCAACGACCGTGCTCTGCGCGAAGGCGGGCGAGGCGACGCCGAACACGCCCGAGGATTCGACCGAGCCCGACACGTTCCAGCGCTGCTCGCCGGTGGCGGTGTTGAGCGCGTAAAGCTGATTGTCCTGGCTGACGACGTAGACACTGTCGCCGCCGACGGTCGGCGAGCCGCGCAGCGGACCGCCGGGACGGACCTGCCAGACGATATTGCCGGTCGCCGCGTCGAGGGCGGCGGCGTCGCCGGCGCCGTTCACCGCATAGACGCGGCCGTTCGCGAAGGTGACGCCGCCGCCGAAGAGGGTGCGCGAGCTTGCCTGCGGATTGGTCAGCTGGCGCTGCCAGAGTGTGGCGCCGTTGTCCGGGCTGAGCGCGCGGATCACCGCCTGCGTGTCGATCACGTAGATGCGGTTGTCGCCGATCACCGGGGCCGCACCGAGGCGCACGTTGCTGCTGCTCCCCTGCCCGATGCTGACGCTCCAGACCGGCGCCGGTGCGGCGCCGAGCGACAGGTGGCCGAGCGCTCGCGAGGCGCTGCCGCCCGAATGAGTCCAGTCGGCGTTGACGGTCGCGGCCGGGACGGTGACCGGGACGTCGGCGAGCTCGGCGTCGGCCTCGACCGCGGCTTCGCCGCTCAGCACGGGAATGCGCGGGCCGACCGTCGGAGTGCCCTTGGGTCCGCTGGAATCGCCCAATATGCCGCAGCCGGCGAGGATCGTGGCGGCGGCGAGGACGGTCAGAATAGGCTTCATTCTCATTCCTTCGTGGCGGGCGCCGGGGCGGCGGCGGGCGCTGCGGCCGGGGCGGTGCCGGGCTGCTGCGCGCCGCCGGTGGCCGGCGTCTGCTGGATTGCGTCGACACCAAGAGCACCCGCCATCTGAACGGCGCGCGAACGGATCGACTCGGGCACCGTCTCGTCGCGAGCGATGCCGGCGAAGACCTGGGCGGCGAGATCGGGGCGCTGCTGGCGCAAATGGGCATGGGCGGTGAGCTCGCCGGCGCTGCCGAGCCAGGGATGGCCGCGGCGGACCAGCGGACGCAGCCGGGCGATGATCGCCTCCGGCCGCATCCGGTCGAACTCGAGCGCGGTCTGGCGGACCAAAGCGGCGTGGCGATAGGGCTCGGCCAGGCCCTCGTCGGCGGCGATGCCCTTGAGCACCGCCACCGCGCCCGCTACATTGCCGCTCTCGATCAGGATGTTGGCGCGGCTGAACAGGCCGGCGGCGCGATAACCGTCGACCCCGCTCTGCTCGAGCTGCGCGACCTGGGGCCCGGCCGACCCGATTGTGCCCTTCTCCAGGCTGTCGAGCGCGGCGACCAGGGTCTCGCCCTGTTCGGCGGCGCGGGCTTCGCGCTGGTTCTGCCACCACATGAAGCCTGCGACCGCGGCGATCAGCAGCGCCGCGCCGCCGAGCATCCACCAGCGCCAGCGCTGCCAGACCTGCAGCGCCTGGTCGCGCCGCAGCTCCTCGTCGACCTCGCGGTAGAACGCCTCATTGTCCCTCGGCTTGATCGCCAACTCACTTCTCCGTGGACGAAGCCCCGCCCTTTGATCTTCGATGCTTGGCGCTCCGGCCGACAAGGCGGGCGCGCGGGCCCCCGTGCGCTCCTTACCGGGCGCGCGCGGCAGAGGAAAGGCCAATCGCCGCGCCGGTCATTTGGGCGCGCGGTAGAGCTGCTCCTCGGTCGGAAAAGTGCGGCCCCTGACCTCGGCGGCGAAAGCGGCGGCGGCCCCGCCGATCCGGTCCGCAAGGTCGTCGAAGCGCTTCACGAAGCGCGGCGTCCGCTCAAACAGGCCGAGCATATCCTCGGTCACCAGCACCTGACCGTCGCATTGCGCCGAGGCGCCGATGCCGATCGTCGGGCAGGAGACGGCACGCGTCGCGTCGGCCGCGATCTCCTCCATCACCCCTTCGAGGACCAGGGCGAAGCAGCCGGCGTCCGCCACCGCCTTCGCGTCGGCGACGATCTTCGCCGCCTCGGCCTCGTCGCGACCGCGCGCGCGGTAGCCGCCGAGCGCGTTCACCGCCTGCGGGGTGAGGCCGACATGGCCGATCACCGGGATGCCGCGCGCGACGAGGAAGGCGACGGTCTCTGCCATCGCTTCCCCGCCCTCGAGCTTCACCGCGGCCGCGCCGGTCTCCTTCAACACTTTCGCGGCGCTCTCGAACGCCTGCTGCGGGCTCGCCTCGTAGCTGCCGAACGGCAGGTCGATCGCGACCAAAGCGTGCCACGAGCCGCGCATGACGGCGGCCCCGTGCGCGCACATCATCTCCAGCGTCACCGGGATCGTCGAAGGCAGCCCGTAAATGACCTGGCCGAGGCTGTCCCCGACCAGCAGCATGTCGCAATGCGGATCGAGCAGCTGCGCCATCCGCGCCGTGTAGGCGGTCAGCATCACGATCGGCTCGCCGCCCTTGCGCTGCTGGATGGCGGGCGCGGTCAGCCGCCGCATCGGCGCCGGCGTCGGATGCGCCCGCGAGGTCGAGGTGTCGATCGTGTAGGTGGACATGGAGCCGCCTTAGCCGCTCAGCTGTACGCTGGCAAAAACGCGCCGGGTAAGGCAGGATCGCCGTGCGGCAGGAGAACGATATGAACGGCTCTCAATACACCATCGCACGGCGCACCCTTCTGATCGCCGGGCTCGGTGCGGCCGCACTCGCCGCATCGCCGGCCGCAGCCTGTTCGCTGACGGCGACGCGCCGCCGTCCGGCCTCTTATTATTCGGACGCACGCGCGCGCGCGCTGCTCGAGCGCCTGATCACGGAGGCTAATCGCGGCCGCGATGCCGGGATCGACCGGCTCAACGACATCGGCATGAGCGTTTTCCCCGGCGAGGGCGTCTCGGCGAACAATTTCATATTCGACTGGTTCTCGCAGCTGGGCCGGCGCGACAACGAGCCCGGCGCGCTCGTCGGCATGAACCGGCTCGCGGAGGGGCGGACGAAGCGCCTGTATCTCACGGCCGTCCGCCGTTCCGTCTGGCGCGAGGCGTCGGAAGGAGACAGTTGCGCCAACGATTCTCCGGCCGGCCACTATCGCCGAATCGAGGCGTGGCTCTACAATTTCGCGCCCGAGGACGGCAGCACGCTCCGCCGCGCGCCGGAGCTCGACGTCCATCTCCGCGCGTTCGTGCCTGAAGCGGCGGAAGAGCTGAGCAGAGCCTGGTAGCGGGCAGCCTCCGCTTCGTTCAGTCCCGCGGATCGTAGGCGTTGGGGAGCTGGCCTTCGCGGGGCTCGCGGTAGCGGTCGCGGAGGCGCGTCTGGCGGTTGTCGAGCGACTGGCGAACGCCGTCGATCCAGACCGCCTCGACGTTGCTGGAGAGCTCGAGCGGGTCGCCGCTCCAGATCACCACGTCGCCTCGCCGGCCGGGACGCAGCGAGCCGATCTCGCCGCCGAGGCCGAACGCTTCGGCCGGGCGCGCGCTGATCGCCGCGAAGGCCTCGTCCCAGCTCAGGCCGGTGTGGCCGGGCACGCGCGAGATCGCGACGAGATTGCCGGCATATTGGGTGGAGACGCGGATCTGGCGCGCCTCGTCGTCATTGATCATGCCGATGCCGACCTGGACGCCGGCCGCGCGCATGCGGCCGATGTTGGACTGGGTGGCGGCGAGTTGCTCGAAGCTCGCCGGCAGGTCGTTGAGCGCGTTGGCGATCACCGGAACGCCCGCCGCCTGGATGTCGCGCGCGACCCGCCAGCCCTCGGTCGCGCCGACCAGGACGAGCCGCAGGCGCGGGAATTCGCGCTTCAACGCCAGCGCCTGGAGGATGTCGGCGGCGCGCTCGACATGGATGAGGAGCAGCTGCTGGCCGCGCACGACCGGCGCCAGCGCCGCCGCGTCGAAGCGGGTGAGGAGAACGTCGTCGCGGCGTGCGCTGCCGGTGGTGCCGGAGGGATTCTCGGCAATGTCCTCGGGCGGGAGATCCTCCTGACCCTGACCTGCGCGGGCGCCGCCGCCGGAGATCGGGACGCGCAGCTCGCCGGCCTCGCGCAAGGCGTTGCGGAGGAGGACGTGGGCGGAGGCGCGGCTGCCGCCGGCCTGCTGCGCGCCTTCCTCGCCGAGCTCGACGAACTGGAAGAGGCGGCGGCGGGTGAGCGGCTGCATGTCGCCGCCGAGGTCGATCAGCGCGCCCTGCCCGGCGAAGATGCTCCGCGAGGCGGCCGGCGCGACGATCGCCCGGGTGACGCCGGCGGCGCGGTTGACCGCGATCGCGGCGGACTGCGGGTTGATCGCCGGCGCGACGTCGATCGCCGCACTGAACGGTGAGTTGGCGGCGGAAATGTCGTTGGTGGCGTTGACCGCATCGACCTCGACCAGGCCGATGCGCGAGAAGCCCGCGACGATCCCCGGCGTCACCCAGCGGCCCTGCGCGTCGACGACGGTCGCCCCCGCGGGAACCACCACCCCGGCGCCCGCGGCGACGACGCGGCCATTGTCGATAACAACGGTGCCGCCCTCGATCGGCGGCGTCCCGTCGCCGAGCACCACCCGTCCGCCGGTAATCGCGACCGACTGCGCGAGCGCGGGGGCTGCGGAGAGCGCAAGAACTGCCGCAAGTGCCGTTCTCCACCGCTGGCCCTGAGCCTGTCGAAGGGCCTTGTCAGTGCGGAGCGAGCGGGCTTCGACAGGCTCAGCCCTAGCGGTGGTGTCCCTCGCGGTCGTTGGCCCGCCCGTCATTTCACGTCTCCCTCGCCCGGCTGGCCGAGCTCGAAATCGGTGACCGGACGAAGGCGAGGATCGTTCATGTCGTACATCAGGGCGCCGTCGATCCAGACCCGCTCGGGCCGGGTATAGACGCTGTAGGGATTGCCGTTCCACAGGACGACGTCGGCACGCTTGCCGGCGCGCAGGCTGCCGGTCTCGTCCTCGATACCGAGCGCGCGGGCCGGATTGAGGCTGAGCCAGCGCCAGGCCTCCTCGTCGGAAATCTGGATGCCCATCCGCCGGCCGTCGGCGAGCGCCTTGGCGGCCTCCTGGTTGAGCCGCTGGATGCCGTTCGGGTCGTCCGAATGGATGATCGTGCAGGCGCCGCCGGCGTGGACCATCGGCGCATTCTCGTTGACGGCGTCATAGGCCTCCATTTTGAAGCCCCACCAATCGGCCCAGACCGAGGCGCAGGTGTTGCTTTCGCGCAGGAGGTCCGGGATCTTGTAGGCCTCGACCGCGTGGTGGAAGCTGGCGATCCGGAAGCCGAACTCGCGCGCCATGTCGAGCATGATCGCCATCTCGTCGGCGCGGTAGCAATGATTGTGGACGAGGATGTCGCCGTTCAGGACGTCGACCAGGGTGTCGAGCTGGAGGTCGCGCGCCGTGTTGGAATCGCGTGCGCGGCGCTCGCGATACTCGATCGCGCGCTGCCAGGTCGCGCGCATCACCGCGACGTTGCCCATCCGGGTCTGCGGCATGGTGTTGCGGCCGCCATAGACCCGCTTCGGATTCTCGCCGCACGCCATCTTGAGACCCCGCGGCGCGCCAGGGAAGCGCATCGACTGGACGGTCCGGCCGGGGACGTTCCTGAGGACGACGCTGCGCCCGCCGAACAGGTTCGCCGAGCCGGGCAGGACCTGGAAGGTGGTGACGCCGCCATTGGCGAGCGCGCGGGTGAAGCCCGGATCCTGCGGCCAGACGCTGTGCTCGGCCCAGACCTCGGGGCGCACCGGATTGGTCACCTCGTTGATGTCCGAATGCGCCTCGACGCCCGGGCTGGGGCCGTCGCCGAGATGGCTGTGGGTGTCGATCACGCCGGGCGTGACCCAGCGGCCGGCGCCGTCGATCCGGGTCGCCCCTTCCGGGATCGCGGTGTCGGCGCCGCCGATCGCCTGGATGCGGCCGTCGACCATGACGACGGTGCCGTTCTCGATGCGCGCGCCCTCGCCGTCGAAGATGGTCGCGCCGGTGATCGCGGTCGGCACGCCCGGATAGGGCCGGTAGGTCGACGGATAGGGGTCGGCGGGCGGCGTGTAGCGCTGGCTCGAAGCCTTGGGCTGCGCCTTTTCGGCGGAGGCCGATTGCGCCTCGCTCCGCTGGTTCGCGCAGCCGATCAGGGCCGCGACCGCAGCCGCGGCGGCGACGAAACTCAGCTTCATCAGGACTCCTTGGTCTCGGGCTTGGTTTCGCGGTGGGGGAACATGCCGGCGTCCTGGCCGTGGTCGCCGCCGACCTCCTTGTAGCCGGCGAGCTCGCGCTCGTCCTCGTCCTTCAGCGTGTCGAGGTGCATCAGCCGCTTCACGAACGGCGAGACGGCGAGCACGGCAAGGGCGATGCCGACCGTGATCCAGCCGATCGTGTTGTAGACGTGGAGGGTGGCCTCCTTGGTCATCTCGCCGTCATGGCCGCCGGTCGCCTCGCCGATCTTGCCGGCGACGAAATTGCCGACCGCGGTCATGTAGAACCAGGCGCCCATGATCAGCGACGCCATGAACTTGGGCGCAAGCCGGTTCATCGCGCTGAGGCCGACCGGCGACAGGCAGAGCTCGCCGGTGGTCTGCAGGAAATAGATCAGGAAGACGAAGAAGACCGGGGTCAGCACCTCGGCGCCGACGAACCGGGCGCCGACCACGAAGACGAGGAACGAGGCGCCGACCTGGAGCAGAGCGAGGCCGAACTTGGCGGGTGCCGAGGGTTCGAGCCCCTTCTTGCCGAGCACCGTCCACAAGGCCGCGAAGATCGGCGCGAGCAGGATGATATAGATCGGATTGATCGACTGGAACAGGGAAGCGGGGACGCCGGCGCGGTCGACATAGCGGTCGGTGTAGAGGTTGAGCGAGCCGCCCGCCTGCTCGAACAGGCCCCAGAAGACCGGGTTGAGCGCGATCAGGAACAGGATCGCGAAGATGCGGTCGCGGGCATGCTTGTCGAGCTTGAACGCCTCGTAGACGACGTAGCCGAGCAGGCCGAGGCCCGAGATGATCAGCAGGGTCTGGATCACGTCCTGATACTGGATCAGCGCCCACATCACGGCGATCGCGGCGAGGCCGATGCCGTAAAGGGTCATCTCCTTCTGGCGGCTGAGCGGCTGCGGCGCTTCGCCGCGGCCCATCAGGGTCTTCTTGCCGAGCACGAACACGATCAGGCCGAGCAGCATGCCGACGCCCGCCGCGCCGAAGCCGTAAGCCCAGCCGTAGGTCTGGCCGAGATAGCCGGCGATGATCGTGCCGACCGCCGCGCCGACGTTAATGCCCATGTAGAAGATGGTGTAGGCGCCGTCGCGGCGCGGGTCGGTGCGCGGATAAAGCTGGCCGACGATGACCGAGATGTTGGCCTTGAGGAAGCCCGAGCCGACGATGATGAAGGCGAGCGCCGCCCAGAATATGTTGATGCCCGCATCGTCCTGTCCGCCACTGCCCTCGAACGCCATCAGGAAGTGGCCGCAGGTGAGCAGGATCGCGCCGAACAGCACCGCCCGTCGCTGGCCGAGATAGCGGTCGGCGAGATAGCCGCCGAGCACGGGCGTGATGTAGACCAAAGAGAGGTAGGACCCGTAGATCAGGTTCGACTTGGAATCGTCGAAAAGCCAGTGCTGGGTGAGGTAGAAGATCAGCAAAGCGCGCATGCCGTAGAATGAGAAACGCTCCCACATCTCGGCAAAGAAGAGGACGTAGAGGCCCTTGGGATGGCCCGCAAATTCGGGGCTCTTGGTGGTCGCGATGAGCGCGCCCGCAACCAGCAGGAGAGCGAGAAACACGACGGCGATGATGGGGATGACGTTTTCCGCGCTCACAAAGCAGCTCCTCGTCCTGGGCGGCGGCCGATACGTGCCGGCCGCAATCGGGGCGCACCCTAGCGCCGGAAACGCGCATGTGAAGCGCATTGTTGCGGCGCCGGCCTGCTGCTAGCCCCGCGCCCGATGTTGAACAACCTTTCGTCCGCCCTCTCGCTTCTCCAAACCCGGCGCTCGGGCCGGCCGCGCGACCTCTTCGCGCCCGGGCCTTCGCCCGACGAGCTGAAGCATATTCTCGCCATCGCCGCGCGCACGCCGGACCATGGCAAGCTCCACCCCTGGCGCTTCGTCCACGTCGCGCAGGATCGTCGCAGCGCCTTCGCGGACCTCCTCGGCAAAGCGTATCTGGCCGACAATCCGGCGCCCGGCCGGCTCGAGCTCGAGGCCAATGAGCGCTTTGCCCGCCAGGCTCCCGAGCTGATCGTAGCGCTCTCGGCGCCGGTCGTGCCCCACAAGATCCCGCTCTGGGAGCAACAGCTCTCCTGCGGCGCCGCCTGCATGAACCTCCTGCTCGCGGCCCACGCCCACGGCTACGCGGCCGGCTGGGTGACCGGCTGGGCGGCCTATTCGCCAATCGTGCGCGAAGCCTTCGGCGCGACCGGCGAGCACGACCGAATCTCCGGCTTCATCTTCCTCGGCACCCCCGCCGTCGAGCAGGAAGAGCGAATCCGGCCGCAGCTCGATGAGGTGGTGCGCGAGTGGTAATCAGTTCCTCCCATGCGCAGCATGGGGAGGGGGACCACCCGCAGGGTGGTGGAGGGGTGAATGGCTCAGTCCAATGATTCCCAGCCCCGAAACCGCAGGCCCCCGCCTTCTACCCCTCCACCATGCTGCGCATGGTCCCCCCACCGCTTCGCGGCAGGGAGGAATTCGCCCTTGACTGCGCCGCTGTATTAGGACACCATCACACGGGATGAGCAACGAAGAACGTCCGGTCTATCTCCGCCTGCGCGATACGATCGCGGCGCGGATCCTCGAAGGCGAGGTCAGGGACGGCGATCCGCTGCCCTCGGTGAGAAGCCTCGCTTCCGAATATGGCGCCAATCCGCTCACCGTCGCCAAAGCCTATCAGATGTTCCAGGAAGAAGGGCTGATCGTGGTCCGCCGCGGCGTCGGCATGTTTGTGGCGACGGGAGCGGCCGCGAAGCTGCGCGCGGCCGAGCGCAGCGATTTCCTCGACAATCGCTGGCCCGCCATCGCCGCCCACATGCGCCGCCTCGACCTCGATGTCGGAGAGATGATCGAGCGCGCTTTGGGCTGAGCGCGACACCGTCATCCCGGCGAAGGCCGGGATCTCAGGACAAGAAATCTCTGACGCCAGTGCAGGGCAACCTGCATATCCGCACCGCATATTCTCACTG
>DASQKE010000119.1:0-12815 GCA_035630675.1 Allosphingosinicella sp.
GGCTTTTCGGTCCTGGAAGTGCTCGACAGCGTCGATCGCGTCACCAACATGAGGATCGAGCGCCGGATGGAACCGCGGCGCCCCGGCGACCCCGGCGCACTCGTCGCCGACAATAAAAAGATCCTCGCAACTCTGCCCTGGCGGCCCGAGCGGGCCGATCTCGACACGATCGTCGCCGACGCCCTCGCCTGGGAGCGCAAGCTCGCCGAGCGCGGCTGACCGCGATGGACCCTGGGCGGGGTATCCGCAATCTATGAACCCGGCGGAGGCACTGCGCATAGTCCTCATCTTCGACATCTGGCGGACGGAGCAGAGCGAGGCGGAACGGCGCGGAGTCTCGGCCATCGTCAACGCGATCGACGCCTATTCAATAGCGCCGCAAATCGGAACGCCCGGCGCGCCTGGCGGCCGAAGAAAAGCGATATATTCATCGGATGCTTTAGCGACTAATATCGCACGTACGACTCGGGGGAGGCGATATCATGGACATCGGGGCATTGATGCGGCGGCTGCCGGCTCCCGTCAGGAAGGCCATAGTTGCAATCATCAACAAGGTAGGGCCGGTCAGGAGGCTCGTCAGCCGGCTCGCGATCAACAAGAAGGCCTATGCCGCCCCGCCCCGTCCTAGGGCGGTGTCGATGGCGGCCGAGTACACCACATGGAGGGGCCTGACCGATCGGCGCTATTCGGGGCGGCATCTGCCGCCGTGCGACGGGGATGCGGCACCCAAGCAGCCGCCGATCGAGGACGTACTTGCCTTGTTCAAGCGGAAGACTTTCCGGCCGGCGACCGACACCAGCCTGATATTTGCCTTCTTCGCTCAATGGTTCGTCGACAGCTTCCTGCGCACCAAGTGGGAGGAAGGAGACAATCGAAGCTTCCGCGAGAATGAGAGCAACCACGAAATCGACCTGTGCCAGATTTACGGCGTCGGCGAGGTCCAGACGACGATGCTGCGCGAGAAGAAGGGCGGCCGGCTGATGACCCGGCAGCAGGGCGGCGAAAGCTGGCCGCCTCCGCTGTTCGAAGAGCGCGACGGGAAGCTCGATCTGGCGGACAATTACCGGCCGACGCCCAGCAGCGGAGAGGACGATCCGGGCCTGCCGGGCCTCTACACCATGGCCAATTTCCGGCGGGTCTACGACGAACGCTGGACCGAGGACGACAGGCGCAACGCTTTCGCCGCCGGACTCGAGCACGGAAGCTCGACGCTCGGCAACTCGATCATGAACACCCTGTTCCTGCGCGAGCACAACCGAACCGCCGGAATCCTCGAAAAGGCCCATCCCGACTGGGACGACGAGCGCCTGTTCCAGACGGCACGAAACGTCACCATCGTCGTGCTGCTCAACATCGTCATCAGCGACTATATCGTCCACATCTCGCCGGTGGACATCCGCGTCGAGGCGGTTCCGGGCATGGCGGAGAAGGAGCGCTGGTACCGCAACAACTGGATGGCGGTCGAATTCGCCCTGCTCTACCGCTGGCACGATCTCATTCCGGACGAGTTCACCGTCGCCGGCAAGAGCTATCCGGGCAAGCAGCTCGTCCGGGCCAATCGGCTGCTGATGGAGAGCGGCCTCGACCAGATCCTGCTCGACGCCGGCCGCCAGCGCGCCGGCCGCATCGGACTCGGCAACACCGCCGACTTCCTGCTCCCGGTGAAGAAGCTGAGCATTGAGATGGCGAGAACCTGCAAGCTCCCCGCGCTCAACCGCTACCGCGAATATTACGGCCTGAAGCCGGTGCGCAGCTTCGAGGCCCTCACCCGCGACAAGGCGATGGCCAGCGAGCTGCGCGCGCTTTACGGCGACGTCGAGCGGCTCGAATGGTTCGTCGGCCTGTTCGCCGAAGGCTATGACGACGAGGGTATGATGGGCGAGCTGCTCATCACCATGGTCGCCAACGATGCCTTTACCCAGGCGCTCACCAACCCGCTGCTTTCGAAGGCCGTCTACAACGACAAGACCTTCGGCCGCGAAGGGCTCGAGATCATCGAGTCCACCCGCACCCTGACGCAGGTGATCGCCCGCAACACCGGCATCGCCGAACCGGTCGGTTTCACCGTCAGCGAGCCTGCGGCCGTTCACTGAGGGCGGGTTCGGCGCGAGCGGCTTTCGCCTTGACTTGGGGCGCCCGTCCCCCTAGGTGGGCGCCTCGTTTTCCAGCACAATTCGACAGAGCAGGCAGGTCCTCCGGCCATGAAGATCCGCAATTCCCTCAAGTCCCTGAAGTCGCGCCATCGCGACTGCCGCGTGATCCGCCGCCGGGGCCGCACCTACGTCATCAACAAGACCAACCGCCGCTTTAAGGCGCGCCAGGGCTGACGCTCGCGCTGCCGCTAGCCCTGAGCCTGTCGAAGGGCGGGCTGCAGCGCGCGGACCCGGGCTTCGACAGGCTCAGCCCTAGCGGTTCATGATGACTTCCAAGTCCGCGGAAAAGCCGACGTCCGTCATCTTCGACGTCGGCAACGTCCTCTACGGCTGGGACCCCGAAAGCTTTCTCGCGCGGCAGCTGCCCGAGGATGGAGCGCGGCTCCGCTTCATCGACGATGTCGGCCTGTGGAGCTGGCACGACAGCCTCGACGGCGGCCGGCCGTTCGAGGAGGCCGCGGCCGAACTCAGCGAGAAATTCCCCGAATATGCGCACCTGATCGCCGCCTGGGGGGAGCGCTTCGGCGAAACCATCACCGATCCCGTGGCGGGCACGCACGAGATCGTCGCCGAGCTCGACGCGCGCGGCGTGCCCTTGTTCGCCATCACCAACTTCTCCGCCGACTTCTGGGCGCCGTTCCACGCGCGCGAACGCAAATTCTTCCGCTGCTTCAAGGACATCGTCGTTTCCGGCGAGGAGAAGCTGCTCAAGCCCGATCCTGCCCTCTATTACTTGGCGCTCGATCGCTTCGGCCTCAGGCCGGCGCAGGCCCTGTTCGTCGACGACCGGGCGATCAACGTCGACGGCGCGACCGCCGTCGGCATGCACGGCCATCTGTTCACCGACGCCGCGGACCTGCGCCGCAAGCTGGAGGCGGAAGGCCTGCTCTGAACTTTGCCGCCGCTCGGGCTTTGTGAGGTCGATGCGGCAGAGATGGCCTTCGCGATTGTGGATCGTCCGTCACGGGCAGAGCGCCGGCAACGTCGCGCGCGACCTCGCCTCGGCCGCCGGACAGCATCGGATCGACATTCCGACGCGAGACGTCGACGTCCCGCTCAGCGCTCTCGGCGGCAGCCAGGCCGACGCGGTCGGCCGCTGGTTCGCCGAATTTCCGGAGGAGGAGCGGCCGGAAATCGTCCTCTCCTCGCCTTATGTCCGCGCCCGCGAGACGGCGCGGCGGATTTGCGCGGCGGGCGGCACCGCCCCAGACGCCAAGGGCCCGGTGATCGACGAGCGCCTGCGCGAGCGCGAGTTCGGCATCCTCGACCGGCTCACCACCGAAGGCATACGCAACATCTATCCCGACCAGGCCGAGCATCGCGCCTTGCTCGGCAAATTCTATCACCGGCCGCCCGGCGGCGAGAGCTGGGCGGACGTCATCCTGCGCCTCAGGAGCGCGCTCGACACGGTCAGCCTCCACCATGCCGACCGCCGCGTCCTGATCGTCTGCCACCAGGTCGTGGTCCTGTGCCTGCGCTACATCCTCGAGGAGATGGACGAGGCCGAGGTGCTGCGCATCGACAGGGAAGGCGACGTGCTCAATTGCGGAGTCTGCGAGTATGAGTTCGAGCCCGACGAGGAACGGACCTGCGTCCCGCGGCTGGTGCGCTACAATCTCGCCGCGCCGCTGGTCGAGGACGAGGAGGCGGAGGTGACCGCCGAGCCCGACGTCATCACGGGAACGCGATGAAAGCCGCCGAAACGCTCGACCGCGCGCTCCTCGACCGCTTCCCGCTGCCCGACCATCCCGAGGAGTCGAGCAAGGAGGATCGCGGGCGGCTGCTGGTCGTGGCCGGCAGCCGCGAGCTGCCCGGCGCAGCCTTGCTCGCCGGCATCGCCGCCCTTCGCGCGGGCGCGGGCAAGCTCCAGATCGCGACGGCGCGGAGCATCGCGGTCCAGCTCGGGGTGATGATCCCGGAAGCGCGTGTCGTCGGCCATGCGGAGACGGATGAAGGTTGCGTCGATCCCGCCGAGATCGGGTCGATCGTCGCGCTCGCCGCCCAGGCGCATGCGGTCGTGATCGGCTGCGGCCTGCAGACCGGCGACTCGCTCGAGGCGTTGCTCGACGCCCTGCTCGATTGCGGCGCGGACATGCCTTTGGTGCTCGACGCTGCGGTGCTGACCTGCCTCGGCGCCCGCGCGGATGCGCTTCGCGCCTGGCCGGGCGGCGCCGTCATCCTGCCCCATGCCGGCGAGATGGCCGGGCTGCTCGATTGCGACCGCGAGGCGATCGAGGCCGAGCCCGAGACGGCGGCGCGTCGCGCGGCCGCTTTGCTCGGCGTCGTCTCGGTGATCAAGGGACCCTTCAGCTACATTGTCGCCCCGGACGGGCGGACCTTCCAATATGAAGGCGGCGGCGTCGGCCTGGCCACCTCGGGGTCGGGCGACACGCTCGCCGGCATCGTCGGCGGCTATTGCGCCCGCGGCGCGGACCCGCTCACCGCGGCCTTGTGGGGCGTCTACACCCATGGCGAGGCGGGGCGGCTGCTCGGCGAGCGCGTCGGCCGCGTCGGCTTCCTCGCCCGCGAGATCCTCGATTTGATTCCCGGGATCGCGAACAACTAGTTCCTCCCTGCCGCGCAGCGGTGGGGAGGGGGACCGCCCGAAGGGTGGTGGAGGGGTAAAAGGGGGTCCGAGGGCCAAGCGCGCGACGGCAGAGGCCTCCGCCAATACCCCTCCACCATGCTTCGCATGGTCCCCCTCCCCATCTTCGATGGGGAGGAATTTCGCTTAATGCCGCGTCCCCTTCGGCGCCTCGACCCGGGTCTTGTAGCGGTCGAGCTCGTTGCCGGCGAGGCCGACGATGTGGATGACGTTGGTCGATCCCGGCGTGCCGAACGGGACCCCGGCGATGATCACGATCCGGTCCCCGGCCGCGGCGATGCGGTGGCGCAGCGCCATCCGTTTGGCCTTGGCGATCATCTCCTCGAAATTGGCGACGTCCCGGGTGCGGACCGCGTGCGCGCCCCACAGCAGGCCGAGCTTGCGCGCGGTCTTGAGCGACGGCGTCAGCACCAGCAGCGGCACCGCCGACCGCTCACGCGCCAGGCGGCGCGCGGTCGAGCCGGACAGAGTGAAGCAGACCATCGCCGCCGCGCCGACGGTTGCGACCATCATGTTCGCCGCCTGGGCGATCGCATCGGCGGTGGTGCGGTCGGGCAGGGTCTCGGTGAAATGGACCCGGGCGAAGTGGCTGGGATCGGCTTCGACGCTGGTCGCGATCCGGTTCATCATCGACACCGCCTCGCACGGATATTGGCCGGTCGCGCTTTCGGCCGAGAGCATCACCGCGTCGGCGCCGTCATAGACGGCGGTGGCGACGTCCGAGACCTCGGCCCGCGTCGGCGTCGGCGAGTTGATCATCGATTCGAGCATCTGGGTCGCGACCACCACCGGCCGGCCCATCCGCCGCGCCGTCTCGACGATGCGCTTCTGAAAGGGCGGCACCTGCTCCGGCGGCAGCTCGACGCCGAGGTCGCCGCGGGCGACCATGACGGCGTCGGCCTGCTCCAGAATATCCTCGAGGCGCTCGATGGCGGCCGGCTTCTCGATCTTGGCGAGCAGGGCGGCGCGCCCGGCGATCACCTTGCGCGCCTCGGCGACGTCCTCGGGCCGCTGGACGAAGCTCAGCGCGATCCAGTCGCAATGATGGTCGAGCGCGAAGGCCAAGTCGGCGCGGTCCTTGTCGGTGAGCGCGGCGAGCGGCAGCACCACGTCGGGGACGTTCACCCCCTTGTTGTTCGAGATCCGCCCGCCGACCTCGACGATGGTCTCGATCCGGTCGGGCGTAACCCTTGTCACCCGCTGGACGATCCTGCCGTCGTCGATCAAAAGCCGCGTCCCTTCCTCGACGGCGTTGAAGATCTCGCGGTGGGGCAAATTGACTCGCGTCGTGTCACCCGCCTCCTCGCTGCGGTCGAAGGCGAAGGCCTGGCCGCGCTCGAGCTCGACGCCGCCCCCGGCGAAGGCGCCGACGCGCAGCTTGGGCCCCTGCAGGTCGGCGAGGATGGTGGTCGGGCGCTCGAGCTCCTTCTCCAGCCCGCGGATGGTCGCGATGGCGCGCAGATGGTCGGCGTGGCTGCCGTGGCTCATGTTGATCCGGAAGGCGTCGGCGCCGGCTTCGGCGAGCCTGCGGATCATCTCGGGCGAGTTGCTCGCCGGGCCCAATGTCGCGAGGATCCGCACCTTGCGGCTGCGCGGCACGAATTGGCTGTGGAGCGTTTGACTATTGGCCATTGCCCGGTCGCATAGCCGCTCCTAAGGCGGCCGCTCAACCCCGATAGCGGTAGCAGGACTTATGGCGGAAGGCTCGATCGCGGCCGACGAATTGAGGCTTCTCATCGAGCGCATCGAGCGGCTCGAGGAGGAGAAGAAGGCGATCGCCGACGACGTCAAGGACGTCTACGGCGAAGCCAAGGCGCGCGGCTACGACACCAAGACGATGCGCGCGATCGTGCGCCTGAGGCGGATGGAGACCCACGTCCGCCAGGAAGCCGACGCCCTGCTCGAAACCTACCGCGCCGCCCTCGGCCTCGCCTGAGCGGGCTAAGCCCCGCCGATCCTCCCCCTTCTTGCGCGCCGCCGCGGAGACGCTAGGCTGCGCTTCGAGGAGGGAGGGATATATCATGACAAAGACGAGGGCGGCCGGTTCGGCGGGTGAGGGGGGGCTCGTGGGCTTTCTGGCGGAGGCGCGCGGGACGATGACGCCGCGCATCGCGGTGCCGGCGCTCCTGCTTCTGGTCGTGCTCACGGCCTCGAACATCGTCCTCCTGCTCAACATTCCCGCGCCCGGCGAGCGGCCCGGCGCCGCGGCGGCGCTTGCCGCGCTTGCGCGCCTTGTCGGATTGCTGGTCTTCCTCGTGCCCCTGGTCCGCATCCTCACGGAGAGCCCGCGGCCGGCGTGGAAGCCCGACGGAGCCTTCTTCCTCTTCATCCTCGTCGTGATCTTCAGCCTCGCGCTGGCCGCGGGCCTCGCCGCAATCTTCGGAATGCCGTCCGATCCGCTGCGCATCGCGCTGAGGACGCTCGCGGCCACTTTCATCCTGACCCCGCTCGCCCCGTGGGTCGTCGGCGTGGCGGCGGCGGTCCCCCTCGGGACCAATCCCACGCGCTTCCTGCGCCATTTCGGGCGCTGGCTTTTGCCGCTCTTGGTCTGGAGCCTGCTCGTCGTGGCGCCGCTCGCTTTCGCTCACGCTTTGGTCGACATGGCGCTGCTTGAAGGCCGAATCGCCTGGTTCTGGACCGTCGCGCTTCTGGACGGGTTGCTCAGCTCCGTCCTCGTCATCGTCACTTACGCGCTCTATGCCGCGGCCTACAGGCGCGTTGCGTGCGGGTGACCCGCTCGGCTATCGCTCCGGCCCAACGTCAACAGCAGGATCGAAACCGGAGCCATGGCCGGCCACAGCAAGTTCAAGAACATCATGTATCGCAAGGGCGCGCAGGACAAGAAGCGCTCCAACCTGTTCTCCAAGCTCTCGCGCGAGATCACGGTCGCGGCCAAGATGGGCATGCCCGATCCGGACGCCAACGCGCGGCTGCGCGCCGCCGTCACCACCGCCCGCGCCCAGTCCATGCCCAAGGACAATATCCAGCGGGCGATCGACAAGGCCTCGGGCGGCGACGCCGAGAATTATGAAGAAATCCGCTACGAGGGCTTCGGACCGGGCGGGGTCGCCCTGATCGTCGAGGCGCTGACCGACAACCGCAACCGCACCGCCACCAACGTGCGCACCGCTTTCTCGAAGAATGGCGGCAATCTCGGCGCCTCGGGCTCGGTCAGCCACGGCTTCGAGCGCGTCGGCCTGATCGAATATCCGGCCACCGCGGGCAGCGCCGACGAAATGCTGGACGCGGCGATCGAGGCCGGGGCCGAGGATGTCGAATCGGACGAGGAGGGTCACGAGATCTGGACGGCGCAGGAGGCGCTCCACGAGGTCGCGCGCGCGCTCGAAAAAAGGCTCGGCGAGCCGGAAAGCATCAAGCTCGCCTGGCGGCCGCAGACGCCCGTCGAGGTCGGCGGCGGCGATGCCGAGCAGCTCCTCAGGCTGATCGACGCGCTCGAGGAGGATGACGACGTCCAGACCGTCTGGGGCAATTACGAGGTGCCCGACGAGGTGATGGAGAAATTGGCTTAGGATGCGCGCAGAGACGCAGAGACGCAGAGAGACCGCGCCCCGGGAGCGCGTGAGCGCTCTCCCGTCGCTCGCTCGCGCCGGAAGGGCGCTGCGCGCCGCCAAACTCCCGGGCCTCTCTGCGCGTCTGCGTCTCTGCGCGAACCCCGCATGATCGTCCTCGGTCTCGATCCCGGGCTCGGCTGCACCGGCTGGGGCGTGATCGCGGCGGAGGGAAACCGGCTGAGTCATATCGCCAGCGGCCAGGTGCGCACCGACGCGAAGGCCCCGCTACCGCGCCGGCTGCTCGAGCTCAGCGACCTCCTCGGCGCGGTGCTCGCCGAGCACGATCCCGGCGCGGCGGCGGTCGAGGAGGTGTACGTCAACGAGAATCCGCAATCGACGCTGAAGCTCGGCCAGGCCCGCGGCGTGGTGCTGCTCGTCGCCGCGGCGCGCGGGATCGAGGTCGGCGAATATGCGCCGAGCCTGGTCAAGAAGGCGGTGGTCGGGACCGGCGGCGCGGACAAGGCTCAGGTCCGCGCCATGGTCCAGCGGCTGCTGCCGGGCGCTCGGATCGCCGGGCCCGACGCCGCCGACGCGCTCGCCGTCGCCATCACCCACGCCCACCATTTGGCTTCCGCAAGGCTCGTGCCCCGTTCATCCCGAGCGTAGTCGAGGGGCGCTTCTCGGCCTCTGTGCCAGCGCCCCTCGACTTCGCTCGGGACGAACGGATAAGGTCGGTCATGATCGCGAAGCTCAGGGGCCTGCTCGACGCGTTCGGCGCCGATTTCGCCGTCATCGACGTCAATGGCGTCGGCTATCTCGTCTCGGCCTCGACGCGCACGCTCGCCGCGCTCGGCCCGATCGGCGGCGAAATCGTGCTCCACACCGAGATGCAGGTCTCCGACGACGCGATCCGGCTGATCGGCTTCGCCAGTGCCGAGGAGCGCGACTGGTTCCGGCTGCTGACCTCGGTCCAGGGCGTCGGCAGCCGCGTCGCGCTCGGCATCCTCTCGGCCCTCTCCGGAGACGAGCTCCACCGCGCGATCGCGACCGGCGACCACGCCATGGTGTCGCGTGCCCAGGGCGTCGGCCCCAAGCTCGCGCAGCGCATCGTCAACGAATTGAAGGACAAAGCCGGCGCGATCGCGCTCGGCGCCGGCGGCGCGGCGGCGCCCCGGCCCGGCGGCCTCGGCGCCGACGCCGTCTCCGCCTTGCTCAATCTCGGCTTCCGCCCGTCCGAGGCCTCGTCGGCCGTCGCGCGGGCCGAGACCGAGCTCGGCCCCGAAGCCACGCTCGACGCGCTGGTCCGCGTCGCACTCAAAAAGGCGGCGCGGTGACGCCGTGCGCCTGCTGCGCGATGCCTTCACGCCCTATGAGATCGCCCGCGGCGGCCTGCTGATCTGCTGGTTCTGCTTCGCCGCCGGCTTCTTCGTGGCGGCCGTCCTTCAGCGGCCTTATGCTGGGGTGATGTTCGTGCTTGGCGTGCTTAGCGCGATCGCCGGCCACTTCGCCGCTTCCTGTCCCGGCTGCGGCAAGTCGCCAATGGCCTGGTATCTCACCGACGGAGGCGAGCGGCGGGGCGGCTTGCCGATGGGAAGCCGTGCCTGGCCCGAACGGATTTGCTCGCGTTGCCGGACCGACCTCGACACCCATTGATGGCCTTCCCCGGAGCGCTCTTCAGCTCAGGACGGAGAGGTCGAGCGTCTCGCTCGGGCCGAACCAGATCACGTGGCGCGTGTGGTCGGCGATCTCGTCGCCTGTCGTCGGATGAGCGAAGACGGTCAGGTCGCCGCGGTTCAGCATCGCCCACGAAGCGAAGTCGCCGAACCGCTCCGGGGCGACCGTCAGCTGGCAGCTGCCGCGCGGGTGCGGACCCACCGGCCGCTCGTGGAAGCGGCCGACGGCGACTCCGAAGCGCTCCTGAGCCTCGGCCGCGAGCGCACGCGCGGCGTCGATCTGTTGCGGGTCGAAATAGATGTGGGCGTGGAAGTTCTGGATCTCGGCCATGGCGACAAGATCGTGGCAGCGCGGCGCCCGTTCAAGGCCGCCCCGCTTCGCCCGCCCCGAGCGACGCAAACCGTCCTTCGACAGGCTCAGGATCAGCGGCTGTGAAGCTGCAACGGCTGAAGAGACACCCGCCAGGGCTGAGCCTGTCGAAGCCCGGGTCGACCGAGCCGCGCCTCAGTCCTTGGCGATGACGGCGCCGACCGCCGCGATCCTCTCGACGTCGCGATAGGCCGGCTTGTCCAGCTCCTCGCCGAAAATGTCGGGGTCGATCTCGCGATAGGCGAGGCGGCAGCCGCAAGCGGGCAGACCGTCCTCCAGCGCCTCACGCAGCGCGTCGCGCCCATCGACGATCGCGCTTCCGGTGTAGAGGAGTATGCGTCCCCCCGGCGCGAGCTTCGCGGCGGCGCCGAGCGCCCAGCTCAACGACAGCTCCGCGCCGTGCATGGCTCCGCCGGCGCGGTAGGCGGGGCCGTCCTCGTCGATGATGAAGGGCGGATTGGCGACGGCGAGGTCGAAGCCGGGCGCGACCGCTTCGACGCCGTCGCTGACATAGGTCGCGACATCGAGGCCGGCGTGAGCGGCGTTGACGCGGGCGAAGCCGAGCGCCTTCTCGTTGAGATCGGCCAGCTCGACCGCGGTTCCCGGGAGGAGCCCCGCGGCGACGATGCCGCCGACGCCGGTACCCGCGCCGATGTCGATGAGGCGCCCGACCGGATTCGTCCCGGTCAGCTCCGCACGAAGGAAATCGGTGAAGCGCATGCTGTCGGGACCGAGGAAGACACTGTCGTCCGCGTCCGTCGGGAAGGCCGAATGGAGGAAGAGCCGTCCTGCCACGGTCGAAACCCGGACCATGCTCTTCCAGCCGTGGCCGCAGCGCTCGACGAGCCCGCCGTCGCGCAGCGTCGCGAACAGATCGTGCGGGAGAAGGTCCTCCTCGAACTCCAGGCTCCAGCCGAACACGTCGCGCAGATCCCGGGCGTGTTCCTTGTGGTGCCGCGCGACGATGCGCTTCTGCGTTTCCGGCGTCACCGTGACGAAGGCGTAGCCGAGCCGGCTCAGCGTCCGCAGCAGCTCCAGTCCCGCTCGCTCGTTCACGCCCGCTCGCCTCCTTTCGCCGACAATCCGGCGGCGACGCGATCGTTCCCGGTCGGGCTTCGACAGGCTCAGCCACAGCGGAGGGGAAAGCCTGACGCATCACCGCTAGTCCTGAGCCTGTCGAAGGACGGGTCGCGGCACTTGGCGCGGGTGATGCGGCCATTGCGGCTATCGGGTACGGACCTAGGCCTTCCAGACCTCGCCGAACAGGCGGACGAAATTGCCGCCGAGCACCTTGTCGACGCGCGCGCCGCTCCAGCCGCGGCGGCCGAGGTCGGCGGCGATCCGGTCGTAGCGATCGCCGCTATTGTAGCCCTCGACATAGTTCATCACCTCCGCGCTCTCGCCGGGCGCCGAGATGCCGCGGCGGACGCGGTCCTCGTAGAAGCGGCGATGCTCGGCGCGGCTCTCGTCGTTGACCGCATAGCCGAGGAACGGGTCGTCGGTGCCGATGCCGACATGGTCCTCGCCGCAGACGTTGACCGCATGGTCGAGGTGGCGCAGCAGATCCTCGCGCTGCGGCTGGCCCGAGAGGCGCAGGAACGGCATCAGATAGACGCCGAACACGCCGCCCTTGTCGGCGAGCGCGCGCATCTCGGCGTCGTACGTGTTGCGCGGCAGATCGACGAGGGCGCGGCAGCCGCTGTGGGTGATCGAGGCCGGGCCTGCGCTCGCGGCGATGCCGTCGGCCTGGGTGCGCTGGCCGGCATGGCTCAGGTCCAGGAGGACGTTGGCGCGGTTGATGCGGGCGATGACCTCGCACCCGAAGTCCGAGATGCCGGCATTTGAGCGTTCCAGGCAGCCGTCGCCGGCGAGGTTGCGCTTGTTGTAGGTGAGCTGCATCACCCTGACGCCGAGCGTCGCGAACGTGTCGACATTGCCGGCGTCCGCCTCGAGCGGCGTCGTGTCCTGGAAATTGTAGACGATGCCGACCTTTCCGGCGGCGACCGCCGCGCGGATGTAGGCGGCGCTTTCGATCTTGGCTAGGATATTCGCATGGGCGTCGATCAGCCGGTCCCAGCCCGCCACCGCCGCGGCGGCGTTGCGGAAGCGGTCGGGGCCGTTGCCGACGTCGCCGATGGTAGCGTTGACGATATCGATGCGCCGCTCGCGGATCGCAGCCAGCAGCCGCTCGTTCGGAACGTAGCGGCCGGGCTCCGGCTCGTCGAAGCCGTCCACGGCGCCTTGCCCATCGACATAGATCGAGCGTGCATCGCGCGGACGCGGCGGCGGCGCGCGGTCGCCCGGTGCCTGGCCATGCGCGAACGAGGGCAGCGCCATGGCTGCGCCAGCGGTGGCGGAGCCAAGCAGGAATTGCCTGCGGTCGATGGTTCCAGACACGCCCGCAGCATTCCTCTTTCCGCGCCTGCTGGCAAGCGCCCAGAAAGCGGTTCGACAGGGTCCGTGCTTGCGCTAAAGCTCGCTCTCGTGGAGCAGGACCGCATC
>DASQKE010000120.1:0-26853 GCA_035630675.1 Allosphingosinicella sp.
AGAAGGCCCTGCGCGGCCACCGTGCCGACGAGCGGGAACTCGACGTTGCCGGTCCCATCGATCGTATATTCGCCGCTGATTTCCTCCACCTGGAAAACCGTGATGCGGAGCTTGTCGAGCGGGCCGATGCGCTGCTGGGCAGGAGTCGACGCGACGTTCTCGTCGTCCGGAGCGACGAAACCCGGGGGATCGTAGGCGACATTGGACCTGTTGCCCGCACAGGCGGCAAGGGCGAACGTCGCGGCGATCAGCGTCAGCCGCCTCGCCACCCGCGCGAGCGAGGGACGGAAGCGGGCATGCCGAAACTCTTGCATCCGATTGTATTCCCAAAGAAAAGCGCTGAGCGCGCGCATTTACACCATCCCCACACAGGGTCAAACCCGTTTGCTCGTTCGAGCACGGGTTCAGACGAACGGATGGTCGAGCTTGGCCCGCCTATTGCCGCCTCCCTGCCAGAGATCGCGTCGCGGGTCCAGCGGCTCTTGCAACCCCATGGCGGCAAACGATATTGCGACCTCAACGAAAGTCGATCCCGTGGTGCTACGAAAACTCTTCACGCGCGCCAAAGCGCCGAGCGGGCCGCCGGGCAGCCGCGCCTATGCGATCGGCGACGTCCACGGCCGCCTCGACCTTCTCGAGGAGCTGCTCGGGCTGATCGAGGCCGACAATCGCCGCCGCCCTGCGGCCAAGACCTATCTGGTGCTGCTCGGCGATCTCATCGACCGCGGACCGGATTCGGCCGGAGTGATCGAGCGCTTCGTCGCCAATCCGCCGCGCTGGGCACGGCGGGTCTACCTCCAGGGCAATCACGAGGAATTCTTCCTCAATGTGCTGGCAGGGCGCGAGCAGACGGTGGGCAACTGGCTCACCTATGGCGGCTACGAATGCGCCGCCAGCTACGGCGTGAGCCAGGGCGCGACGTTGAACGCGACGCCGGCCGAGATCGTCGAGCTCCTGCGCAAGGCCGTGCCCGCCAGCCACGTCGAGTTTCTGGAGAACATGGCGGACAGCTTCCGCTTCGGCGACTATCTGTTCGTCCATGCCGGCATCCGTCCCGGCGTCCTGATCGACGAGCAGAGCCAGCACGACCTCCGGTGGATCCGGGAGGGCTTCCTGGATTGCGGCGACGACCATGGCGTCATCGTCGTCCACGGCCACACCATCGTCGACAAGGTCGAACAGCATCCGAACCGGATCGCGCTGGATACCGGCGCCTATCGCAGCGGCGTCCTGACCGCGATCGGCCTCGAAGGCGCCGAGCGCTGGTTCATCGAGGCGCGCGCCGCCGCGCCGGCCGAGACGCTGGGATCGGCCTTGGCAGGCTGAGGCCCGGCCGATAAGAGGCCTCGCACGCCTCCCGCGCCCGACCTAGGACACTCCATGACGACCCTCGTCACCGGCGCCGCCGGCTTCATCGGATTTCACGTCGCGCTGCGCCTGCTCGAGCGCGGCGAACGGGTCGTCGGGCTCGACAATGTCAACGATTATTACAGCGTCCGGCTGAAGCGGGACCGGCTCGCCGCGCTGGCGCAAAAGGACGGCTTCAGCTTCGTCGAGGTCGACTTCGCCGACCAGGCCGCGCTCGACGCGGCGCTGGCCGGGGAGGAGTTCGACCGGATCGTCCATCTCGGCGCGCAGGCGGGGGTGCGCTATTCGATCGAGAACCCGCACGCTTATGTCCAGTCGAACCTGGTCGGGCACCTCAATCTGATCGAAACGGCGCGCCACCGGCAGACAGGGCACCTCGTCTACGCTTCCTCCTCGTCGGTCTATGGCGGCAACGAAACCCTGCCCTTCCGGGTCGAGGACCGCGTCGACCATCCGCTCTCGCTCTACGCCGCGACCAAGAAGGCCGACGAATTGATGAGCGAGACCTATGCCCATCTCTACCGGCTGCCGCAGACCGGGCTCAGATTCTTCACCGTCTACGGACCGTGGGGGCGGCCGGACATGGCGATGTGGCTGTTCACGAAAGCGATCCTCGCCGGCGAGCCGATCGACGTGTTCGGCGAGGGCGATATGCGCCGCGACTTCACCTATATCGACGACATCGTCACCGGCATCGTCGCCGCGCTCGACAACCCGCCGCCCGACGACGGCAGCGAAAAGGCCGGCGGCAGCCGCGGGCCGCACCGGCTCTACAATATCGGCAACAACCGGTCCGAAGAGTTGACCCGGATGATCGAGCTCATCGAGCAGGCGTGCGGACGCAAGGCGGAGCGCCGGCTGATGCCGATGCAAGCGGGCGACGTGCGCGACACCTATGCCGACATTTCGGCGATCCAGCGCGACCTCGGCTTCGCGCCGACGACCGCGATCGACGTCGGAGTGCCGCGCTTCGTCGAGTGGTACCGGGGGTATCACGGCGCCTAGAGGGTCCAGCGCCTCACGGCCGGCAGAGCGCGGCCGGCGAAGAGGTTCTTGAGGTCGGCGAACAGGCCGCCTTGCGCGACGAGGCCTGCGACTTGCTCGTCGTCGAGCGCGGCATAGGCTTCGTGCGGGACCGCGACGAAGACCAGGTCGTAACGCCCGCCGAGCGCGTCCGCCGCGAGCTCCAGGCCATATTCGTGGCGCGCCTCGGCTGCGTCGGCGAGAGGATCGTGGACGACGACCTCGTGGCCGTGCTCGCCAAGGCGGCGAATGACGTCGATCACCTTGCTGTTGCGCAAATCGGGCACGTTCTCCTTGAAGGTGAGGCCCAGCACCAAGGCGCGGCCGGCGCGGCCGGCGCGCTCGTGCAGCCGGTCGGCGACCCAGGCGCCCATGCCGTCGTTGATCGTGCGGCCGGAGAGAATGACCTTGGGGTCGACGCCGAGCTGCTGGGCCCGGTAGCTCAGATAATAGGGATCGACGCCGATGCAGTGGCCGCCGACCAGCCCGGGCCGAAAGGGGAGGAAGTTCCACTTGGTCCCCGCTGCGGCGAGCACGTCCCAGATCGAGATGTCGAGGCGCGAGAAGATCTGCGTGATTTCGTTCATGAAGGCGATGTTGACGTCGCGCTGGGCATTTTCGATCACCTTGGCGGCTTCGGCGGCCTTGATCGAGGCGGCGCGGAACACGCCCGCGTTCGTCACCTTGCCGTAGACCAAGGCGAGCAGGTCCGTGACGCGCTCGTTCTCGCCGGCGATCACCTTCACGATCCGGTCGACTGTGTGCTCGCGGTCGCCCGGATTGATCCGTTCCGGGCTGTAGCCGAGAAAGAAATCCTCGCCGCGCCTCAGCCCCGAGACCTGCTCGATCAGCGGCCCGCAAATCTCTTCGGTGACGCCGGGATAGACGGTGCTCTCATAGACGATCACCGGCCTTCGCGCGGGATCGAGCAAGGCCGCGAGCGCGCGCGTCGCGCCGATCACCGGGCTGAGGTCGGGCTCGCATTTCTCGTCGACGGGCGTCGGGACGGTAACGATGTAGAGATCGGCGCCGGCGGCGTCCGCCGCCTCGGCGGTGAGGGTGAGGCTGGAGGCGGCGAGCACGCCTGCGTCGACCTCGCCGGTGCGGTCGCGGCCTTGCTTCAGCTCGGCGACGCGGCGGGCATCGATGTCGAGCCCGGTGACCTCGAAGCTCCTGGCGAGGGCGACGGCAAGCGGCAGCCCGACATAGCCGAGCCCGACCACGACGATCCGCAATCCAGCCGCTCCGTCCAACCGCTCTTCCTTCCCCTGGGCCCGCGCCTCTTTAGGGATCGAGCGGCTCGGAACAAGAGCCGCGCACTGCCGCGACGCGGAAATTGCGCCGCGTGCCGCGGCTTGGCGCGGCGCGGCGAAACCGGCTAGGTCCGCGGAGAGGAAAGCGACGGAGGCGAAGTGGCGGCGATCGAGCTCGGACGGCGGGCGGTGGAACGGATCTGGGGCCGCGACGCGCTGCCTTCCCCGTTCGAGAGCCTCGCAGACGGCGAATGCCCGATCGGCGAAATCTGGTTCGAGGCGCCACAGGGCCACCTTGATCTGCTGGTCAAATATCTTTTTACCTCCGAGCGGCTGTCGATCCAGGTCCACCCCGACGCCGCCCAGGCGAAGCAGCGCGGGCTCGACCGCGGCAAGGACGAGGCCTGGCTGGTCCTCGACGCGGAGCCGGGCGCGACCATCGGCCTCGGCCTGACGCATGAAGTCGATCGCGACACGCTTCGCGCCGCCGCGCTCTCCGGCGAGATCGAGCAATTGCTCGACTGGCGGCCGGTCGCGGCCGGCGAGATCCTCTACTCTCCCGCGGGGACGGTTCACGCGATCGGCGCCGGGCTGTCTGTGATCGAGATCCAGCAGAATTGCGACGTCACCTACCGCCTCTACGATTACGGCCGCCCGCGCGAGCTACAGCTCGAAGAGGCGGTGAGCGCCGCGCGGCCCGAGCCGTGGACGGTCGGCGACGGCCCGAGGCCGGCCGGATATGGACGCACCGTCCATGTCGAGGGCGGCCATTTCGTGCTCGAGCGCTGGGCGGGGGCGCGGACGGTGGAGCTGGACGACGCGGTGACGCTGATCCCGCTCGGGAATTGCGGCGCGCTGGGCGGGCGGCCCTTGGCGGCGGGCACGGTCTGGGTGACCGATGGTCCCACGCGGCTGGACCTTGCCGCCGGCGCCGATCTGCTCGTCGCTTATCCCGGAAGCGACGTGCGCGCCTTCGAGGCGGCTTAACCGCGCTCCCGGGCGCGCTCGACCGCGTCGCGGACGCGCTGGCTCTCGCCCCGCGGGACGATGAGGACGGAGTCGGCGGTCGCGACCACGATCAGGTCCTCGACGCCGATCGCGATCACCCGCGGTCCATCGGAGCGGACGAGGCAGTCGCGACCGTCGATCAAGGCGGCCGATCCGGAGACGGCATTGCCGTCGCCGTCGCGGGCGCTGACCTCGAACAGCGCGTCCCAGCTGCCGATGTCGGACCAGGCCATCTCGACCGGCACGACCGCGATCCGCGCGGCCTTTTCCATCACCGCGCGGTCGATCGACTCGGCGCGGCAGCGCGCGAAAGCGGCGGCATTCGGCCGCACCGGATTATCGCCCGCAATCCCGCCGCCGAGCGATTCCTCCACTGAGGCGAGAATGTCGGGCGCGAGGAGCCGCATCTGGTCGACGAAGTCCGCGGCGCGGAACAGGAAGATGCCGGCATTCCAGTCGTGGCCGCCCTCGGCGAGCATGCGCGCGGCCAAATCGGCGTCCGGCTTCTCGACGAAGCGGGCGGCACGGCGGACGCCCGGAGCGATCTCTTCGCCGCGGCGGATGTAGCCGTAGCCGGTTTCCGGCCGCGTCGCCGCGACTCCGAAGGTCGCGAGCCAGCCTTCCCTCACCGCAGGAACCGCCGCCTCGACCGCGGCCGAGAGCCGCTCCGGCTCTCCGATCAGATGATCGCTCGGCATCAGGAGCAGCAGCTCGTCCGGACCGGCGACCAAAGCGGCGAGCGCCGCTGCGGCGGCCGTGCCGCGCCCGCACGGCTCCAGGATCAGTCGCGCCGGCGCCACCCCGATGTCCGCAAGCTGACGCTCGATCGTCTCGCGGTGCGCTTCGGCGCCGATCACCAGCGGCGGATCATATTGCCCCTGGTCGGCGACCCGCTCGGCGGTGAGCTGGAGCATGGTGCGCGCGCCGGTCAGCGCCAGGAACTGCTTCGGCCGCTCCGGGGTCGACAAAGGCCACAGGCGCGAGCCCGCGCCGCCCGACAGGATCACCGGCCGAATCCGCTGCCGCGTCATGCCATCATGTCCAAAGCCGCGCGCGCGATCTCAAGCCCCCCTATGTTCGAGCCGGACGCGACGATGCGGCGGCCCGGGCGGGCACGTCAACCATCGCGCCGGGCACGGCGGCGCTCCGGGCGGGGCTGCGGGGGTTCGCGCAGGATCCTCGCCTGGCGCTGCGCCAGCCAGTCGCGATTCTCGCGAATCAGCAGCTCGATGAAGGAGCGCGGCTTGCGCGTCAGGTTGCGAGGCAGCGTGGCGCTCATGCCGAGCGCCGCCGCGACGTCGGCGATGAAGTGGACGCAGTTGCGCCGGTTGAGGCTGTAGGAAGGCTGGCGCAGCGCGGTGTAGCGCGCGACCGTCGCCGCCACCTGATCGTATTGCTCATCGGTGAGATTGAGCGCGAAATGGGCTTCGCTGCCGCGCATGTAGCCGGCACCGACCGGCTCGACCACGCCCCGGACGGAGCCGAAGAGAATCGCCGGCGACACATGTGTTGCCGTAAAGCCATAGTTGGTGTCGATTCTCTCGCCGCCGCGATCGGGGGTGCCGACGAGCGTCACGAAGCCGTGCGGGAACTGGCTGCCGAACTCGCGCGCATAGAATGTGATCTCGACCGCGGCAGCGGCCGCGGCCGGTGCGACCAGCGCCAGGGCTGCCAGCAGCGCGCTCGTCCAGACGCGCACGAGGCGCCCCGAAATCGTCCCCACCACTCCGCTCCCTCTGCGACAACGCTTTGAATTCCGGTCACTAAGCCTGTTTTCCCCGCGCTGCCAAGGCGCTTCGGCCCCCGGCGGTGCGGGCAGACCCGCGATTCCCGAACCTCGCGTTGAACCTTTTGCGCCGACCCCGCGTTCGTGCCGCTTCAGAGATCGTAAACCCACTTGGGCTAACCGACCTTTGGCGCTCTCGCGGCGGGCAATTCGGGGCTGGACAGTCGCGGATGCCTCCGATATCAGGGCGAAGAATAACAGATTAGCGTTGTTTGAAGGGAGAAGCTGACGTGGTTTTCAAGAAAGTTGTCACTGCGGTCTCGGCGATCGCATTGATCGCGGCGCCTACGATTGCCGTTGCGCAGTCGGCTCCGGTCGAGCCGGCGAGCGAATCCGTTGAGGGCAGCGAGCTCCGCGGCGGCTTCATCATTCCGCTGATCGCGCTCATCGCGATCATCCTCGGCCTTTGCGCCGGCACGAACATCTGCGGCGGCGACGACGACGATCCCCCGACGAGCCCGTGATCGGGCCGGCCTGACGGCCGTCAGCTCTATTCTTCAGCCGGGTGAGATACGTCTCGCCCGGCTGTTTTTTTGCGCCTGTCGCGGGCAGGATCGGCGCGATGACCGGCAATTGCCCGATTGAAGTGAGCGTCGTTGAGTAAGACAGCCTTCCTTGCCGCGGTGGCCGGCATCCTCGCATTGGCCGCACCCTTCACCGAGGCGGCGCGCGCCCAGCCTGCTCCCGACTCGGCCCAGCGCGCACCGGGCAGCTTCCTGCGCGAGACCGACCACCGAATCGTCTCGATCGTCTACCGCCTCGGCCTCGCCGGACGCGCCTTGTGCCCGGAGCCGTTCCCGCTCACCGGCCTCGCCTTCCACCATCTCGGCGAATATCGGCCGCAGGACCGCCCCGAAGCGATCGCCCTTTACGGCGTCGACAAGGGCATGGGCGTGCTGTCCGTCGTCGGGGACAGCCCCGCAGCCCGCGCCGGCATTGCCGCGGGCGACGTCATCGTCTCGAGCAACGGCAACGCATTTCCGGCGCCGGCAGGGATCGCCGCTGAACGCGTTGAGAATCGTCGCCGCGACCTGATTGCCGCTTCGGAGGAACTGTTCGAGGACCAGTTGAGGCTCGGCCCGGTGCAGGTCGAGCTGCTCCGCGCAGGACAGGCGCGGACGGTGACGCTCGACTCCGTTCCCGGCTGCCCGGCGCGCGGGCGCCTCGCCCGCTCCGGCCAGGACAATGCCTTCGCCGACGGGCGCTACGCGATCATGACGACCGGCTTTCTCGGCTTCTTCCGAACCGACTCCGAGCTCGCCGTCGCGCTCGCCCACGAGCTTTCTCACAACATCCTGCGCCACCCGCAGCAGCTCGAGGCGCGAGGCGTGCCGCAGGGGGGGCTCATGCGCCATGTCGGCCGCAACGCCCGTCTGGTCCGGGCGACCGAGGAGGAGGCGGACCGGCTCTCCGTGCGCCTGCTCGCCGCTGCCGGCTACGATCTCGATGCGATCATCCCGTTCTGGAGGCGGCTCTATGGGCGGACGGATTCGATTTTCCAGGTCATCAGCGCCCATCCGAGCCTGAGGGCGCGCGAGCGGATCATCGGCGAGGTAATCGCGGAGCTTCGCGGCGTGGCACCGCCGGCGCGGTAGGCGCGATGCTGCTCACTGGCATCTTCTTCCTGCTCGGAGCCGTTTCGGGCTTCATCGCTTACCGGCTCGCGAGCGCGCGCAAGAAAGGCCGGCCGCAGAGCGCGACCCTGGTCCGCGCCGCGACCATGCTCGCTTGCGGTTGGTTTGCGCTGTCAGCCTTGCTGTTCGCCTGGGCAGCGTGGCGCATCGCGGGCGCGGCCTAGAGTCCCTAGCCTCACTCCGCCGCGATGGCGCCGGCTTCGATGTCGAGGCTGCGGCGGCGCAGATCGGCGACGCAACGCGCCGCGGAGCGTCCGTCCCAATATTGCGGGCGGCGGGCGGCCCCGCGTGGCGCGCGCAGTGCATGAAGAAGTGCGTCCGGCAGGGTTTCGGCGCAGACCAGGCGGTTGGTGCCCTCGTGGAGGGTGATCGGTCGCTCGGTGTTGCGCCTCAGCGTCAGGCAGGGAATGCCGAGATAAGTGGTCTCTTCCTGAACGCCGCCGCTGTCGGTGATCGCGGCCGCGGCGCCGGTGACGAGACTCATGAACTCGACATAGGACAGAGGATCGACCAGCCGCACCCCCGCCGCTTTCAGCCTCGCGTCCAGCTTCGCTTCGGCGAGGCGCGCGCGGGTGCGCGGGTGAACGGGAAAGACCAGCGGCAAATGCTGCTGCACCCTGACCAGGCTCGCGACCAGGCGGGCGATCTCGCCCGGATCGTCGACGTTGGACGGCCGGTGCAGGGTGACGACGGCATAGCCGCCGCGCTCGAGGCCGAAGCGACCGGCGCAGTCGGCCGCCTCGATCGCCGGCCGGACCAGCTCGAAGCTGTCGATCATGATGTTGCCGACGCGGCTGATTCGCGCGGGATCGACGCCCTCCGCGACCAGGTTCGCGTCGGCGTCGGGCGAGGGCGTCCAGAGCACGTCGGCGAGGCAATCGGTGACCAAGCGGTTGACCTCCTCGGGCATGGCCTTGTCGCGGCTCCTGAGGCCGGCTTCGAGGTGGACGAGCGGGATCCGGAGCTTGGCGGCGACCAGCGCGCAGGCGGCGGTGGTATTGACGTCGCCGACGACCACCAGCCAGTCGGGCCGCCGATCGAGGGCGATCTTCTCATAGGCGACCATCACCCCGCCGGTCTGCTCGGCATGGGAGCCGGAACCGATGCCGAGATGGAAATCCGCCGCCGGCAGCTGCAGGTCGCGGAAGAAGGCGTCGGACATGTTGACGTCGTAATGCTGGCCCGAATGGACCAGCACCGGCGCGAAATCGGGCGCCGCCTTCAGGGCGTGCCAGAGCGGCGCCACCTTCATGAAATTGGGCCGCGCAGCCGCGACGAGATGCACGCTCTTCATGCTCATGGCGGCGAGAATAGAGCGGGGAGGTTACTACTCGGTCAAAGCCTGGTCCGGAGGCTCCACAGCTCCGGAAAGGCGCGCTTGCCAATCGTCGACTGGAGATAGGGGACGCCGGGCGTGCCGCCGGTGCCGCGCTTGAAGCCGATGATCCGCTCGACAGTGATCGCATGCTTGTGCCGCCAGGTTGCGAACGCGTCGTCGATGTCGACCAGCTTCTCGGCGAGCTGATAGAGCGGCCAGTGACGCGTCGCGTCGCGATAGACCGCCGTCCAGGCTTCCTCGACGCCATCGTTCGGGCGATAGGGAAGGCTCCAGTCGCGATCGGTCGCTTCGGCGGGCATGGCGAAGCCGGAGCGAGCGAGTGCGCGATTGGCCTCGTCCCACAGGCTCGGCGCGGCTAGCGCCGCGGCGAGCGCGCGGTGCGGCTCAGAGCCTTCCTCATGATATTTGAGGAAGCCTCCTTCCTTCAGGCCGAGCAGATATTCGACCTCGCGGAACTGGGCGGACTGGAAGCCTGAGGAGCCGCCCAGGACACCCCGGAACTGGACATAGTCGGCCGGCGTCAGCGTCGAGAGCACGTCCCAGGAGAGCGTCATCACCGCCTGGATCCTGGTGACCCGGGAGAGGATCTTGTGGACCTCGACCAGCCGGTCGGCGCGGACCAGCTCGCGCGCCAGCTTCAGCTCGCGCACCATCTGCTTGAGCCAGAGCTCCTTGGTCTGGTGGATGACGATGAACAGCATCTCGTCATGGTGGTCGGAGATCGGATGCTGCGCGGCGAGGATGTCGGCGAGCGACAGATAATCGCCATAGGTCATTTCCGGAGCGCCGCTCATCGCGCGACGCCTAGCATGGGCCGGCGCTTCGTGCCTAGCGGCGGCGGCGGAGACGCCGCTCGAGCCGCCGACGCTCCTCGCGCGCGGTGGGGACGAGGATGTGCCGCGGATGGCGGGCGATGAACAGGTCGTAGGCGGCGAGCGTGCCGGCCCGCCGGGCGGCGTCGAGCTCCTCACGGATCGCGATATTGCCATCGCGCGCCGGGGCCATGCCGGCGGTCCTCTCATGGTCTTTCATTGCCCAACCCGTTGCCGGAAGAGCAGCCGCAAAGGCTGCAAGTGTGACGAATCTGATCATCGCGACGCGCTTTTGGACGGCATGCCGCGACGGCCTACAGGAAGAAATCTTGGATCGTGACCACGGGCGCGTTCACGATGATGTGCAGGTCGGCGACGGAATCGCCGTTGACGTCAGCGTAAATGTGGGTCGTTCCCCCGACGCTTTCATGGCGAAGCTGGCCGGCCACGCCGCTGAACGCGTTCGTTCCTATATAGGAGAATACGTCGTTCGCCGGCGTCCCGCTAATCGCATCGATGCCGTCGAGACCGATCTTTTCGCTTCCGGAAACGAAATCGGTGATCGTGTCGGGTGCAGCGACGCTGCTCGCCGAGACCGAGTGGAACACGAACCGATCTGCGCCGCCGGAGCCAGTCAGCCGGTTCGAGGCGTCGTTCGCTATCAGCCAGTCTTCGGCCTGGCTTCCGATCGCATTCTCGATCAGCGAGCGAGGGTCCCCATTGTAGAGAAGGCTGTTGGCGATATTGCCGCGCGCGAAGCCGCTGCCGAGGTTGGCAAGCTGCGCGTCGCCCAATTTGGTCCATTCGCCGGGCCGAAGGTCGATCGTACGCGACACAGAGAAGGTGTAGTTGGAGAAATCGTACGTATCGATGCCGCCGCCGTCCCAGACGGTCATGAAGATGCGATTGCCCCCCGGGGTCCATTGGGTGACGCCGTCGACCCGGAAAGCGCCCGTCGAGGGATCCCAGCTATAGACGGTATCGCCCGCATTATGGGTAAAGTCCGCGCCGTACATGCGCTGCAGCGCGGCGATGTCGTACATCATCAGCGTCTGCGCATAGCCCCAGGTCTCGTTGGTGAAGCCGCCGTCCTCGCCGACCGGCGCGCCGATATAGCCGCGATAGGTCATCACCGAGAATTCCATCGAGTCGCGGTCCGGGCTAAGCGCCGGCGATTCGTGGCCGTGCTTGAGGCCGAGCGCGTGGCCGCTCTCGTGGATGAAGGTCACCCATTGATAATTACCGACGGTCGGCGTCGAATATTTGGCCGTATTGTACCAGCTGTCGCCGCCATTGCCCGGTCCCGGCTCATAGGCGTGGGCGGTGTTGGGATCGGTGCTGAGCGCGTAGCGGAGGTCCGCCGCGCCGGGCGACGCCGCGTTCTGGACGAAGCTGAGACCGCTGACATTGGCGATCTGCGCGAGGATCGTGTGGACCGCCTGCTGCTGCCCGCCGTTCAGCGGCTGCATGCCGGCGGCGATCTCGTCGCTGCCTTCGTTCGGCCCGTACTGGCTGCCGCTGGTCGGGAAGCCGTAGCTGAGCCCAAGCGTGCTCCACGTGCTTCCGGACAGCATCGACTGGATGTTCTCCTCGTCGATCTGGGCAGGAGTGGCGGTCGGGCCGACCAGCACATGCAGCGTGTAGCTGCCGGTGCTGGTCCGGCCGTCTTCTTCGCGGAACGAGGCGATCGAAAATGTATAGGTGCCGGTCGTCGGCGCGCGGACGCGGATGAACGAGTCCATATTGTGCGAGAGGCCGGCATGGGCGCTGGAGCCGGGGTCGAACGAGCCGGGATCGTCATTGATCGCGATTTCGGCGCCGTTCGGGCCGAAGACGCGGAGCTCGGCGTCGAGCGTATCGGTGCCGTCGACGTCGAGGATCAGCAACTCGCCGGCATTGAGCGTGATCGAGAAGAAGTCCTTGTCCGTGTCGGTCGAGATCGAGCCGGTTATCGTCGCCGAAGGGAGGCTCGAATCGGGAACGTTGGCGTCGCCGGTCGGCGCCAGCTTGCTGCGATCGAGTGCCTGCGCGGCCCCGCTGCTGTCATTCGCCTCCTGATCGGTGACGAGATAGCGCGGCAACGCCTCGACGACGTCGGTGATCGAAAGCGTGACCGTGCGGCTCCCGCCCGTGCCGCTCGAATCGAGCGCGTGGACGGTGAAGACGTAGGTCTTCTGCGTCTCGAAATCGGCGGGCGAGACGAGCCTGACCGCGCCCGCCGCGTCGATGGTCAGTTTCGCCGCGTCCGGGCCGTCGAGCCGGAACGAGAGCGAATCGCCGTCCGGGTCGCTGGCCTGGACCTGATAGACGATCGTCGAAGCCAGGCTGTTTTCCGCGACCGAAGCCGTCGAGCCGGAGGTGATCGCCGACAATTGGTTCGCGGGCCCGGAGACGATGAAACTGGCTGAAGTGAGGGACAGGCCTGCTCCTGCCGTAGCGAACTGCACGGCGGCCGCGCCGCCTGCCCCGTCGGCGTCGTAGAGCAGGGCGCCCGTCGCCGGATCGTAGAGAATGCGGTCGTCGGCTTCGGACGCCGAAGCGCCGGTTGCAAAGGCGCCGGCCGCGAGCGCGCCGCTCGCCAGCGCCGCAAACGCTTCTCCCGACTGTCCTCCGAGCAATATCCTGTCGGCGCCCGGCGCGAAGTCGGCGATCGTGTCGCGATTGGCGGCGCCCAAAGCGGTGGTAAAGGAGAATGTGTCCGCGCCGGCGCCGCCGGTCAGCGTGTCGTTGCCGCCTTTTCCGTCGATTACGTTCTGACCTGCATTTCCGCTGATGACGTTGGCCAGATCGTTGCCGGTGAGAGAAAGGGCGTCGCTGGAAGCGGGGTCCGCGGCGAGGAGCCATTCGACGTCGGCGCCGAGCGTGTAGCTGACGCTCGTCCGCACCGTGTCGCGCCCGCCGTCCGGGCCCTCATGAACGGCATCGCCGGCATGATCGACGACATAGACGTCGTCGCCGCCATAGCCGAACATCGCATCCGCGCCGCCGCCGCCGTCGATGAGGTTGTTGCCGAAATTGGCCCAGATCCGGTTTGCCAGATCGTTGCCGGTCAACGAGAGCGGGTCGCTCCCGGGAATGTAGGAGGACTGCATGTCCTCGACGTGCGGGTCGAGACGGTAGCTGACGCTGGTGACGACCAGGTCTCGGCCGCCGTCTGCCGATTCGTAGGTCTGGTCCCCGGCATGGTCGACGATATAGGCATCGTCGCCGCCATAGCCGAACATCGCGTCCGCACCGCCGCCGCCGTCGATCAAATTGTTGCCGAAATTGGCCCAGATCCGGTTCGAAAGATCATTGCCGGTCAGCGACAGCGGGTCGCTTCCCGGAATGTAGGACGATTGCATGTCCTCGACATGGGCGTTGAGGCGGTAGCTGACGCTGGTGACGACCAGGTCGCGGCCGCCGTCGGCCGATTCGTGGGTCTGATCCCCGGCATGGTCGACGATATAGGCATCATCGCCACCATAGCCGAACATCGCGTCCGCACCGCCGCCGCCGTCGATGAGATTGTTGCCGAAATTGGCCCAGATCCGGTTCGAAAGGTCGTTGCCGGTCAGCGAGAGCGGATCGCTTCCCGGAATGTAGGAGGACTGCATGTCCTCGACATGGGCGTTGAGGCGGTAGCTGACGCTGGTGACCACGAGGTCGCGGCCGCCGTCGGCCGATTCGTAGGTCTGGTCCCCGGCATGGTCGACGATATAGGCATCGTCGCCGCCATAGCCGAACATCGCGTCCGCGCCGCCGCCGCCGTCGATGAGGTTGTTGCCGAAATTCGCCCAGATCCGGTTTGCCAGATCGTTGCCGGTCAACGAGAGCGGGTCGCTCCCGGGAATGTAGGAGGACTGCATGTCCTCGACGTGCGGGTCGAGACGGTAGCTGACGCTGGTGACGACCAGGTCGCGGCCGCCGTCGGCCGATTCGTAGGTCTGGTCCCCGGCATGGTCGACGATGTAGGCATCGTCGCCGCCATAGCCGAACATCGCGTCCGCACCGCCGCCGCCGTCGATGAGGTTGTTGCCGAAATTCGCCCAGATCCGGTTCGAAAGATCATTGCCGGTCAGCGACAGCGGGTTGGTCCCGGGAATGTAGGACGACTGCATGTCCTCGACGTGAGGGTTGAGACGGTAGCTGACGCTGGTGACGACGAGGTCGCGGCCGCCGTCGGCCGATTCATAGGTCAGGTCCCCGGCATGGTCGACGATATAGGCATCGTCGCCGCTGTAGCCGAACATCGAATCCGCACCGCCGCCGCCGTCGATGAGATTGTTGCCGAAATTGGCCCAGATTCGGTTCGAAAGGTCGTTGCCGGTCAGCGAGAGCGGGTCGGTTCCCGGAATGTAGGAGGACTGCATGTCCTCGATATGAGCGCCGAGCCGGTAGCTGACGCTTGCGATGACGATGTCGCGGCCCGCATCCGCGAGCTCGAATGCGATGTCGCCGGGATCGTCGACATAATAAGCGTCGTTGCCGGGGCCGCCCTCGGCGCGATCCGCGCCGGCGGAGCCGTTGAGGACGTCGTCGCCCTCCTCGCCGTAAAGCAGGTCGACACCCTGACCGCCGGTGAGCTGGTCGGCGCCGCCCCGCCCGTAGACGATATCGTCCCCTGCCAGCGCGTCGATGACGTTGTCGCCGGCATCGCCTTCGAGCAAATCATTGCCATTGGTCGGTACGCTCACGATGCCTCCCCGCGCATTGCAGCGCCAAGCCTGTAGGGCGCCGACGCCTGCGCGTCCAGATTTTTAAAGGTTATCAATGCCCTAAGAGACGTGAACCCCCGGTGAAGGCCGGATGGGGCCTGCAGTCGCGCTTCCTCTCCCACCCCTGCCTTACGCGCCGAAGCAACCGAAGCAAAGCCGCCCGGCGCATGCGGGCGGCGCTCAGCCGTGCCGCGCGTAGACGGCGCGGCGTCCGGCGGGGCCGAACGCGATCACCTGATAGGGGTCGCGGCGGGTGTGGCCGATATCCATTCCGGGCGCGCCTGCCGGCATGCCGGGGACGGCCAGGCCGGAGAAGGCGCGGCTCCGGGTCGCGAGCAGGCGCCGGATGTCGGCGGGCGGGACATGTCCCTCGACGATCAGGCCGTGGATCGAGGCGGTGTGGCACGACCACAGATCCTGCGGAATGCCGCGGGCACGCTTCAGGGCCGCCATGTCGGCAACCGGCACGATCCGCACCGGCTCGCCGAACGCCGCCTGGACGCGCTCGGCCCAGTGCGTGCAGCAGCCGCAGCTCGGGTCCTTCCACATCACGAGCCGCGGCTGCGCCTGGGCGAGTGCAGCGGCGGGCGTGCCGAGCGCAATCGCGCCGGCGCCGGCCAGAAACGTGCGGCGATCGAACCTGTTCATGCGACTATCCCCTACAGCCGTTCGGCGGTCGAGACGAATTCGGACGCCCTCAACGCCGCCAATATGCGCATCAAGTGCGAGACGTCGTGGACCTCGATATCGAGGTGGAAGGTGTGGAACGACCCGTCGCGGCCGGTCTGGTCCATCGAGACGATGTTGGCGCCGTGATTGCCCATGATCCCGGCGATGGCGGCGAGCGAGCCCGGCTCGTTCTTGATGATGATGCACAGCCGCGCGGTGCCGCCGTCGGATTCGTCGCCCCAGGCGAGGTCGACCCAGTCGGCGTCGACGCCGTCGGCGAGCTGGTCGCAGCCGATAGTATGGACCTCGATGCCCTCGCCCTCGCGCCTCAGGCCGACGATTCGGTCCCCCGGGATCGGGTGGCAGCATTCGGCGAGCTGGAAGGCGACGCCGGGCGTAAGGCCCTTGATCGAGATCGCCCGGCGCTGGGGCGGCGGCTTGACGCCGTCCTTGCCGGTCGAGCCGGGCATCAGGGCTTCCATGACGCGGACGTCGTCGATCCGCTTGAGAGCGATCGCTTCCATCAGCTCGTCGTCATTGTGGAGATGGAGGCGGCGCAGCGCCTCGGCGATCGCTTCCCATCCGAGCGGATTTGGCAGGCGCTGGACGATTTCGTCGAAAATCTTGCGCCCGAGCGCCACCGTCTCCCCGCGCTCCTTCGACTTGACGAAGCGGCGGATCTTGGCGCGCGCCTTGCCGGTGACGACGAAGCTCAGCCAGGCCGGCTGCGGGTGCTGCGCCTTGGAGACGAGGATCTCGACCTGGTCGCCATTGTCGAGCGGGGTCCGGAGCGGCATCACCCGGCCGTTGACCTTGGCGCCGACGGTCTGGTCGCCGAGATCGGTGTGCACCGCATAAGCGAAATCGACCGGAGTCGCGCCCTTTGGGAGCTGGATCAGCTCGCCCTTCGGCGTGAAGGCGAAGATCCGGTCCTGGTACATCGCCATCCGGGTATGCTCGAGCAGCTCCTCGGCGGTGGCGGCATGCTCGAGAATCTCGAGCAGGTCGTCGATCCAGGGATGCTGGGCCTCGGCGGCTTCCTTGCCTTCCTTATAGGCCCAGTGGGCGGCGAGGCCGTGCTCGGCCTTGGCGTGCATCTCGCGGGTGCGGATCTGAATCTCGATCCGCATCTGCTCGTCGTGGATGACGGTGGTGTGGAGCGACTTGTAGCCGTTGCGCTTGGGGGTGGAGATGAAATCCTTGAAGCGCCCCGGGACCACCGGCCAGCGCTGGTGGATGAGACCGAGCGTGCGGTAGCACTCATCCTGGCCGCCGACGACCGCGCGGAAGGCCATGACGTCGGAAAGCTGCTCGAAGCTGACGTGCCGCTCGGCCATCTTGCGCCAGATCGAGTAGGGATGCTTCTCGCGGCCCTGGACTTCGGCCTCGACGCCGTGCGCCTCGAGATGCGCCTTGAGGCCGCGGGCGATGCGCTCGATGAGGTCGCCTTCGCTGCCGTGGAGCTGCTCGAGCCGCTTCGAGATCGAGGCGAAGGCGTCCGGCTCGAGCTCGCGGAAGGCGAGCGTCTGCATCTCGGTCATGAACTCGTACATGCCGATCCGCTCGGCCAGCGGCGCGTAGATGTCCATCGTTTCGCGGGCGATGCGGCGGCGCTTCTCCTGGTCGGGGATGAAGTGGAGGGTACGCATGTTGTGGAGCCGGTCGGCGAGCTTCACCAGAAGCACCCGGATGTCGCCCGACATGGCGAGCAGGAACTTGCGCAAATTCTCCGCCGCGCGCTGGCTCTCGCTCTGCGCCTCGATCCGCGAGAGCTTGGTCACGCCGTCGACCAGCCGCGCGACGTTCGCGCCGAACCTCCTCTCGATCTCCTCCGGCGTCGCCAGCGTATCCTCTATGGTGTCGTGGAGGATGGCGGTGACGATCGTCTCGTCGTCGAGGTGGAGGTCGGTGAGGATGCCGGCAACCTCGATCGGATGGCTGTAATAGGGGTCGCCCGAAGCGCGGGTCTGCGAGCCGTGCGCCTTCATCGAGAAGACGTAGGCGCGGTTGATCAGCGCCTCGTCGGCGTCCGGGTCGTAGGACTTGACCCGCTCGATCAGTTCATACTGCCTGAGCACCGAACCACCATGTGGTGCGGCACCCCGCTGTTGCAACGCAAAAAGCCCGCAAGGCCCAAGTGCGCCCGGAGGCGTGACAAAAAAGCATGATGTCGCCGCGCGCGAAAAGGGATAGGCATGTCGCGATGGTGAAGGCGGACACCCTGAAGGCGATCTATGCGGAGTGCGGCATTTCGGCCGCGCTCGAGGTCGTCGGCGAGCGCTGGTCGTTCCTGATCCTGCGCGGCGCGTTCAACGGCCTCCAGCATTTCGAGGAGTTCCAGGGGGCGCTCGGCATCGCACGCAACATCCTCTCGAACCGGCTCGCCCGGCTGGTCGAGCACGGAATCCTCAAGCGCCAGGCGGATTCCGACGACCGCCGCAAGATCGTCTACCGCCTCTCCGACAAGGGCCGGGCGCTGCTCCCGGTGCTGATCGCGCTCAGGCAATGGGGCGAGCGCTGGGTCTCGGGCGTCCCGTCCAACCCGGTGCTGGTCGATCGCGCGACCCGTCATCTGGTCGAGCAGATCGCGGTCCGGGCCGCCGACGGCCGGCCTTTGGCGCTCGGCGACCTCGACTGGGTCGACCAGGCGGAGCTGCCGGAAGGCGAAAAGGCCGCCTAGCGCGCCGGCTTCACAGCCAGCGGCAGATCCTCGAACAGGCCCGAGTCGCCGGAGCGCCGGGCGCGCTCGATCTCGAGCATCCGGAACTTGGTCGCGACGCCGCCCGGCGCCGAGAAGCCGCCGCTGCGGCCGCCCGAAGCGAGGATGCGGTGGCACGGGACGAGGATCGGCACCGGATTGCGGCCGAGCGCGGCGCCGACCGCCTGCGCGGCGCCGGGCGCGCCGATCTCGTTTGCGATCTCGCCATAGGTGCGCACTTCGCCGCAGGGGATGCGTCGCGCGGCCTCATAGACCTTGCGCTCGAGATCGGAGGCGGAGCCGAGATCGACCGGGATCGAGGCGAAGTCGACCTTCTCGCCGGCGAGGAGGCGCACGATCAGGGCGGCGGCTTCGGCGACGAAGCCGGGCGGCTCGGCCTCCTCGGCGCCGGGGAATCGTGCGGCGAGGCTTGAGCGCAGGGAGGCTTCGTCCGCCTCCGGAAGCGCCGCGCCTATGACAAGGCCGCCGCGCCACAGGAGGGCGCAGCGGCCTATCGCCGTCTCGAAGTGGACGAAGTGGACGCGATTATTCGTAGTCGCCCCCGGCATTGTTGTTGCGCGGCGGAGCAGCCGCGGTCAGCCGCAGCGCCTCGGCCGACGCGGAGAGCGAGGGCGCCTCGTCGGGCGCGTCGTCGTCGTCGACCTGGACGCGCTGGAGCGAGCTCACCAGCGATTCCTCGAGATGCTTGGGCTTCACCGTCTCCTCGGCGATCTCGCGCAGCGCCACGACCGGGTTCTTGTCGCGGTCGCGGTCGATGGTGAGCTCGGCGCCGCCCGACACCTGCCGCGCGCGCTGGGCGGCGAGCAGGACGAGATCGAATCGGTTCGGAATCTTGTCGACGCAATCTTCGACAGTGACGCGCGCCATGGCTTGGCTCCAACGAATTTCGGTGCTTCGGGAAGCGCGGACGCCTACCGGCCCACCCCTCGCCTGTCAATGTAGGCTCCCGGCAGCGGAAGGGAAGAAGGTCGGTTCGCGCAGAGGCGCAGAGGCGCAGAGACGCAGAGGGTCCGCACCGGCGGCGAAGCCGCAACTTACCGTCGATGCTCGTCGAATTGGCGCTGCGCGCCCAAACCTTCCCTTCGGCTCACACCCGCATCGGCATCAGCACGTAGAGCGCCGGGGCCTTGTCGTTTTCGCGGAGCAGGGTGGGGGCGGCGGGGTCGGCGAGGTGCATCTCGACCGTGTCGCCTTCGATCTGGCCGAGAATGTCGAGGAGGTAGCGGGCGTTGAAGCCGATCTCCAGGCCTTCCGAGCCATAGTCGCCGGCAACCTCTTCGGCGGCGGTGCCGTTTTCGGGCGAGCTCACCGACAAGGTCACCTTGTCGCGCTCCAGCGTCAGCTTGACCGCGCGGGTCTTCTCGCTGGCGATGGTGGCGACCCGGTCCACGCCCTCCTCGAAGCTGCGCGGATCGATCCGGAGCAATTTGTCGTTCGCGGTGGGGATGACGCGGCTATAGTCCGGAAAGGTGCCGTCGATCAGCTTGGAGGTCAGGATCGCGGTGCCGAGATCGAAGCGGACCTTGGTCTCGGAGAGCGAGACCTGGACGGTGCCGTCGACCTCGTCGAGCAGCTTGCGGAGCTCGCCGACGCACTTCCTCGGTATGATCACGTCCGGCATTCCCTCGGCGCCGGCCGGGCGGGCGACCGTGACCCGGGCGAGGCGGTGGCCGTCGGTGGCGGCCGCTTTCAGCACGGGCTGCGCCTCGTCCGAGACGTGCAGGAAGATGCCGTTCAGATAGTAGCGTGTCTCCTCGGTGGAGATGGCGAAGCGGGTCTTGTCGATGATCTGGCGCAGCGTCGCGGCGGGCAGCTCGAAGCGGGTCGGCAGCTCCCCTTCGGCGATCACCGGAAAATCGTCGCGCGGCAAAGTCGAGAGGTTGAAGCGGGCGCGGCCGGCATTGACCTGCATCTTGCCCTCGGCGGCGGCGAGCTCGACCTGCGAGCCTTCGGGCAGCTTGCGCGCAATCTCGAACAGGGTGTGGGCGGCGACCGTGGTCGCGCCCGGCTGCTGGACCTGCGCCTCGATGGTGTCGACGATCTGGAGGTCGAGGTCGGTCGCCATCAGCCTGAGCGTGCCGTCCTCGCGCGCCTCGATGAGCACGTTCGACAGGATCGGGATGGTGTTCCGGCGCTCCACCACCGAATGGACGTGGCCGAGGCTCCTGAGAAGCGTGGCACGTTCGATCGTCGCCTTCATGAAGTCCCCCGAAGATGGCTTTGGACGCGAACTCTAGAGCCGCGATCCGCGCCGGGCTAGTGGCCCGCACCCTTGTCCACAAAAAAAGGGTGCCGCAAGAGGTTGCACGTTGCCTTCCGGGCCGAGACGCGGGATCAGCAGCGGGTGCGGCGCCTTGCCTTCCTCATCCTGTGCTTCGCCCTCGCGGCGCCTGCGCTCGCCCAGCGGCGGCCGCTCGGCACCTGGTTCTTCTGGGGCGCGTTCCGGGACAATGAACGCTGCTTCGCGATCGCCGAGCCGCAGCAGGGCTCGGCCGAGGAGGGCGCGCGGCCCTTCGCCTCGGTCGGCTGGTGGCCCGGCCGCGGCCTCGCCGGCCAGGTCCACGTCCGGCTCGGGCGCGAGAAGAGGCAGGGCTCGGCGGTGCTGCTGAGGATCGACGGGCGCACCTTCCAGCTCGTCTCGGGCCCGCGCGACGCCTGGGCCCCGGACGCCCGCGCCGATTCCGAGATCGTGGCGGCGATGCGCACCGGCGTCGAGCTGAGCATCGAGACCAGAAGCGCGCGCGGCCTCTCGATGCGCGATTCCTACCGCCTGCGCGGCGCCGCCACCGCGATCGACGCCGCCGCCATCGCCTGCCGCCGCCGGTGAGATGGTTCATCGCCCGGCACGGCGAGACCGTGTTCAACGCCGCCCGCCGCATGCAGGGCGAGATCGCCCACACGCCGCTGACCCGCGCCGGCTTCGCCCAGGCCGACGAGATCGGCGCGGCGCTGGCGGCGCACCTCGGCAAGGGGGCCGCGCTCGACCTGTGGGCATCGCCGACCGGCCGCGCGCTGCAGACGCTGGCGATCGCGGCCGAGCATCTCACCGTCGACTGGCACGTGGCGCGGACCGACCCGCGCCTCGACGAGATGGACATGGGCGAATGGGGCGGGCGCCATTATGACGAGATCGAAGCGGAGGTCGGCGGCTTCGTCGACCGCAAGGCCGGCCTGTTCACCCGCTGCCCGCCGGGCGGCGAATGGTATGACGCGATCGCGACGCGCCTGCGCGCATGGCTCGACGAGACCGCAGGCGAGCGCGGCGACCGGCTGATCGTGATGCACGGCATCTCCTCGCGGGTGCTGCGCGGCATCCTCACCGGCGCGCCGGACCGCTCCGAATGCGGCGCGCCGGTCGCGCAGCCTCTGCCGCAGGGCTCGGTCGTCTGCATCAAGGACGGCGTCGAGACGATGATCGGGCGCGGATCGGGCAGCCTCGGCGCCTCCGGCACGGCCTAGGAAAAGCGGCGTCTTTCCGCTACATGGGCGCCCTCATGACAGCTTCGATGCCCATTCCCGGTCATTTCGACCCGGTTCCCGTGCCGCGCCCGCAAGTGGCGGCCTTGGACGGGGCGCCGGTCGACCTCGTCGGTCTTTCGAAGGACGAAATCCGGACGGCGCTGGCCGATGCGGGGCTCGACGAGCGCCAGGCGAAGCTGCGCGCCAAGCAGATCTGGCACCAAATCTACCATCGCGGCGCGACCTCGTTCGACGCGATGAGCGACATCGCCAAGCCGCAGCGCGCCTGGTTCGCCGAGCGCTTCGTGGTCGGCCGGCCGGATGTGGTCCTCGAGCAGGTCTCGACCGACGGCACCCGCAAGTGGCTCCTCAAAACCCCCGACGGCCACGATTTCGAGATGGTGTTCATCCCCGACGCCGACCGCGGCACGCTCTGCGTGTCGAGCCAGATCGGCTGCACCTTGAACTGCGCCTTCTGCTTCACCGGCACGATGCGCCTCGTGCGCAACCTCACGGCCGGCGAGATCGTCGGCCAGGTGATGCTCGCCCGCGATTCGCTCGGCGAGTGGCCGAGCCAGCCTGAAGGGCGGATGCTGAGCAACATCGTCATGATGGGCATGGGCGAGCCGCTCTACAATTTCGACAATGTCCGCGACGCGCTGAGGATCGTGATGGACGGCGACGGCCTCGGTCTGTCGCGCCGCCGCATCACGCTCTCGACCTCGGGGGTGGTGCCGATGATGGTGCGGGCAGGCGAGGAGATCGGCGTCAATCTCGCCGTCTCCCTGCATGCGGTGACCAAGGAGGTGCGCGACGAGATCGTGCCCTTGAACCGCAAATATGGGATCGAGGAGCTGCTCGAGGCCTGCGCGGCCTATCCCGGCGCCAACAATGCGCGGCGCATCACCTTCGAATATGTGATGCTCAAGGACAGGAACGACAGCGACGACGACGCGCGCGAGCTGGTCCGACTGCTCGGCAAGTACAAGCTCCCGGCGAAAGTGAATTTGATCCCGTTCAACCCGTGGCCGGGGACGGCCTACGAATGTTCGGACGAGGACAGGGTGCGCCGCTTCTCGGACATCGTCTTCGAGGCCGGCATCTCGGCGCCGATCCGCCGGCCGCGCGGGCGCGACATCATGGCCGCCTGCGGCCAGCTCAAGTCCGCCGCCGAGAAGAAGAGCCGGGCCGAGCTCGACCGGATTTCGGCCGAGAAGCAGCGCGAACTCGAAGCCGTTGCGGAGCCCGGGCTTGGCTGATCGGCGCCTGCGCATCCTCGTCGTCGAGGACGAGATGCTGGTGGCGATGAACATCGAGGACATGCTGCTCGCCTTGGGCCACGAGGTCGCCGGGATCGCGGGGCGGCTCGCGCCGGCTCTGGCGCTGGCGCGGGAGGGCGAGTTCGACGTCGCGATGCTCGACGTCAACCTCGCCGGCGAGCCCAGCTTCCCGGTCGCCGACGTCCTGCGCGAGCGCGGCATCCCGTTCGTCTTCGCCACCGGCTACGGCCGCGACGGCCTGCGCGACGATTACCGAGCTGCACCCGTCCTCCAGAAGCCGTTCCGCGTCCGCGATCTCGCCGAGGCGCTGACCGCGGCCGTGATCGCCGCCGCTTCCCGATAGTGCCGCGCTGAGACGGCGGCGCGCGCCCGCTTGACCCTTTGCGCGCGCGCACGGCAGATGCCGACCATGGCCTGGACCCGCCCGTCGCGATGATCGCCCAGCTTCACCTGCTCGCCTGGTGGGAGCGGCGCTGGACCGTCGCCTTGCTGGTTTTGCTCTCGACCGTGCCTCTGCTGTGGCCGGACGTCCCGCCCTTGCTCGATTTGCCGGGCCATATCGGACGCTACCGGGTGCAGCTCGACGGCGCCGATTCGGCGGCGCTGCAATCCTTCTACACGTTCGAATGGCGGCTGATCGGCAATCTCGGCATCGACCTGCTGGTGATGCCGCTCGCGCCGATCTTCGGGCTCGAACTGTCCGTGAAGGTGATCGTGATCGCGATCCCGGCGCTGACCGTCGCCGGCTTCCTGTGGGTGGCGCGCGAGGTCCATGGGAGGATCCCGCCGACGGCCTTGCTGGCGGTGCCGTTCGCCTACAATTTCCCGTTCTTGTTCGGCTTCGTGAACTACGCCCTGTCGATGGCGCTCGCCTTTCTGGCGTTCGGCCTGTGGCTGAGGCTGGCGCGGCTCGGGCGGACGCGGCTGCGCGCCGGGCTGATGGTGCCCATTTCGATCTTGCTCTGGGTCTGCCACGCCTTCGGCTGGGGGACGCTCGGCGCGCTCGCTTTCTCGGCCGAGCTGGTGCGCCAGTTCGACCGCGGACGCGGCCTGTTCATGGCCGGCCTCCTCGCGGCGTTCCACTGCCTCAGCCTGGTGCCGCCGATCGCTTTGATGCTGGCTTGGCGCAGCGAGTCGGGCGGGCGCACCACCGACTGGCTCAATTTCGACGCCAAGCTCGACTGGCTGCGCATGGCGCTGCGCGACCGCTGGGAAGTCTTCGACCAGGCCAGCCTGGCATTGTGCGGGCTGGTCGTCTTCTGGGCGATGGTCAGCCGCAAGATCCACTTCTCGCGCAACCTCGCCGCCTCGGTGCTTTTCCTTTCGATCGTCTTCTTCGCGCTGCCGCGGATCGTGTTCGGATCGGCTTATGCCGACATGCGGCTCGCGCCTTATCTGTTCGCTCTGGCTTTGGTGGCGATCCGCTTCCCCGAGGGGACGGGGGCGCGGCTGATGAAGGGGATCGCGGCGGTGGCCTTGGCCTTCGTCCTCGTGCGCACCGCTGCGACCACGGTCAGCACCACGCTCTACGACCGGAGCTACGACCGCGAGCTGCAGGCGCTCGACCACGTCCCGCAAGGAGCACGCATGGTGTCGTTCGTCGGCCGTGCCTGCCGAGAGCCCTGGGCGATGAGCCGCTTGCTCCACCTGCCCGCGCTGGCGATCGCGCGGAAGCACGCTTTTTCGAACGACCAATGGACGATGGCGGGCGCGCAGCTGCTAGACGTGCGCTACCGCGGGGCGTGGCCGATGATGCGCGACCCCTCGCAGGTGGTAACGCCCCGGCGCTGCCGCCGCGAGGTCTGGCTGACCGCGAACGAGGCGATGGCGCACTTTCCGCGCGACGCGTTCGACTTCGTCTGGACGATCGACCCGCCGCCCTTCGATCCCGGCTTCGCCGACGATCTGCGCCCGGTGTGGCGGAGCGGGACCAGCATTCTCTATCGGGTCGTGCGCAAGCCTGGGCTCAGGCAAACACCCAGCGGCGGTTGAGCGAGAAGGTGAGCAGAGGCGTTACGAGCACGATCGGGATCACCGACCACCAGACCGGCCCGTCCATCTGCTTGACCAGCAGCCAGATGAAGAACTGGTTGGCGAGGAAGCCGGTGGTGTTGACGACGAAGAATCGCACGGTCCGCGCGTGCGGATTGTCGCGCGCGCCGTGGCCGCGGAAGCTGAAACGGCTGTGGAGGACATAGCCCAAGCAGGTGAAGACGAGATAGTTGAGCGTCATCGACAGCATCGGCTCGACGCCGAACACATCCGCCGCGATCCAGTAGCCGCCGGCGACGAGCAGGGTCAGCAGCACGCCGGTGAGGCCGAAGCGGGCCATCTGGACGACGAGGTCCCTATTCTCCCGCCACAGCCTCATCGCTCGTCCGCCACCCTTGCCCTTTGCCCGCGAGGGACTAATGCGCTGGCAAGGGCTTGAACAGCGGGGAAAAAGGTGGGGCTACGAGCGCAGGACGCTACGGACGGCGGCGGCGACCGGCTCGGCGCGTTTATAGACCGGCACTGGCGCCTGCTCGTCATCCTGTTCTGGATCGGCGCGGCGATCTGGCTGATCTGGGAGCGGCGGGGAGGCATTCGCTGGTTCTCGCTCGGCGACACCGACGACAATATGCGCATGATGCAGGTCCGCGCCCTGATCGACGGGCAAGGCTGGTACGACCTGCGCCAGCACCGGATGAACCTGCCCGAGGGCGCCAACATCCACTGGTCGCGGCTGGTCGACCTGCCGATCGCCGGGATCAAGCTGCTGCTGTCCCCTTTGCTCGGCGGCGCGCAGGCCGAGAAGGTGGCGGTGACGCTGGCGCCCTTGCTGCCGATGGGCGTCACGATGGCGGCGCTGGCGGTGACCGCGCGCCGGCTGGTCGCGCCCGCGGCGTTCGCGGTCGCGCTCGGGCTGGTGCTGTGCGCGCCGTCGCTGCGCGGAATGTTCCTCCCGCTCAGGATCGACCATCACGGCTGGCAATTGGCGATGGTCGCCCTGGTCGCGATGGGCCTCACCGACCCGAAAAGGGCGCGCGGCGGCGCGATCGTCGGCCTCGCCACCGCGGGCTCGCTCACCATCGGGCTCGAGATGCTGCCCTATCTCGCGATCGGCGGCGCGGCGGTGGTGCTGATGTGGATCCGCGATGCCGCCCAGGCGAAGCGCCTCTTCACCTACGGCGCGAGCCTGGCGGGGGGCTGCGCCTTTTCTTGGCTGGTCTTCACCTCCTACGACAATAGCGGACCCGTCTGCGATGCGCTGTCGCCGGTGTGGCTGTCGGCGATGGTGCTCGCAGGAGGCCTTTCGGTCGCGCTCGCCGCCTGGTCGCCCGAGAAGCGCCTGGCGCGGCTCGCGATCGCCGCGGCCGGCGGCTTCGCCCTCGCCGCCTTCTTCGCCTTTATGTGGCCGCACTGCCTCGGGCGGCTCGAGCAATCGAGCCCGGAGCTCGAGCGGCTGTGGCTCCACCGCGTGCGCGAGGCGATGCCGATCTACCGCCACGGCTGGAAGACCGCCTCGGTGACCGCCTCGCTGCCGGTGATCGGCCTGATCGGCTATCTCGTCATGCTCTGGCGCCACCGCCGCGACGGCGAGCGGTTCGCGGCCTGGGCGGCTTTGTTCGTCCTCGGTGCCGCCGCCGCAGCCCTCTTGCTCTGGCAGAGCCGTGCCGGGCCGGCCGCGCAATTGCTCTCGATCCCGGGCGCGACGGCTTTGGCCTGGCTGGCGATCGGCTGGTTCATGACCCGCACCTCGCTCCTGGTCCGGGTCGTCGGCGCCGTCGCCGCCTTCCTGGCCGTTTCGGGGATCGGCACGCTCT
>DASQKE010000121.1:0-3227 GCA_035630675.1 Allosphingosinicella sp.
CGCCGGCGCCGGCAAGGGCTGCGTCGGGCCAGTCCGCGGCGATCACCGCCTGGGCCTCCCGCTCGACCAGCGCGGCGGCCTCCGCCTTCCATTCGTCCAGTTCGCCCTCGCGGAGGACGCCGTCCGCCCGCAGACGCTCGGCGTATCGGCCGATGGGATCGCACGCGGACCAGTAGGTGTAGGCCTCACGATCCGCGTACCCGGAATCCGCGGGGCGCGGGTACTCCCACGACGGCGGCGTGTCCCGGCCGAGATAGAGCATGTCGTCGTGATGGGCATGTCCGCACATGCGCATCGCCACCAGCTCAATCAGCGCCGGCCCTAGCCCGGCTCGCGCCCGCTCGACCGCCCACGCGACAGCCGCGGCGATCTCGTCCGCATCCGTGCCGTCGATCGTGACGCCGGGAATGCCGTAGCCGGCGGCCTTGTCCGCGAATACCCGCACCGCCGCCTGCTCGCGCACCGGCGTCGAGAGCGCCGTCTGATTGTTCTCGAGGCAGAAGATCGCCGGAAGCTTCCGTACCGCGCACAGGTTGATCGCCTCGTGCCACTCGCCGAGCGAGGCGCCGCCTTCGCCGATGAAGGAGATCGCCACCCGCCCCGAGCCCTCGCGCTGAAACGCCAGGGCCATTCCGGCGAGCGTCAGCGTGCCGATGGCGAGCGGCGCGGACGCCGGCAGGATGCCGTAGCCGAAATCGCCGACGTGCAAATCCTTGCCGTCCATCGGCGGGCCCGCCTTGGCCATCTGCGCCGACAACACCATGCGCACCGTCTCGGGCGAAGGGCGCATCGCCAGCGCCGCGCCGAGGTCGCGGATGATCGGCGCGATGACGTCGCCGGTCCAGCCGGCGGCCGTTCGGTACTGTTCGCCACGCCGCAGCCTGATTCCCGCGGCGTAGATCGCCTCCTGTCCGAGCGAGCGGAATCCCTTGCCCTGAAAGGGCGAGTCCCGGAACCGCACTTCCCCGCTCGTGAAGAACGTCTTCAGGCGATTGTCGGTGGCACGCGTGAGGAGCATGCCGCGCAGGATCTCGCGCCGCTCACCTGCGTCCAGCGACGCCTTGATCGCCGCCCGCCGCAGGAAGCCGTCACAGGCGTCGCGGATCTCCTCGACTGCCTGCGCAAAGCGCTGACCGGCGACGACGCGCGGGGTCGTGTCGCCAAGGCCGGCCGGCAGGAGGTGGGAGAGACGCTGTTCGAGCGCCGCGGAGAAGGGAACGCGGAGATCGTCGATGGCCCGCGCACCGAGCCGCTGTCCGCCGGCCGGAAGTACGGATTCGAGCGTGGCGATGGCCGCGGCCGCGACAAACGGGAAGCGTTCCAGCGCGAACTCGCCGAAGCCTCCGAGCGCGGCGGGCACCACGGCTGGCTGGCGCGGCGCCCCGGTCACGCGCGCTTTTGTGCGGTGTTCACGGATTGCCGGACGAAGGCCTCGATGTCGGCCGCCGGGCGCGCGCCGCTCGTGCGGGCGATTTCTCGGCCGCCCTCGAACACCGCCATGGTCGGGATCGAGCGAATGCGGAAGCGCTCGCCGAGCTCGGGCACCGCGTCCGTGTTCACCTTGACGACCAGGTAGCGCCCGGCGTTGGAGGCCGCGACCCGCTCCAGCTCCGGCGCGACCATCCGGCAGGGACCGCACCACGGCGCCCAGAAATCCACGACGACCGGCACCGCGGCGGCGCGGACGAGCGCATCGAAGGAACCCGCGTCAGGCGCCTCGATAGGCGCCCCCGGCGGCGTCAGCGTCGTCCCGCATCCCCCGCACCTGGCCTCGCTCGCGCTGAACGGCACGCGGTTCTTCCGTCCGCACTGGCTGCATGCCACGATTACGCCACGCTCATCCATTGCCAGAGCCATGACTACAGGATAGCGCGGTCGTTCGGCGGCGGGCGGGATGATAGATTGTTCGGGCACCTCTTTCTTGTTTCTTCCGGAGAGCTCACTTTTTGTCCTGGCCTCTGCTTCCGCCGTCCTACGAACAAACCATGGGGCAGGCCCGGCGCGTGGAGCTGGCCAGCGACCGGCGCATTCGCACGCGCAACAAGGTCCGCTACCGTCTCGCGCACTGGCCGATCTGGATCTTCGTGTTCTTCATCGCGCCGGGGCCGATGACGTTCGTGCTCTTCGAGCACGGGTTCAACCGGTGGATGCTGCTGTGGCTGGGCGCGGTGCTGGCCGGGACGGCCATCGCCGGCCTCCGCGGCCGGCTTCCGGGCGTCGAGCCGGCGCCGTACATCCTGCGCTTCACCGAAGACCGGCCCAACCCGCTCTACCGCCGCGTCTGCTACACGCTGGCGTGGAGCGAAGCGATCGCGTTCGCGGCCCTGAACATCGCCGGCCTCGCCTATGCGACCTATTCCGGCGAGTGGAAGCTGCGCCAGATGTACGAGACCGCTTACTTTCCGATCGTCATCAGCGTCTGGATCCTCGGCGCGCTGGGATACCTGCCGCGGGTGAAACGGTCGACACAGGGAGAAGGTCACGAGCGGCGGTTCTTCTACGGCTCGGTATGGGCGGTGTGCATCGCCCAGCCTGTGTTGTGGGCACTCTGGAAAGCCCTGCCGCGCGCCGGCTGGGCCGACCTCGTCAAGCTCGTGGTTTTCGTCGGCATCCTCGCCTGGGTCGGCCATCTCTCGCGGCGCGGCCTCCTGCCGCGCACCCGCCCGATCCTCCCCGGCGAGGTCATCGTGTCTGACTGAGCCTTACGGCCGGGGCTCGGGGCTCGCGTCAAAAGGCAATACTCGAAACCGTGGGCGGATTTCGAAAAGAAAAGGATTTTTCCGAGACCCGAATCCCGAGCCCCGAGCCCCGATCAGCCACAGGGGAACACAGCTCCCTGTAGTAATGTTTCGGGAAACCATGCGCCCGTTGTCCCTCGTTCTGTTCCTGGTGATCGTCTCCAGCCAGGCCGCCGTCTCCGGACAGACCACACGCACCGAGATCATCGAGAAACAGCGCGAGGACAAGGCCGCGAAGCTGGAGACCTACAAGCCGGGCAAGATCGAGAAGCTCCTTCTGAACGCGGAGGACGGCAAACTCAAGCGGCTCGTCGCGCCGTACAACGGCTTCTATGTGGGCTACGGCTACAGCTACAAGCCCACCGGCTCGGGCTTCGCGGTCGGTGGTGGGTTCCGGCACGACTTGTTCGACAGGCGCGCTCGCATTGTGTTCGAAGCAGGTCAGTCCTATCGCAACTACAACATGGTCAGGGGCGACTTCTCCCTGCC